>NZ_JABWRW010000029.1:0-76463 GCF_014269095.1 Pseudomonas sp. SWRI50 | reverse complement strand
GAAGATTTCCTTGCCCTTGGCCGGGTCGGCCTTGACCCCTTCCGGCAAGCTGCGGCCATCCAGGTTGGTCAGCACGAACGCCGCCACATCGGCCACGCCCTGCTCGCCAATCGTTCGAACCCAACACCGCTGGACACAGGTGGACGGGCTTGGACACGGGTCGGCGTACCAAAGTTGCGTTGCGGTAACCCGAGGGGTTATCGATACTGGCGCCGATTTTTCGACCAACAAGAACATCAAAACCGTGGAACCTTAGAATGAGCACAGCAATCAGTCCGACTGCTTATAACTATAAGGTCGTCCGCCAGTTCGCCATCATGACGGTGGTCTGGGGGATCCTTGGCATGGGCCTCGGCGTTTTCATCGCCTCGCAACTGGTATGGCCGCAACTGAACCTGGACTTGCCCTGGACCAGCTTCGGCCGCCTGCGCCCGTTGCACACCAACCTGGTGATCTTCGCCTTCGGCGGCTGTGCGTTGTTCGGCACCAGCTACTACGTGGTGCAGCGCACCTGCCAGACCCGGCTGATCTCCGACAGCATGGCGGCCTTCACCTTCTGGGGTTGGCAAGCGGTGATCGTCGGCGCACTGATCACCCTGCCGATGGGCTACACCACCACCAAGGAATACGCCGAGCTGGAATGGCCGCTGGCGATCCTGCTGGCCATTGTCTGGGTGACCTACGGGCTGGTGTTCTTCGGCACCATCGTCAAGCGCAAGACCAAGCACATCTACGTCGGCAACTGGTTCTACGGCGCGTTCATCGTGGTCACCGCGATGCTGCACATCGTCAACCACATCTCGCTGCCGGTCAGCCTGTTCAAGTCGTACTCGGCCTACTCCGGCGCCACTGACGCCATGATCCAGTGGTGGTACGGCCACAACGCCGTGGGCTTCTTCCTCACCACCGGCTTCCTGGGGATGATGTACTACTTCGTGCCCAAGCAGGCCGAGCGGCCGATCTACTCGTATCGCCTGTCGATCGTGCACTTCTGGGCGCTGATCACCCTGTACATCTGGGCCGGCCCGCACCACCTGCACTACACCGCCCTGCCCGACTGGGCACAGTCGCTGGGCATGGTGATGTCGATCATCCTGCTGGCGCCAAGCTGGGGGGGCATGATCAACGGCATGATGACCTTGTCCGGTGCCTGGCATAAATTGCGCACCGACCCGATCCTGCGCTTCCTCGTGGTATCGCTGGCGTTCTACGGCATGTCCACCTTCGAAGGCCCGATGATGGCCATCAAGACCGTGAACTCGCTGTCGCACTACACCGACTGGACCATCGGCCATGTCCACGCCGGTGCCCTTGGTTGGGTAGCGATGATCTCGATCGGCGCGGTTTATCACATGATTCCCAAGCTGTATGGCCGGGCGCAGATGCACAGCGTCGGCTTGATCAACGCGCACTTCTGGCTGGCGACCATCGGCACCGTGCTGTACATCGCCTCGATGTGGGTCAACGGCATCACCCAGGGCCTGATGTGGCGCGCCATCAACGATGACGGCACGCTCACCTACTCCTTCGTCGAAGCCTTGCAGGCCAGCCACCCGGGCTACATCGTCCGCGCACTGGGCGGTGCATTCTTCGCCTCGGGCATGTTGCTGATGGCCTACAACGTGTTCCGCACCGTACGCGCGGCCAACCCGGTTGAAGCAGATGAAGCCGCCAAGATCGTCGTCGTGGGAGCGCACTGATGAAGCATGAAGCCGTCGAGAAGAACATAGGCCTGCTGGCCTTCTTCATGGTCATCGCCGTCAGCGTCGGTGGCCTGACCCAGATCGTCCCGCTGTTTTTCCAGGACGTCACCAACAAACCCGTTGAAGGCATGAAGCCGCGCACCGCGCTGGAGCTTGAAGGCCGCGACATCTACATCCGCGAAGGCTGCGTGGGCTGCCACTCGCAGATGATCCGCCCGTTCCGCGCCGAGACCGAGCGCTACGGCCACTACTCGGTGGCCGGTGAAAGCGTGTGGGACCACCCCTTCCTGTGGGGCTCCAAACGCACCGGCCCGGACCTGGCCCGCGTGGGCGGCCGCTACTCCGATGACTGGCACCGTGCGCACCTGTACAACCCGCGCAACGTGGTGCCCGAATCGAAGATGCCGTCCTACCCGTGGCTGGTCGAGAACAAACTCGACGGCAAGGACACCGCGAAGAAGATGGAAGTCCTGCGGACCCTCGGCACGCCGTACACCGACGCCGACATCGCCGGCGCGCGGGACGCGGTCAAGGGCAAGACCGAGATGGACGCCATCGTCGCGTACCTGCAGGGTCTTGGCACCATCATCAAAAGCAAACGGTGACGCTGATGGATATCGGGATGATTCGCGGCCTGGGCACCGTCGTGGTGATGGTGGCCTTCGTAGGCCTGGCGCTGTGGGTGTTCAACCCACGGCGCAAGCAGGAGTTCGACGAGGCGACCCGGTTGCCCTTCGCGGATGACCCCGAAGCCACCCGGCACGTCGAGCAAGCGCAAGCAAAAGCTTCTGGGAGCAAAAAACAATGACAACCTTCTGGAGTCTGTACGTCACCGTCCTGACCCTGGGCACCATCTTCTCACTGACCTGGCTGCTGCTGTCCACCCGCAAGGGCCAGCGCGAAGAGGTCACCGACGAGACCGTCGGGCATGCCTTCGATGGCATCGAGGAATATGACAACCCGCTGCCCAAATGGTGGTTCTGGCTGTTCGTCGGCACCATCATCTTCGCCCTCGGCTACCTGGTGCTGTACCCAGGCCTGGGTAACTGGAAAGGTATGCTGCCAGGCTATTCGTACCTGGACACCGACAAGCAGACCGAGTTCGCCAACGGCCAGCCGGGCTGGACCGGCGTGCACGAGTGGGAAAAGGAAATGGCCAAGGCCGATGCCCGCTTCGGGCCGATCTTCGCCAAGTTCGCGGCGATGCCCATCGAGGAAGTCGCCAAAGACCCGCAGGCCCTGAAAATGGGCGCACGGCTGTTCGCTTCCAACTGCTCGGTGTGCCACGGCTCCGACGCCAAGGGCGCCTACGGCTTTCCTAACCTGACCGACAACGACTGGCGTTGGGGCGGTGAGCCGGAAACCATCAAGACCACCATCATGGGCGGTCGCCACGGCGTGATGCCGGCCTGGTCCGAGGTGATCGGCGAGCAAGGCGTTGCCGATGTGGCAGCCTTTGTGGTCAGCAAGCTCGATGGCCGCACCCTGCCGGAAGGCGCCAAGGCCGATGCCGAAAACGGGCAGAAGATCTTCGCCGCCAACTGCGTGGCCTGCCACGGGCCAGAGGGCAAGGGTACGCCGGCCATGGGTGCGCCAAACCTGACCCATCCGCAGGCGTTCATCTACGGCTCGAGCTTTGCCCAACTTCAGCAGACCATTCGTTACGGTCGCCAGGGGCAGATGCCGGCGCAGGAGCAGCTGCAGGGCAATGACAAGGTGCACCTGCTGGCAGCTTATGTGTACAGCCTGTCGCATCAGGAGCAGGAGCCTCAAAAGGCTGAGTAAGCAGGTCCGGCCTCTTCGCGGGTAAACCCGCTCCCACAGGTATCTCGCCGAGCCTGAGGGCAGCGGGGTCCCTGTGGGAGCGGGTTTACCCGCGAAGAATCCAGCACAAGCTGACCTGGATCAATTGACACCCGCCATATCACGATTCATACCACGAACCCAACGCGACTAAAGGTCGCAGTGCAACCCCTGGGTGCCATCACAGGCGTATCATGGGTCGCAGAGCGCTAGCAGATTGCGCGAGACTGCGGCCGGCATGCACTGGCCGCGGCATTTCTCCACTGCCGTGGGACTTGATGATGAGCAAGCAAATTCCGGTACATGACGTCACCCCGCCTGCCAACAAAGGGAAGGATTCCGTCGACCTCTACGCCTCCCGCGAGAAAATCTACACCCGCGCCTTCACAGGCGTGTTCCGCCGCCTGCGCATGGTCGGCGGTGCAGTACTGTTCCTGCTCTACTTCGGCACCGTGTGGCTGAACTGGGGCGGTCACCAGGCCGTCTGGTGGAACCTGCCCGAGCGCAAGTTCTACATCTTCGGCGCCACCATCTGGCCCCAGGACTTCATCCTCCTGTCAGGCATCCTCATCGTCGCCGCGTTTGGCCTGTTCTTCGTCACCGTGTATGCCGGCCGGGTGTGGTGCGGCTATACCTGCCCGCAAAGCGTGTGGACGTGGATTTTCATGTGGTGCGAAAAAGTCACCGAGGGTGACCGCAACCAGCGCATGAAGCTCGACCGCGCCCCCATGAGCGGCAACAAGTTCCTGCGCAAATTCGCCAAGCACAGCCTGTGGCTGCTGATCGGTTTCGTCACCGGCATGACCTTTGTCGGTTACTTCTCGCCGATCCGTGAGCTGGCCATCGAATTCTTCACCGGCCAAGCCGATGGCTGGGCCTACTTCTGGGTCGGTTTCTTCACCCTCGCCACCTATGGCAACGCCGGTTGGCTGCGCGAGCAGGTGTGCGTGTACATGTGCCCCTATGCACGCTTCCAGAGCGTGATGTTCGACAAGGACACGCTGATCGTGTCCTACGACCCGCGCCGTGGCGAAACCCGTGGCCCGCGTAAAAAAGACATCGACTACAAGGCCCAAGGCCTGGGCGACTGCATCGACTGCACCATGTGCGTGCAGGTCTGCCCCACCGGCATCGACATCCGCGACGGCCTGCAGATCGAGTGTATCGGCTGCGCCGCGTGCATCGACGCCTGCGACACCATCATGGACAAGATGAACTACCCCAAAGGGCTGATCAGCTACACCACCGAGCACAACTTGTCGGGGCAGAAAACCCACATGCTGCGCCCTCGGCTGATCGGCTATGCGCTGGTGCTGCTGGTCATGATCGGCGCCCTGGCCACCGCCTTCGCCACCCGCTCGCTGGTCGGCTTCGACGTCAGCAAAGACCGCGTGCTGTACCGCGAAAACGCCCAGGGCCGGATCGAGAACGTCTACAGCCTCAAGGTCATGAACAAAGACCAACGCGACCACGTCTACGTGCTCGATGCCGCCGGCCTGCCGGACCTCAAGCTCGAAGGCCAGCGCGAGATCCGCGTGGCGGCCGGTGACATCGTCAGCCTGCCCGTGCAGCTGTCGATAGCGCCCGAGAAACTACCATCGACCACCAACGAAATCACCTTCATCCTCAAGAGCGCCGATGACAGCGACGCCCAGGTTGAAGCCAAGAGCCGCTTCATCGGCCCACAGATCCGCTGAGAGAGATTATCGACAATGCCTGCCGCCACCGCCGCCAGCCCTTGGTACAAGCACCTCTGGCCCTGGATCATCATCGGCATCCTCACCACCTCGGTGTGCCTGAGCCTGACCATGGTCAGCATTGCCGTGCGCAACCCGGACAACCTGGTCAACGACAACTACTACGAGGCCGGCAAAGGCATCAACCGCTCGCTGGACCGTGAGCTGCTGGCCCAGACCTTGAACCTCAAGGCCAGCGTGCATTTGGATGAGCTGACCGGCGAAGTCGACCTGCGCCTGACGGGCGACAGCGACCCGCAAACGCTGGAACTGAACCTGATCTCGCCCACCCAGCCGAACAAGGACCGCAAGGTGGCGCTAACCCGTGCCGAGGCTGGGCGCTATGTCGGGCAACTGGACGACAAGGTCGAAGGGCGGCGCTTCGTCGAGTTGCTGGGCAGCCAGCAAGGGCAGGTGTGGCGGTTGTTCGAGGAAGAGAAGGTGGAGCATGGTGTGACTCTGCAGCTGGGCGATGAAGCGTTGCTAGGCGCAGAACACAAGTAATCGCGACACTTTCTCTACCTGTGGGAGCGGGCTTGCCCCGCGAAAGGGCCAAGCCTGCTTATGATGTCGCCCATGCCGGCCCATTCGCGGGGCAAGCCCGCTCCCACAGGACCCGTCCCTGACAGTCAATGCGTGCTCGCCTTATGACCCAACCCACCCCCTGCTACCACTGCGCCCTGCCCGTCCCCGCCGGCAACCGCTTCACCGCCGTGGTCCTCGGCGAGCCACGGCAGTTCTGCTGCCCAGGCTGCCAGGCAGTGGCCGAGTCCATCGTCGCCGGGGGCCTGGAGCACTATTACCAACACCGCAGTGACACCAGCGCCAACCCCGAAGCCTTGCCCAGGCAACTGCAGGATGAACTGGCGCTCTACGACCGCAGCGACGTGCAACAAACCTTCGTCCGCCACGCCGGCGAACTGGCCGAAGCCACCTTGCTGGTCGAGGGCATCAGTTGCGCCGCCTGCGGCTGGCTGATCGAAAAGCACCTGCGCAACCTGCCCGGGGTCACCGAAGCACGCCTGAACCTGTCCAATCACCGCCTGCTGCTGGCCTGGGACGACCACCAGCTGCCCCTCTCGCGCCTGCTCGCCGAGCTGCGCCAGATCGGCTACGCCGCCCACCCCTACCAACCCGACCAGGCCGCCGAACAGCTGGCCCGGGAGAACCGCAGCGCCTTACGGCGCCTGGGTGTCGCCGGGCTGCTGTGGTTCCAGGCGATGATGGCAACCATGGCCACCTGGCCCGAATTCAACATCGACCTGTCGCCCGAGCTGCACACCATCCTGCGCTGGGTCGCGCTGTTTCTGACCATCCCGATCGTGTTCTACAGCTGCGCGCCATTCTTCAAAGGCGCAGCGCGCGACCTGCGCACCCGTCACCTGACCATGGACGTCTCGGTATCGCTGGCCATCGCCCTGGCGTTCGGCGCCGGGATCTGGACCGCGATCAGCGGCAGCGGCGAGCTGTATTTCGATACCGTCGGCATGTTTGCCCTGTTCCTGCTGACCGGTCGCTACCTTGAGCGACGTGCCCGCGAGCGCACCGCGGCGGCCACCGCGCAACTGGTCAACCTGCTGCCCGCCTCGTGCCTGCGCCTGGACGTTATCGGCCGTGCCGAGCGCATCCTGCTCAGCGAACTGCAGCGCGGCGACACGGTGCAAGTCCTGCCCGGCGCGGTAATCCCCGCCGATGGGCGCATCGTCGAAGGCCGCTCCAGCGTCGACGAGTCACTGCTGACCGGCGAATACCTGCCGCAGCCGCGTCGCGTCGGCGATCGGGTCACCGGTGGCACCCTGAACGTCGAGAGCACCCTGAACGTGGAAGTCGAAGCCCTCGGCCACGACTCGCGGCTGTCGGCCATCGTCCGCCTGCTGGAACGCGCGCAGACCGAAAAGCCGCGCCTGGCCGAGATCGCCGACCGCGCTTCGCAGTGGTTCTTGCTGTTTACCTTGATAGCCGCCGTAGCCATCGGCCTGTGGTGGTGGCACCTGGCCCCGGACCGCGCCTTCTGGATCGTGCTGGCCATGCTGGTGGCGACCTGCCCTTGCGCCTTGTCCCTGGCCACGCCCACGGCCCTTACCGCCGCCACCGGCACCCTGCACAAACTCGGCCTGCTGGTGACCCGCGGCCATGTGCTCGAAGGCCTCAACCAGATCGACACGGTCATCTTCGACAAGACCGGCACGCTCACCGAAGGCCGCCTGACCCTGCGCAGCATTCGCCCGCTGGCCGACCTGGCCGCCGACCGTTGCCTGGCCCTGGCCGCCGCCCTGGAAAACCGCTCCGAACACCCCATCGCACGCGCTTTCGGCCGCACCGCCGCGCCCGCCGACGACGTGCAGACCGTGCCAGGCCTGGGCCTGGAGGGGCTGGTTGACGGCCAACGCCTGCGTATCGGCCAGGCCACGTTCGTGTGCGCCCTGAGTGGCGCAGAAATCCCCGGCGTGCCCGAGCCACGCGGCCAATGGCTGCTGCTGGGTGATCGCCAAGGGCCGCTGGCCTGGTTCGGCCTCGATGACCGCCTGCGCGATGATGCCCCGGCCCTGCTCGCCGCCTGCAAGGCGCGGGGCTGGCGGACGCTGCTGCTGTCGGGTGACAGCTCGCCGATGGTCGCCGAAGTGGCGGCGCAACTGGGCATCGACCAGGCCATCGGCGGCCTGCGCCCGGACGACAAGCTGGACCGGCTCAAGGCGCTGCAAGCCGCTGGCCGCAAGGTGCTGATGCTGGGTGATGGGGTCAACGACGTGCCGGTGCTGGCTGCCGCCGACATCAGCATCGCCATGGGCAGCGCCACTGACCTGGCCAAGACCAGCGCCGATGCGGTGCTGCTGTCCAACCGCCTGCAGGCGCTGGTACAGGCCTTCGACCTGGCCCGCCGCACGCGCCGCAACATCCTCGAGAACCTGCTGTGGGCGACCCTGTATAATGGCCTCATGTTGCCGTTTGCCGCGCTCGGCTGGATCACCCCCGTGTGGGCGG
This sequence comes from Pseudomonas sp. SWRI50, assembly GCF_014269095.1. Lineage (NCBI taxonomy): Bacteria > Pseudomonadati > Pseudomonadota > Gammaproteobacteria > Pseudomonadales > Pseudomonadaceae > Pseudomonas > Pseudomonas sp. SWRI50. The sequence continues at coordinate 68,239 of NZ_JABWRW010000029.1, read as the reverse complement.
CCATCGGCATGTCGGTGAGCTCGCTGATCGTGGTCCTCAACGCCCTGCGCCTGACCCGGCTGCCAGGCGTGGCGGCCTCCAGCAGCCACCCGCAACCCGCCACCGCCTGATCAGGAGCCGCCCATGCCAGCCCTCTATGTCATGATCCCGGCCGCCCTGCTGCTTGTCGGCGTCGCCGTGTACATCTTCTTCTGGGCAGTGGACAGCGGCCAGTACGACGACCTCGAAGGCCCTGCCCACAGCATCCTGTTCGACGACCAGGACCCGCGCCACCAGGCTGCGGTCAAGCCGGACGACAGCTTGGCCGAAGACGACAAGGAACCCCCACCTCGTGCCTGACCTGCTGCCCCTGCTCGGCTCGGCGCTGATCCTTGGCCTGCTCGGTGGCGGCCACTGCCTGGGCATGTGCGGCGGCCTGATGGGCGCGCTGACCCTGGCCATCCCGCCCGAGCAGCGCGGTCGACGCTTGCAGCTGCTGTTGGCGTACAACATCGGGCGCATTCTCAGCTATGCCTGCGCCGGCCTGCTGGTGGGCCTGGCTGGCTGGGCCGTGGCCAGCAGCCCGGCCGCCCTGGCGCTGCGGGTGGTAGCCGCGTTGCTGTTGATTGCCATGGGGCTATACCTGGCCGGCTGGTGGAGCGGGTTGACCCGTATCGAGGCCCTGGGCCGAGGGCTGTGGCGGCATATCCAGCCAGTCGCCTCGCGCTTGCTGCCGGTGTCGAGCCTGCCGCGCGCCCTGTTGCTGGGGGCCTTGTGGGGCTGGTTGCCGTGCGGGCTGGTGTACAGCACGTTGCTGTGGGCTGCGAGCCAGGGGAATGCGGGGTACAGCGCCGCGTTGATGCTAGCCTTCGGGCTGGGCACCTGGCCGGTATTGCTCGCCACGGGCTTGGCGGCGGAGCGGGTCAGCAGCCTGTTGCGACGGCGCAGCGTGCGCATGGCGGGTGGCTTGCTGGTCATCCTGTTTGGCCTGTGGACGCTGCCTGGGCCACACCAGCATTGGTTGATGGGGCACTGAAGCGGGCTGCTGTGCAGCCCATCGCCGGCAAGCCAGCGCCCACTGCTACAGCACAAGCCTTGAGGCAGTGAGGCACCTGTGGGAGCTGGCTTGCCGGCGATGGGCCGCTCAGCGGCCCTAAAGGCTCTTGATACAAATCAACACAGATTCCTACAGACGGCCATAGACTCCGGACACTGCTCGCTCTATCCGGGGACCGCCCACATGCTCGACGACCTACGTTGGGACACCGACCTGATCCGCCGCTACGACCTGGCCGGACCACGCTACACCTCCTACCCGACCGCCGTGCAACTGCACAGCGAAGTGGGCTCGTTCGACCTGCTCCACGCGCTGCGCGAGAGCCGCCGGGCGGTGCGCCCGTTGTCGCTGTACGTGCACGTGCCGTTTTGCGCCAACATCTGCTACTACTGCGCCTGCAACAAAGTCATCACCAAGGACCGTGGCCGCGCTGCGCCCTACCTGCAACGCCTGGAGCAGGAAATCCAGCTGATCGCCTGCCACCTGGACCCCAAGCAACGGGTCGAGCAACTGCACTTCGGCGGCGGCACGCCCACCTTCCTCAGCCCCGTGGAATTGCGCCAGCTGATGGCCACCCTGCGCCAGCATTTCAACCTGCTGGACGATGATTCCGGCGACTACGGCATCGAAATCGACCCACGCGAAGCCGACTGGTCGACCATGGGCCTGCTCCGCGAGCTGGGCTTCAACCGTGTCAGCCTGGGCGTGCAGGACCTGGACCCGGCCGTGCAGCGGGCGGTCAACCGCCTGCAGAGCCTGGAGCAGACCCGCACCCTGATCGAGGCGGCGCGTACCTTGCAGTTCCGCTCGATCAACCTGGACTTGATCTACGGCCTGCCCAAACAGACCCCGGAAGGCTTTGCCCGCACCGTCGAAGAGGTGATCCGCCTGCAACCCGACCGCCTGTCGGTGTTCAACTACGCCCACCTGCCCGAGCGTTTCATGCCTCAGCGACGCATCGACAACAATGACCTGCCGAGCCCGTCAGCCAAGCTCGAGATGCTGCATGCCACCATCGACCAGCTGACCGCTGCCGGTTACCGCTACATCGGCATGGACCACTTCGCCCTGCCCGACGATGAGCTGGCCATGGCCCAGGAAGAAGGCACCCTGCAACGCAACTTCCAGGGCTACACCACCCATGGCCATTGCGACCTGATCGGCCTGGGGGTGTCTGCCATCAGCCAGATCGGCGACCTCTATTGCCAGAACAGCAGCGACCTCAACACCTACCAGGACAGCCTCTCCAACGCCCAACTGGCCACCCAGCGCGGCCTGCTGTGCAACCACGACGATCGCCTGCGCCGGGCAGTGATCCAGCAGTTGATCTGCCATTTCGAACTGGACTACGAGCCGATCGAACAGGCCTTCACCATCGATTTTCGCGGTTACTTCAATGACCTTTGGCCAGAACTGCTGACCTTGCAGCGTGATGGCCTGATCAGCCTGGACGACAAGGGCATCCGCATCCTGCCCGCCGGCCGCCTGTTGGCGCGCTCGGTGTGCATGGTGTTCGACGCCTACCTGGCGATGCAAAACCGCCAGCGCTTCTCACGGGTCATCTGAAAAGCGAGACGTTCAACCGCATGGACAAGTGGGCTTGTGCGGCACACTATGGGTACACGAAAGGCCTCGGCGCGCACCCGCCGCGGCTTCGCCAGCACGCTCCACAATAGCGCACGCTGGCCTACAACCTACGCCGTGAGTTACCCTTACGTCTTATGTGTGCTTTCCCACAAGGATCGATTGAAAATGTCCGAGCCAGTTAAACTGCGCCCACATACCCAGGCCCATTGCAAGGATTGCAGCCTGGCCCCCCTGTGCCTGCCTCTTTCGCTGAACCTGGAAGACATGGAAGCACTGGATGAAATCGTCAAACGTGGACGGCCGCTGAAGAAAGGCGAGTTCCTGTTCCGCCAGGGTGACAATTTCGGCTCGGTCTACGCAGTACGTTCCGGCGCCCTCAAAACCTTCAGCCTCAGCGACAGCGGCGAAGAGCAGATCACCGGCTTCCACCTGCCCAGCGAACTGGTCGGCCTGTCCGGCATGGACACCGAAGCCTACCCGGTGTCGGCCCAGGCCCAAGAGACCACGTCGGTGTGCGAAATCCCCTTCGAACGCCTCGACGAACTCTCGGTGCAATTGCCGCAGTTGCGTCGTCAGCTGATGCGTGTGATGAGCCGCGAGATCCGCGACGACCAGCAAATGATGCTGCTGCTGTCGAAGAAAACCGCCGACGAACGCATTGCCACCTTCCTGGTCAACCTGTCCGCACGCTTCCGCGCACGTGGCTACTCGGCTAACCAGTTCCGCCTGAGCATGTCGCGCAACGAAATCGGCAATTACCTGGGCCTGGCGGTGGAAACCGTGTCGCGGGTCTTCACCCGCTTCCAGCAAAACGGCCTGATTCGCGCCGAAGGCAAGGAAGTGCATATCCTCGACCCGATTCAGTTGTGCGCGCTGGCCGGCGGTGCAATGGAGGCCTGAGCCTTTGTTAACGGGTATACTGGCGCCATCGTTTTTCCAGGATACCCGCAACAATGCATAGCGAAGCCTTCGACCTCAAAGCCCTGATCCGCCCGGTAGTGGACTTCCCCAAACCGGGTGTGATCTTTCGCGACATCACCCCGCTGTTCCAATCCCCACGCGGGCTGCGCTATGTCGCCGACCAGTTCATCGAGCGTTATGTCGAGGCTGAGTTCAGCCACATCGGCGCCATGGACGCGCGCGGCTTCCTGATCGGCTCAATCATCGCCCACCAGCTGAACAAGCCGCTGATCCTGTTCCGCAAACAGGGCAAGCTGCCGGCTGACGTGCTGAGCGAGGGTTATCAGACCGAGTACGGCGAGGCCTTCCTCGAAGTGCATGCCGACAGCTTGTGCGAAGGCGACTCGGTGTTGATTTTCGATGACCTGATTGCCACTGGCGGCACCCTGCTGGCGGCAGCCAACCTGGTGCGCCGTACCGGGGCTCAGGTATTTGAAGCGGCAGCGATCATTGACCTGCCGGAGCTGGAGGGTTCGCGCCGGCTGCAGGCTGCGGGTGTGCCGACCTTCTGCCTGACCGAGTTTTCGCTGAACGAATACTGAGTCGTATTCAGGGGCGGCGTTGCCACCCATTCGTGGGACAAGCCCGCTCCCACAGGTCTTGTGAAGGCCTTTGAGGTACCGCAGTACCTGTGGGAGCGGGCTTGTCCCGCGAATGGGCCGCACAGCGGCCCCACTATTTCGAATCACAGCGAAATCGGCCTGCGCCCCGCAAAGGCATGCGCCAATGTCCCGCCATCCACCAGCTCCAGCTCGCCACCCAGCGGCACACCATGGGCAATGCGCGACGCCACCAGGCCTTTCTCGTTCAGCAACTGCGCGATGTAATGCGCCGTCGCCTCCCCTTCCACCGTCGGGTTGGTCGCCAGGATCACCTCGGTAAAGGTGCCCTGCTCCTCGATTCGCGCCATCAGCTGCGGCACGCCGATCGCCTCAGGCCCCAGGCCATCGAGCGGCGACAGATGCCCCTTGAGCACGAAATAGCGGCCGCGGTAACCAGTCTGCTCCACCGCATACACATCCACCGGCCCTTCGACCACACACAACTGCGTGTCGTCACGGCGCGGGTCGGCGCACTGCGGGCAGAGTTCTTGCTCGGTCAGGGTGCGGCACTGACGGCAATGGCCAACCCCTTCCATGGCCTGGGTCAACGCCTGAGCCAACCGCAGGCCGCCGCTGCGGTCACGCTCAAGCAGTTGCAGGGCCATGCGCTGGGCGGTTTTCTGGCCCACACCCGGCAGGGTGCGCAAGGCATCGATCAGTTGGCGGATCAGGGGGCTGAAGCTCATGTAGGCAGGCCTGCAAGTCGGGGGAACAGAATGAACAAGGGAGCAACGGCCCCAAGGCCGTTGCTCCCCATTTGACGCAAAAGGTGTATCAGAACGGCATTTTGAAGCCTGGCGGCAACTGCATGCCAGCGGTCATGCCGCCCATTTTTTCCTGGCTGCTCTGCTCGACCTTACGGACCGCATCGTTCAGTGCAGCAGCGATCAGGTCTTCAAGCACTTCCTTGTCGTCTTCATCGGTCGACATCAGGCTTTGGTCGATGCTGACGCGCTTAACGTCGTGACGACCAGTCATCACCACGCTCACCAGGCCGCCACCGGATTGGCCGGTCACTTCGGCGTTGGCCAGTTCTTCTTGCATCTTGGCCATTTTTTCCTGCATCTGCTGGGCCTGCTTCATCAGGCCGGCCATGCCACCTTTCATCATGGGGGTATACCTCGATTGGGTCATGTGATGCGGCCCGGCACCGGGCCAGCCGCATGGTTATCCGTTACTGGCCCTGATTGGCCAGGGCCTCTACAGGCTCAATAGTATCCTGTCGCACCTTGGCACCGAACTGCTTGATCATCTGCTGGATCAACGGGTCCTGCTCGATCGACACCACGGCGTCCTGCTGGCGCTCGGCACGCTTGCGCGAGGCGGCCTGGGCCGGCGTTTCCTGCTCAGGGCGTATCAGCTCGATACGCAGGTTCAGGGTGCGCCCCAGGTGCTGATTGAGCGCGTCGTTCAAGCGCCGCTGCTGGGTGGCGTTGAACAGTGCGCCCTGGCCTGGGTCCAGGTGCAGCAGCCAGTCGTCGCCGTCGGCGGCAATCAGCGTACAGTTTGCGGCGATGTTGCCTGTCATACCGGAGACAGGCAACTGTGGGAATAATTCCAGCCATTGCAGGGCCAGGCCCGTAGCCGGCTGGGCGGCCGGCAGCGGTTCGGCAGCAGGCTTGCGCTGCTCTTCCTGAACGTGCTCGGCCAGTTCATCGAGGTAACTGAAGCCGACGGGGTCGCTGTCACCTACGTAGTAATCTTCGTCCGCTGGCGGTTCGTCGTCGCGGTCCATGCCCGCTGCCGCATAGGCCGACGGGTCGAACGGCGGCTCGTCGTAGGCCGGCTGCTCGCGCTGCGGCTCGGCCATGGCTGGCTGGGGCGCGGGTGTTGGCTCAGGTGTTGGCTCAGCCACAGGCACCGGCGAGGCGGCAACCGGCACGGGGGGCGCTACAGGCTCTTCCCAGGGCAGGTCGATGACGTCCTCGACAGGTGCGGGTGCCGGCGCAGCAGGTTCAACTGGCGCTGGCTGGGTAACGGCAGGCGTCGGCTCTACAGCGAGTGCTACAGGGGTCGGCACCTCCACCGCTTGCGCGACAACCGGCGCCACGGGCGCTGCGGCTGGCTGATGGGCCACTCCCGCAGTTGCCACCGGTGTTGCAGGATCAGCTGTGGCTTGGCTGATCCCCACCGGCTTTAGCACCGGTTTCGGCGCGTCATCGGTGTCGGCCGGGCGGAACGCCAGCATGCGCAACAGGACCATCTCGAAGCCACCCCGCGGGTCTGGCGCCAAGGGCAGGTCGCGGCGGCCAATCAGGCCCATCTGGTAATAGAATTGCACGTCCTCGGCCGGCAATGCCGAGGCCAGCGCCAACACGCGGTCGCGGTCGCCCTGGCCGTTGTCCACCGCCTCCGGCAGAGCCTGGGCAATGGCGACACGGTGCAGCACGTTGAGCATTTCGGCCAGCACGCCGCTCCAGTCCGGCCCTTGCTCGGCAAGGTTGCGCACCGCCTCCAGCAGCGCGCGGGCATCGCCTTCTAGCAGCGCCTGCAGCACGCCATAGACCTGGCCATGGTCGAGGCTACCGAGCATGGCCCGCACATCGGCCGCCAGCACCTTGCCTTCACCAAACGCGATGGCCTGGTCAGTCAAGCTCATGGCATCGCGCATCGAACCGTCGGCGGCGCGGCCCAGCAGCCATAGGGCATCTGGCTCGAACGGCACGTTTTCGGCGGTCAGCACATGGCTAAGGTGCTCGACTACCCGCTCCGGGCTCATGTTCTTCAGCGAGAACTGCAGGCAACGCGACAGGATGGTCGCTGGCAGCTTCTGCGGGTCGGTGGTGGCGAGGATGAACTTGACGTAGGGCGGCGGCTCTTCCAGCGTCTTGAGCAAGGCGTTGAACGAGTGGGTCGAGAGCATGTGCACTTCGTCGATCAAATAGACCTTGAAGCGCCCACGGCTCGGGGCATATTGCACGTTATCCAGCAGCTCGCGGGTGTCTTCGACCTTGGTGCGGCTGGCGGCGTCGATCTCGATCAGGTCGACGAAACGGCCCTCGTCGATCTCCCGGCACACTGAACAGGTGCCGCAGGGCGTCGAGGTGATGCCGGTTTCGCAGTTCAGGCATTTGGCGATAATGCGGGCGATGGTAGTCTTGCCCACACCGCGGGTGCCGGTAAACAGGTAGGCATGGTGCAAGCGCTGGTTGTCCAAGGCATTGATCAAGGCCTTGAGCACATGGGCCTGGCCGACCATTTCGCGGAACGAGCGCGGACGCCATTTTCGTGCAAGAACCTGATAACTCATCGAAAAACCATCGTAGCCTGATCGAGCGGAAGATCGCTAATGCTAGCGGAGCGGGGCCGAAATTGCACCCTGCGCGACTGGTCTAAGCTATGAAACTGGCGCGCTATCCAGGGAGGATGTGCCTTGCGAAGACTGTTGCCCCTGCTATTGCTGTGGACCACCCACAGCCTGGCCGACCCACCCGTGCTGCGTTTTTCCGTCGCCGAGAGCTGGAGCATGCCGCTGATGCGTGTCGAAGGCGATCAGCCGGTGGAAGGTTTGCTGTTCGACCTGATGCAGGCCATTGCCCGGGAAGTGGGTGTACGCCCGGAGTATCACGTACTGGCACGCCTGCGCCTGCAGGAGGCCATGGAAAGCGGCGATATCGACGTGCGCTGCTATGTCAGCACCCAATGGTTTCAGGATCGGCCGGGCAATTTTGTCTGGAGCATCCCCGTGATCCACCAGCGCGACGTATTGGTTGGCGGCGCTGATGCAAGCAACCCTACCCGCCCAGAGCAACTGGCGCCGCAAGCCATCGGCACTGTGCTGGGTTATGCCTACGGCACCTTGCAACCCTTGTTCGAACAGGGCCGATTGCACCGCGAAGACAGCCGCAGCCAGCTGCTGGCCCTGCAGAAGCTGCACGCGGGGCGGTATCTGCATGCGGTGAGCAACGAATTGTCGTTGCAGTGGTTCAACCAAGGCTTGCCGGCGGGGCAACAGCTGCAAACGCTGGCAGTGCTGGAAGAGCAGGACTTGGGATGCATGGTGCGCACTGACCCTGGGGTACCGACGCAAGGGGTGCTCAGGGCACTGGTGCGCATGAAGCAGTCCGGGGAGATCGAGCGGATCAGTCAGCGGTATGGGGGTGCGGGGTATGCTGGGAATGCCGCAGCGCGGACGCCCTAAATAGAGACGTTGCACACAATTTGGGGAGCAGGCGTGTGCTGCGAAGAGGGCGTGCACTGCGCTATTCCGTCAAGCCTCTGCCCCTCATGATCCGCTGCAGGTTGTGGGCGTTGACGAAGATCAAGATGCCCAGCAAGACGAAGCCAATCGCAATCGCTTTGGCAATGCTCATCTGCTCGCCAAAAAACAGGTAGGAAGCAACCAGCCCCGATATAGGCACGAGCAGCGAGAGCGGTGCGACCTGGGCAGCCGGGTATTTCTTCATCAAGTTGTTCCATACCAGGTAGCCCAGGATGGTTGTGATGTAGCTCTGGAACAGCACAGAGAACAAGGCTTCCCACGCTATACCACCGGCAAGCACTGCGAATGAGGCCCAGCCATTGGCTGCGACTGTCAAAACGAATATCGCCGGGACCGAAAAAAGGCTCGACCAGATAATGAACGCGACCATGTCGGCCGGGCGTTTGAGCTTGACCACCAGGTTGCACAGCGACCAGGCCAGGGCAGCGATAAGTACAAGTAGAACACCGGTAACCGTCGACGACTCACCGCCTAATGCCAAGATCATTATCAGACCGCAGGCGGCTGAGGCCATGCCGCACAGATGGATTCCACTGACTCGCTCGCCCAGAAGGAGGCTGCTGAGGAGGATAGTGAAAAAGGCACTGAACTGCAGAAACACCGAAGACATGCCGGGGGACAAGCCTTGGAACATTGCGAAGTTGACCACCCACCACAAGCCGGCGCCGAACATCACACCGTATAGGGCCAGCACCCCATATGAAATGCCTGCCGGGCGCTTGACGAAGAACACCAGAGGCATAGCGCAGAACACGAAACGCAACAGCGTCAGAAGGTAAGGATCCAGGCTTCTCAAGCCTAGTTCGATGACAGAGAAGTTACAGCCCCATAGGACTGTCACCAGAACACCGGCGACCAAATCCCGCTTGCTCATTTTCATGCCTGCTCTCCCTTGTTGCGGCATGCATTACTGTAATGACATTGATTGCGCCTGGATGCAGGAGGCGTCCTACCGACACGTGGGGCTGCTCTGAGAAATTTCGCCTGCATTAAACATCGCTGTTTAAAGCAGCCCGCTGACTGTGGGCAGACCCCGCTACTTCTGGCGTTCGACAGCCAATGTCACGGCATCAGCCTGGCCCCAGGCGATTTGCATGGCGCGCAGGCCATGCTCCAGTAGCTGTCGCGTTTCTTCGTCTTGGATGCGCTCAAGTGCTCGACGGCTGTCGCTGTAGGCGAACATTAGGTAGTGGGAGACATTCATCAGCGCGAACTCTATTGGCACGACGCCTTCGCTGATGGCGCGGGAAAGGGATTTACCGGGGGGAAGGTCGAAGGTATGGGGTGGGTCGGGGACGATTTTTTTCATTACATATCCGTACTGATTAGGCTGCCTCCTTCCGTTTCCACACATTAGGGTGGCAGCTGTAAGCGGGGTGGAAATCCAGGCGTACGGTAAACCCGGTAGGTACGAATACCTCCCGCTACAGCTGCCATAACTGACAGATGTCCCGCACAACTCAGGTTTCCACACCCGATCGCTGAACCGACAGCGACCGCAAAAGCCTATTGGGTGGGGTTTCCAAGGACAATCAGACGGGAGTCGACGGGATGCGTAGGATATTTCTGCAAGCCTTACAAATGCAGCAGGAAACCGCCTATACGAGAGTAGGATCCTTCCTTGTTGGCAATTGGACTACGAAATCTGGTGTATAGAGCGATTCCGACCTCTCGCCTGATGGCGCATAATTTTCGCCACCCCTCAAAAAGACACCTCCCGATGCTCCAAGATGATCGAGACAATCTCGAACTCGACAGACTACAGATCGAGAATCGCAAGCTAGCTGCAGAAGCACTCAAATTCATGGCTGAAGAGCGCAAGCTTAGACAAGAGGCGTTCTGGCACCCCTTCGCAACCGGCTCGGTCATACTGACTGCCATTGCGGGTATCATGGCCCTGCTGGTTAAACTCTAAGCACGCTCGTTTATGGCAAGAGGAAAGATCATGCCCCGTTCCACTCAAGATAGGGTTGAACAATCCCATCGCGAAGTTGAGGCCCTGGCCGAAGAAATGCGCAAGGCAAGAGCCTTTTCTCCTTGGTCAGCGCTTTTGCCGTTCAGCCTAGGTGCGGGCTTTGCTTTGGCGTTACTTCTCGCCGGCCTCTTGATCTTGAGACTGCTGTAATCCCGAGCGCTGTCTTCAACCTGACGCAATCAAACCGGCACTCAAGAACATCCCAACCCCAAACACCGTATGGGTCACCAGACTCTTCAGGCAGTTACGCCCAGGTGTCGGCGTCCGCGAGGCAAAGAGCCCCGCCCCCATCACCGGCTGCATGAAGCACAGCGGCGCCACCACCGTCGCCATACCCCAAACCAGCGCAGGCCAAAGCGTCGGGGCACTCAGCCAGCCCTCCCCGACCATCCCCACCAGCATCACGGCAAACAGCACACCGATCACGTAGTGGATAACCCACCCCAAGGCCAGTTCGTTCGCAACCGGTTCGGCCTTGGCGATAGCGTCGTGGCGCACCCGCCCCTTCATCACATGGCCCGCCCAGCGCCCCACCATGGCGAAATTCAAGGTAGGGATACCCAAGCGCCGCAGCAACATCCCCCACAGGTCCATGATCACGGTGGCCCCAACCCCGATCAGCAAAGCGGCTTTTAGCATGGCAAGCGTCATCGATTCAGCCCTCTAAGATTGACGTTCAGCAACATGCCGCGCAGCATAGAAGTTGAAGTCAACTTCAAGTCAAGGCCTAGAATGGACATTGCCGATGTCGCCAAGCGCACAGGCGTACCCGCATCAACGCTGCGCTATTACGAAAAGAAAGGCTTGCTCAAGTCCCTCGCCGGCCGCGGCCAGCGGCGGCAGTTTGCTGCCGACGTGGCAGACCGGCTGGCACTGATTGCCCTAGGCCAGGCTGCAGGCTTTTCCCTGGATGAAGTGGGCGCGATGCTGGTGGACCTGCAGGTCGATCGGTAAATGCTGATAGCTAAAGCGGACGAAATCGATGCACGGGTCAAGCGCTTGCAAGCAATGAGCAAGGGGCTGCGGCATGCAGCGCAGTGCCCGGAGGACGATCACCTGGCCTGTCCGAAATTTCAGCGCTTGATGAAGCTTTCAGCCGCCGGGGTGTTGGGGGAAAAGCACCTACACCAGGGCGGGCCTGGAAAACCGCGAAGCCAGCCACCTCGCCGTACTTAGCCCTACAACCAAAAGCGCAACGCCCTCAATGCTCAACATCATCGCGCTGATGCCTAGCTGCGTGATCAATTGACTGGCTACGAAGGGGAACCCGAACACACCGATGAAATACGACAGGCTGAACAGCAGCAGTGCTTGCGCGGTAAGGCCTGCCGGCGCCTCGTTGGCAGCCAGCCCGTTGATTACCGAGTAGTTCAAGCCATAACCCACGCCCAACAGCATGGCCATCGCCAGATAGCGTTCGGCGCTGTGCACCCATTGATCAAAGCCCACTACAGCAGTGGCCATGATCAAGGTTAAAACCCACGAAGTTGCCAGCGGCGGTTGCTTCACAACCCAGCCGGCCAGCAAGAGCCTGCAGGCGATCGCAGCGCCCATGAAGCCAATGAAGAAGATCGAGTAATCAAGCCCGAGGCGGTCGGCATAGCGGGTCTGGAAACTGCCCATCGTGCCGAAAATCGCCCCACCCAGCCCTACCATCAAAATCGACAAGCCCGAACGTGAACGCATCACGTTGAGCGCGGACACCAAACCGATCTGCACCTTCTCAGCCGGTCGTTGCCCCAGCGAAGTCGAACCAAGCCAAGTAAAGTACAACCCCGCCAAACCTGCAGCACACGCCGCCACCCAAAAAGCGAGTTGGGTAGGCAGCGCCACGAAGGCCGCGAACTTACCCAGTAATGGCCCGGCACCTATGCCAGTCAACATGCTGCCGGAGAGCAATGCAAAACAGTGCGTGCGGCGTGATGGCTCGACCATTTGAGCAACCATGATCGGCCCTACCGTGTAGAAGAGCCCCCAACCAACCCCAAGCATCAAGCCACACGCCAACAACGCGCCGCCCAGGCCGGGCACCACGGCAAAACCCACTGACGCCACGACCAGGCAGAACGCCCCGACAGCGATAGCGCGAGCAGCACCAACGCGCTGCAACAGATGCCCCGAGCCCACCACAGACAGCAGCGTACTGAGCATCGCGACTGCAAATACCCGCCCTGCATCGCTCGCAGTGCCGCCCAACGCCTGCACCAGCATAGAGAGCAGAAACGTCGTGCCATAGCTGATGGACAGTAGGAAACAGGCGATGCAGAACACAGTAAAGTGCTGAAACCGTGGCAGGGGTACAGACGACTTCATGTAAGCAGTCCTTGCTGAAAGGTACTGCTTTCTATCACGGCACGGCACGGCACAGGCAAAGGCATGCATTTGCTGACGTTGAGATCGTCACTTCAGTACCTAAACGACCGCCACCCTTTGACGCCACTGATCGCGGCTCAACTCCCAGATCTCTTTGAGCACGGCACCACAGACGAAATGCCCCGGCTCAGTCCCGACCAGGCGCATGCCTTCGTGCAGGGAAACACTGCGCGACCTGTCATTGCTCGCCGCCTTGGGCACCTGCATGACGCAACGCCCAAGCGTCTCGAACCAATAGTCGTTGATGACAACACAGGCTTCGCGGATGTAGCCGTTTTTTTGCCATGCAGGGGCGAGCCAGAAGCCACGGTTGTTACCCGGCTGGTCATAGAGGCTGATGCTGCCGATGACCTGCGTTGGCGCGGTTTTCAGGCGGATCATCCAGTGCCATTCGCAACCAGCGTTCATGGCAGGCAATGCGATGTCTCGGACGTAGACGAGTGCGCCGTCTTCGGGATAGGGCCATGGCACGCGGCTGTCCAGGTAGCGGACAATGTCCCAGTGCGGGAACAGCTGCTGAATAGCGGGTACGTCGCCAAGCTGCAGCGGCGTGAGTATCAGGCGCGAAGTTTCGAGGGGAGGAAGGCTGTCCATGGCGCAGCGTCCGTTCTGGAGGCGGTATGGCCTTCTGGCATTCTCACAGAGCAGAGGTAGAAACGTCGAGACGTCATGCGCTTTCGCACATTGACTAAGAGGTAGTTTTGAACGAGAGATCCTTGAGAGCTCAAGGACTTAAAGAATGGAGGCAGCCCCACCAGCCACACCCCGGCACTCGATGTTCCCGCTATGGCTGCTCCCTTCCGGGCCTGACCAGGTTAACGGGTAATCAATGCGGGGGGACCGATGGGGCCACCACTGACGCAACTCGCTAAGCAGCGAGCCGCGCCATTGTACCGGTCTGAGGCGAAGTTACAACCTCTGCGGGGAGAAAAAGTCATCATTTCTCAATGACTTGTTTAAAGGTGGGTCAGATTGCGATGCCCTGCTCCGCCAGGAAGGCGATGAACGCGTCTTCGTCCAGCACCTTCACACCCAGCTCACTGGCCTTGGCCAGCTTGGAGCCCGCGCCAGGGCCGGCGACCACGCAGTGGGTCTTGCCGGAAACGGAACCTGCCACCTTGGCGCCTAGGCTTTCCAGTTTGTCTTTGGCAATGTCGCGGCTCATGCGCTCCAGGGTGCCGGTCAACACCCAGGTCTGCCCGGCCAGAGGCAGGCCTTCGGCGACTTTCTTCTCGCTGTTCCAGTGCATGCCGAACGCCAGCAACTGGGCTTCGATGTCCCGCGCCAGCGTCTGGTTCGGTTCGTCCTTGAAGAACTCGCGCACGGCCTCGGCCTGCTTGGCGGCCAGGGCCTGGCGCAGGTCGATACCGTCGGCGGCGATGATCTTGTCCAGGCTGTCGAGCTTGGCCACCAGCTTCTCAGCGCCGGTCGGGCCGACCGAGGCGATGTCGAGCTTGGCAATCATCCCGGCCAGGGTGGTGCTGGCGGCGAACTCGGCGGCCAAGTCGCCTTCGTCCTGCAACTGCATGCCGCAGGCGAGCAGTTGCTCGATGACTTTGCGGTTGTGCTCGTCTTCGAAGAAGTTGTGGATTTCGTATGCCACTTCAAGCCCGATGTCTGGCAGGTAGGTCAGCACCTGTGGCAGCGCCTGCTGCACCCGCGCCAGGCTGCCCAGCGAGCGAGCCAAGACCTTGGCGGTTTCCTCCCCCACATCCGGAATGCCCAGGGCGTAGATGAAGCGCGCCAGGCTCGGGCGCTTGCTGGCTTCGATGGCATCCAGCAGCTTCTTGCTGGAAACTTCGGCAAAACCTTCCAACCCGACGACCTGGTCGAACTGAAGCTTGTACAGGTCTGCTGGCGAGCCGATCAGCCCTTCGTCCACCAACTGCTCGACGCTCTTTTCGCCCAGGCCGTCGATATCCATCGCGCGGCGCGAAACGTAATGGATGATCGCCTGTTTGAGTTGGGCGCCACAGGCCAGGCGACCGACGCACCGGTACACCGCGCCTTCACTGGTGGTTTCCTTGCCTTTGCTGCGTTTGACCAGCTGCGTGCGCTCGACCTGCGAGCCACACACCGGGCATGCGCTCGGCACTTCAACCGGGCGGGCATCTTCGGGGCGGCGCTCGAGCACTACTTGCATGACTTGCGGGATCACGTCGCCGGCACGGCGGATGATCACCGTGTCGCCAATGCGCAGGCCCAGGCGGGCGATTTCGTCCATGTTGTGCAGGGTGGCGTTGGACACGGTCACGCCGGCCACTTTGACCGGCTTCAGGCGTGCCACAGGCGTCACCGCCCCGGTACGCCCTACCTGAAATTCCACATCCAGCACCTCGGTCAGCTCTTCCATGGCCGGGAACTTGTGGGCAATCGCCCAACGCGGCTCGCGGGCGCGGAAGCCCAGTTCACGCTGAGACGCCAGGCTGTTGACCTTGAACACCACGCCGTCGATCTCATACGGCAGGCTGTTACGGCGCTCGCCGATGTCGCGGTAATACGCCAGGCACTCTTCGATGCCGGCGGCATGCCGTAGCTCACGGCTGATCGGCAGGCCCCAGGCCTTGAGCTGCTCAAGGATGCCAATGTGGCTGTCGCCGATGCTTGCGGACACCTGGCCTACGCCATAGCAGCAGAACTCCAGCGGGCGGCTGGCGGTGATTTTCGAATCCAATTGGCGCAGGCTGCCGGCGGCGGCGTTGCGCGGGTTGGCGAAGGTTTTGCCACCCGCTTCTGCCTGGGCGGCATTGAGCCGATCGAAACCGGCCTTGCTCATGTACACCTCGCCACGCACCTCCAGCACCGCGGGCCAACCTTCGCCCTGCAGCTTGAGCGGGATGTTGCGCACGGTGCGCACGTTGGCACTGATGTCTTCGCCGGTGGTGCCATCGCCACGGGTGGCGCCTTGCACCAATTGACCGTCGCGGTACAACAGGCTTACCGCCAGGCCATCGAGTTTGGGTTCGCAGCTGTAGTCGACCGCACCCGGCTGATCGAGGCCATCTACCACACGGCGGCCGAATTCACGCAGGTCAGCTTCTTCGAAGGCGTTACCCAGGCTGAGCATGGGCACTTCGTGGCGCACCTGGCTGAATGCAGCCAGGGCCTGGCCGCCGACGCGCTGGGTTGGCGAGTCAGGCGTTACCAGGTGCGGGTGTTCGGCTTCCAGCGCCTTGAGCTCATTGAACAGGCGGTCGTATTCAGCATCGGGCACGCTGGGCTCATCGAGCACGTAGTAGCGGTAGTTATGCTGGTCGAGCTCGGCGCGCAGGGCGTGGATTCGGGATTCGGCGGTCATTCGTTTGTCTTCTCTTGCAAAGCAAAAGAGCAGCCTGGGGACGTTGCCTGGGGCTCTGGATCCTTTATCCCTGGTCTGGCCCCTTCGCGGGTAAACCCGCTCCCACAGGTACGCCACTGGGTTCAAAAACAGTGGGGTACCTGTGGGAGCGGGTTTACCCGCGAAGGGGCCAGATCAGACAACCTAGGAGCCCGAACCGGCCAGCACGCCCCGCAGGCTGCTCTTTCGTCTGGATCTATCAGCGCTTCTGGGTCAGCGCGCGGCGCTCGAACTCGACGATGCGCTGGCGGTAGTGCTCGATGGTCTGGGCGGTCAGCACGCTGCGCTGGTCGTCCTTGAGTTCGCCATTGAGCTCATGGGCCAACTTGCGCGCCGCCGCGACCATCACGTCGAAAGCCTGCTTAGGGTGACGCGGGCCTGGCAGCCCCAGGAAGAAGCTCACCGCACGGGTGCTGAAGTGGTCGATGTCGTCCAGGTCGAAAATACCGGGCTTCACGGCGTTGGCCATGGAGAACAGCACCTCGCCGTGGCCGGCCATGCTCTCGTGGCGGTGGAAGATGTCCATCTCGCCAAAACGCAGGCCGCTCTCGAGAATGTTCTGCAGCAGTGCCGGGCCCTTGAAACCACCCTCGTCGCGGGAGATGACGCTGATCACCAGCACCTCTTCAGCGGGAGGCAGTTCCTTGACCGTGTTGTTGCTGGACGATACACCGCTGTTGCGGTTGTTGTCGGCCGCAAAATCATCATCGGCATCGGCGAACAGATCAGGCTCGCGCGCCTCTGCGACCAGGTTCAGGTCACCTTGCGGCACTTCTGCGGCGCGCTTGCCACGCTTGCTGGCCTTGACCGGCTTGGGCTCGCGTTCGCGATCGCGCGACGACGCACTGAGCGAGGGCAGGTCGCTCTCGTCCAGTTCTGGCTCCTTGTGGTTATCCAATACCCGCGATGGGCCGAGCACTTCGGCGCCGCCCTCTTCGTCGGGGACATTGGAATAACTGCGGTCCAGACGGAATTTCAACTTGCCTTTCCCGCCGCGCATGCGGCGCCAGCCGTCGAAAAGAATACCGGCAATGACAATGATGCCGATGAGGATCAGCCACTCGCGCAGACCGATTTCCATGTAATCCCGTGCCTCTATAAAAATATGCTTGAAAACAAAGGGTTCAAAGCCCTTTAACACGTGGCGCCAACTCTATGTTCTGACAGGCGTTTTACCCACGCAAAAAACGAGTGACATTAAGCTAGCACGACCAAAGACAACTTTACACCGTCTGTCGCACATGGCGGGGCCATTTCGCTACAGAATGTGCCCTATCTTCGCGCATCAGGCGTCGACCATGGCCATCGCCTCCTCCACGTCCACTGCAACGAGGCGTGAGCAGCCCGGCTCATGCATCGTCACCCCCATCAATTGATCCGCCATCTCCATGGCAATCTTGTTATGGGTGATGTAGATGAACTGCACGCTTTCACTCATTTCCTTCACCAGCCTGGCGTAACGCCCGACGTTGGCATCGTCCAGCGGCGCATCGACTTCGTCGAGCATGCAGAACGGTGCGGGGTTCAACTTGAAAATGGCGAACACCAGCGCCAGGGCGGTCAGTGCCTTCTCGCCACCGGACAGCAGATGGATGGTGCTGTTCTTCTTGCCCGGGGGTCGCGCCATGATCGTTACCCCTGTATCGAGTAGATCTTCGCCCGTCAGTTCCAGATAAGCGCTGCCACCACCGAAAACTTTTGGAAAAAGTGCCTGTAATCCGGCATTTATCTGATCAAAGGTATCTTTGAAGCGGTTGCGCGTTTCCTTGTCGATCTTGCGGATGACGTTTTCCAGCGTCTCCAAGGCCTCGACCAGGTCGGCGTTCTGGGCGTCCAGGTAGCGCTTGCGTTCGGACTGCTGCTCGTACTCTTCGATGGCCGCCAGGTTGATCGCGCCCAGGCGCTGGATACGCGCCTCGGTCTGCTCCAGCGCCTGTTCGGTGCTCTGTTCGGTGGCGTCCGCTTCAAGGGTGGCAAGCACGCCTTGCAGGTCGTAGCCGTCGGCCAGCAGTTGTTCCTGCAGGGTCTTGCGCCGCACATCCAGGCCCTGGCACTCCAGGCGTAGCTGCTCCAACTGGCCACGCAGCAGTTGGGCTTGCTGCTCGGCTTGGGTGCGGCGTTTTTCGGCGTCGCGCAGGGCGCGGTCGGCTTCGTCCATGTGCAGGCGCGCCTGGCGCATTTCTTCGTCGACGCTCATGCGCCGCTCCAGCAGCTCTTCGAGCTTGAGGCGCAGCTCTTCGAGGGGCGCTGCGCCCTCCTCCAGGTTCAGGCTCAGTTGCTCCTGGCGTTCGGTCAGGCGTGCTGCCTGCTGTTCCAGGCGCTCCAGGGCCTGATGGGTGGAGTCGTGCTGGGCACGCAGCGAGCCTAGGCGCACGGCCAACTGATGGGCGTGGTCCTTGTGCTGACGGGCCTCCTGACGGATGCGGTCAAGGCCTTCGCGCAGGGTATCGCGGCGAGCCATCAACTGTTCGCGCTGCTCGGTGTCCTGGGCCATCAGGTCCAGGGCTTCTTGCAGCACCAGCCGCGCCTCACCCAGTTGCTCGTGCTCCAGGGCGCGCTGTTCTTGCAGCTCGGTCAGCTCTTCGTGCAGGCGGCGGCGACGCAATTCGACTTGCTCGGCACGGGCCCGGCTGGCCGACAGGCTGGCCTTGAGCTCGCCGTGCTGGCGGCTTTCTTCCTGGGTGCGGCGGCGCAGTTGCTCGCGCTGTTCTTCCAGGCCCAATTGCTGCTCGCGCAAATCCTGCAGCTGTTGCTCAAGGTGCTCCAGGGCGGCTTCCTGCTCCAGCTGTTGCTGGCCCAAGCGCTCGATCTCCTGGCCACGGGCCAACACCCCGCCTTCGGCCTCGCCGCCTCGGCTGACCCGCAAAAAATGCCGGCCAACCCAATAACCATCGCGGCTAACCAGGCTTTGCCCTTCAGCCAGGGTCGCACGCAGTGCCAGCGCCTGGGCCAGGTCATCGACCGGCTTGACCTGCCCCAGCCAGGGGGTCAGGTCGGTACGCCCTTCGACTTTATCCAGCAGGCTGCCCGCCAGCCGCGCACCCTCGCCACTTGCCAGCAGCAAGCGCAACTCGCCTTGCTCCAGGTCGGCAAAAGCGAGGTTGTTGAAATCATCAACCAGCACGGCCTGCAGATCGGCGCCAAGCACCGTCTCCACGGCCAGCTCCCAGCCCGGCTCGACCCGCAGCCCTTCGGCCAGGCGCGGGCGCTGTGCCAGGCCCTGCTCGCGCAACCAGTCTGAGGCGCCCACGCCCGGCTCCAGCGCGGCCTGCTGCAAGGCCTCCAGCGATGCCAACCGCCCGCCCAGGCGCTGCAGGTCACCCTGCGCCTGTTGTTGCGCCTGGGTGGCCTTCTGCAATTGCTCACGCGTGCCTTCGAGTTGCTCGACCACTTGCTCTTCGGACAGTTGCAACGTTTCGAGCAGCATCTCGCTGCTGGCCAACTGCTCGGACAGCTCGACCAGGGCCGCGTCCTGCGGCTCGGCACCTAACAGGTCGCGCTCTTCCCCCAGCTTGCGCTGGCGCTCCGACAAGCGTTCCAGGCTGGCTTCAAGCTGCTGCAGGCGGGACTGTTGCACCTCTGCCTGACGGCGGGGCTCGGCGGACCGGGTGTTGAAGGTGTCCCATTGTTCTTGCCAGCCGTGCATGCCCAGCTCGGCTTCTTCGAGGGTGGCGGCGGCTTCTTCGGCGGCCGCCAGGGTCATTTCCTGTTCCGGCTCGAGCATGGCCAGTTCTTCGCCGAGGGTGGCCAACAAAGTGCGGTCATGGCCCAGGTGGGACTCGGTCTCCAAGCGCGTGCGCTCAGCTTCCTTGAAGTCGTCCTGCAACTGGCGAAGGCGCTGCTGGCCGTGCTGGATGCTCTGTTCGACCCGGGCAATATCGCCCGCTACTGAATAGAAGCGGCCCTGCACCTGGTTGAAGCGCTCGGACAATTCGTGGTGGCCATCGCGCAGGCGCTCGATACTCGCGTCGGCGTTGCGCTGCTCGGCCACCAAGGCCTCGTGAGACACGTCCTGATCACCGATCACCGCCTCGCGCTGACGTACGCGTTCGTCCAGGTCGCGCCAGCGCAGGGCCGACAAGCGGGCTTTCAGCTGGCGTTCCTGGGCCTTGTACTCACGGTACTTTTCGGCTGCCTGGGCCTGACGGTGCAAGCGTTCGAGCTGGCGTTCGAGCTCGTCACGCAAGTCGGTCAGGCGCGCCAGGTTTTCCTGGGTGCGGCGGATGCGGTTCTCGGTCTCGCGGCGGCGCTCCTTGTACTTGGAGATGCCCGCCGCTTCTTCAATGAAGTTGCGCAGCTCTTCGGGCTTGGCTTCGATCAGTTTGGAGATCATGCCCTGCTCGATGATCGAGTAGCTGCGCGGCCCAAGGCCGGTGCCAAGGAAAATATCGGTGATGTCCCGGCGACGGCATTTTGCGCCGTTGAGGTAATAGCTGTTCTGCGCGTCGCGGGTCACCTTGCGGCGGATGGAGATTTCAGCGTAAGCCGCGTACTCCCCGACCAAGGTGTTGTCGCTGTTGTCGAACACCAGCTCGATACTGGCCTGGCTGACCGGTTTGCGGCTGGTGGAGCCGTTGAAGATGACGTCGGTCATCGACTCGCCACGCAGGTTCTTCGCCGAACTTTCGCCCATCACCCAGCGCACCGCGTCGATGATGTTGGATTTGCCGCAACCGTTGGGGCCTACCACGGCCGCCATGTTGCTGGGGAAGTTGACCGTGGTGGGGTCGACGAACGACTTGAACCCGGCCAGGCGAATGCACTTGAGGCGCATCGTCAGGCCCGGGCCAACGCCGCCAGCACCAGCTCACAGCTGCGCTGGCAATAGGCGGTGAGCACCTCGCGAATGCGCGGCAGGTCGCGGGCGACCACGGCCTCGAGCAGGCGCGCGAACAGCTCCAGGTAGTCGTCCGTGCTGGCCTGGCGTTGGTCCAGGGCCAGGTAGTAGGCGCGGCTCATGGCCGGCTGCAGGTTTTCGACGGTTTCCTGCAGGTACGGGTTGTCGGCGAACGGGTAGGCAGCCCGCATGACGGCGAAGCTTTCGGCGACGAAGGCCTTGATGTCTTGCTGGTCGCGGGCATGCTGCAAGCGCTGCTGGATCTCCAGAAACGGGCGCAAGTCGGCCTCCAGGCGCCATTTTTGTGCAACGGCGTTGCCCAGCAGGATATAGAACTCACCCATCAAGTTGCACAGGCTGCGCACGCTGCGCTCGTCCAACTTGGTCACATGCGCACCGCGACGCGGCAAGATCGCTACCAAATGCCGACGCTCGAGGATCAACAGCGCTTCACGCACCGAGCCGCGGCTGACATTCAGCGCCTGGGTAACCTTCTGCTCCTGAATGCGCTCGCCCGGCGCCAGCTCGCCGCGAATAATGCGTTCGGCCAGGTAATCGGCAATCTGCTCGGAGAGGCTGTCCGGGGCCTTGAACGTCATGGTTTTCCTTCAAAATCATTGAACTGGGCACAAGGGGCGGATTGTAGCGTACTTGACCCGCACTCGCGCAGAGGGGCCTTGCGCTTTATTTGACCTGCCAGGCAGCTGCCTGCACGGCGCGATCTATGCTTGTGATATGGGCAATGTGTTCGGCCGGGTGTAGACATACGCATTTTCCTGACCTTTGAGTCAGAAAAATATTGACCAGCTCGTCAGGTCTGCTTATTGTCCGCCCAACAACAATAAAACCATTGCGAGGCCATCCCCGTGATCCAGTTTCTCGTCAACCAGGAGCTGCGTAATGAGCACGCCCTGGACCCGAACATGACGGTGCTGCAATACCTGCGCGAGCACCTGGGCAAACCCGGCACCAAGGAAGGCTGCGCCAGCGGTGACTGCGGTGCGTGTACCGTGGTGGTGGGTGAATTGACCCAGGACGACCAGGGCCAGGATACCCTGCGCTACCGTAGCCTGAATTCGTGCTTGACGTTCGTTTCGTCACTGCACGGCAAGCAGTTGATCAGCGTCGAAGGCCTCAAGCACCAAGGTGAACTGCACAGCGTGCAAAAAGCCATGGCCGACTGCCATGGCTCGCAATGCGGCTTCTGCACCCCAGGCTTTGTCATGTCGCTGTTCGCCCTGCAGAAAAACAGCCAAGGCGCCGACGTGCATCAGGCCCAGGAAGCCTTGGCCGGCAACCTGTGCCGCTGCACCGGCTACCGGCCGATCCTCGATGCCGCCGAGCAAAGCTGCCGCCAGCCTTGCCGCGATCAGTTCGACGCCCAGCAGGCCCAAACCATCAGCCGCCTCAAGGCCATTGCGCCAACCCAGACCGGCGAGCTCAACAGCGGCGACAAACGCTGCCTGGTGCCGCTGACCGTGGCCGACCTGGCCGACCTGTACAGCTCGCACCCCGAAGCACGTCTGCTGGCCGGTGGTACCGACCTGGCGCTGGAAGTGACCCAGTTCCACAAGACCCTGCCGGTGATGATCTATGTCGGCCATGTGGCCGAGCTCAAGCGCATCGACAAAACCGCCAGCCACCTGGAAATCGGCGCGGCTACCCCGCTCACTGACTGCTACGAGGCGCTCAACGCCGAGTACCCTGATTTCGGCGACCTGTTGCACCGCTTCGCCTCGCTGCAGATTCGCAACCAGGGCACCTTGGGCGGCAATATCGGCAACGCGTCGCCGATTGGTGACTCGCCGCCCCTGCTGATCGCCCTGGATGCGCAGGTGGTGCTGCGCCAAGGCGAACGTCAGCGCACCCTGGCGCTGGAGGATTACTTCATCGACTACCGCATCACCGCGCGCCAGGACAGCGAGTTCATCGAGAAGATCATCGTGCCGCGCGCCAGTGAGGATTGGGCCTTCCGCGCCTATAAAGTGTCCAAGCGCCTGGATGACGACATCTCTGCCGTGTGCGCAGCGTTCAACCTGAGCATCGAGAACGGCGTGGTCAGCGGTGTGCGTATCGCCTTCGGTGGCATGGCCGCGATCCCCAAACGCGCCCGCGCCTGCGAAGCAGCCCTGCGCGGCAAGCCATGGAACCAGGCCAGCATCGAGCGCGCCTGCCAGGCCCTGGCCGAAGACTTCACCCCGCTCAGCGACTTCCGCGCCAGCAAGGAATACCGCCTGCTGACAGCACAGAACCTGCTGCGCAAGTACTTCATCGAACAGCAAACGCCGCACATCGAAACCCGGGTGACCGCTTATGTCTAACCATCACGTAGCCAAGAGCCAGGCCGAGATGGCCGAACTGTTCAGCCAGGACCTGACCACCGGGGTCGGCCGCAGCGTCAAGCACGACAGCGCCGACAAGCACGTGGCCGGCGAAGCGGTGTACATCGATGACCGCCTCGAATTTCCCAACCAGTTGCACGTCTATGCGCGCACCGCCGACCGTGCCCATGCGCGCATCCTGCGCATCGACACCACGCCGTGCTATGCCTTCGAAGGCGTGCGCATCGCCATCACCCACGAAGACATCCCGGGCCTGAAGGACATCGGCCCAGTCGTAGCCGGTGACCCGCTGCTGGCCATCGACAAGGTCGAGTTCTTTGGTCAACCGGTGCTCGCCGTGGCCGCCCGTGACCTGGAAACCGCCCGCCGCGCCGCCATGGCGGCCATCGTCGAGTACGAAGACCTGGAGCCGGTACTGGATGTGGTCGAAGCGTTGCGCAAGAAGCACTTCGTGCTCGACAGCCACACCCACCAACGCGGCGACTCGGCCGCGGCCTTGGCCAGTGCTCCGCATCGCCTGCAAGGTACCTTGCACATTGGCGGCCAGGAGCACTTCTACCTGGAGACGCAGATTTCTTCGGTGATGCCCACCGAGGACGGCGGCATGATCGTCTACTGCTCCACGCAAAACCCCACCGAGGTGCAGAAGCTGGTGGCCGAAGTGCTGGACGTGCCGATGAACAAGGTCGTCCTCGACATGCGCCGCATGGGTGGTGGTTTCGGCGGCAAGGAAACCCAGGCCGCCAGCCCGGCCTGCCTGTGCGCGGTCATTGCGCGCCTGACCGGCCTGCCGACCAAGATGCGCCTGCCGCGCGTTGAAGACATGACCATGACCGGCAAGCGTCACCCGTTTTATGTCGAGTACGACGTCGGCTTCGATGACAACGGCCGCCTGCACGGCATCAACTTCGACCTAGCCGGCAACTGCGGCTACTCGCCCGACCTGTCCGGCTCGATCGTCGACCGCGCCATGTTCCACTCCGACAACGCCTATTACCTGGGCGATGCCACCGTGCATGGCCACCGCTGCAAGACCAACACCGCCTCCAACACCGCCTACCGCGGCTTCGGCGGCCCACAGGGCATGGTCGCCATCGAACAGGTGATGGATCACATCGCCCGCCACCTGGGCCGTGACCCGCTGGCCGTGCGCAAAGCCAACTATTACGGCAAGACCGAGCGCAACGTCACCCACTACTACCAGACCGTCGAGCACAACATGCTCGACGAGATGACCGCCGACCTGGAAGCCAGCAGCGATTACGCCGAACGCCGTGAGTCGATCCGCCGGTTCAATGCCAACAGCCCGATCCTCAAGAAGGGCCTGGCGCTGACTCCGGTCAAATTCGGCATCTCGTTCACCGCCACCTTCCTCAACCAGGCGGGGGCGCTGATCCACATTTACACCGACGGCAGCATCCACCTGAACCACGGCGGCACCGAGATGGGCCAGGGCCTGAATACCAAAGTCGCCCAGGTGGTCGCGCAGATCTTCCAGGTCGATTTCGACCGTATCCAGATCACCGCCACCAACACCGACAAGGTGCCCAACACCTCGCCTACCGCGGCCTCCAGCGGCGCCGACCTGAACGGCAAGGCAGCGCAAAACGCCGCCGAGATCCTCAAGAAGCGCCTGACCGAATTCGCCGCGCGGCACTACCAGGTGACCGAAGAGGACGTCGAGTTCCGCAATGGCCATGTGCGCGTGCGCGACCAGATCGTCAGCTTCGAGCAACTGGTGCAGCAGGCGTACTTCGCCCAGGTGTCGCTGTCGAGCACCGGCTTCTACCGCACGCCGAAAATCTTCTACGACCGCAGCCAGGCCCGCGGCCGGCCGTTCTACTACTTCGCCTTTGGCGCGGCCTGCGTGGAAGTGATCGTCGACACCCTGACCGGCGAGTACAAGATGCTGCGCGCCGACATCCTGCATGACGTGGGCGACTCGCTAAACCCGGCCATCGACATCGGCCAGGTCGAAGGCGGCTTCATCCAGGGCATGGGGTGGCTGACCACCGAGGAACTGGTGTGGAATGCCAAGGGCAAACTGATGACCAACGGCCCGGCCAGCTACAAGATCCCGGCAGTAGCCGACATGCCGCTGGACATGCGCGTGAAACTGGTGGAAAACCGCAAGAACCCGGAGGACACGGTGTTCCATTCCAAGGCCGTGGGCGAGCCGCCGTTCATGCTCGGCATCGCCGCCTGGTGTGCGATCAAGGACGCCGTGGCGAGCCTGGCCGACTACCGCGTGCAGCCGAACATCGACGCACCGGCGACCCCGGAGCGCGTGTTGTGGGGCTGTGAGCAGATGCGCAAGGAAGTGGCTCAGCAACAATCTGCCGAACAAGAACTGGAAACCGTGACTCACTGACATCGCGTAACCCTGTGGGAGCGGGCTTGCCCCGCGAATACGAGGGTGTGGCCACTGCCGCATTCGCGGGGCAAGCCCGCTCCCACAAGGACAATGTCAGCCTTCAAGAGAGGTTGAATCATGCACCAATGGATCAACGCCCTCGCCGACCACCAGTCCCGTGGCGAACCCTGCGTACTGGTCACCATCATCGAGGAACGCGGCTCTACCCCGCGCAACGCCGGCTCGAAAATGGTCGTCAGTGCCACCGCGCTGTTCGACACCATCGGCGGCGGCCACCTGGAATACAAGGCCCTGCACATCGCCCGGCAGATGCTCGAAGCACAACGCACCACCCCGCACCTGGAGCGCTTCAGCCTCGGTGCCAGCCTCGGCCAGTGCTGCGGCGGCGTCACCGTGCTGCTGTTCGAACCGATGGCCGCAGTGCAGGCGCAGATCGCGGTGTTCGGTGCGGGCCATGTCGGCCGCGCTCTGGTACCCTTGCTCGCCGCGCTGCCCTGCCGGGTGCGCTGGATCGATTCGCGCGAACAGGAATTCCCCGAGCTCATCCCCCCTGGGGTGACCAAGGTGGTCAACGAGGAGCCGGTCGATGAAGTGGCCGAGCTGCCAGCCGGTTGCTATTGCATCGTCATGACCCATAACCACCAGCTCGACCTAGAACTGACCGCCGCCATTCTCAAGCGCAACGATTTCACCTGGTTCGGCCTGATCGGCTCGAAGACCAAACGGGCCAAGTTCGAGCACCGCCTGCGCGAGCGCGGCTACGACGCTGCCGTCATGGCCCGCATGCGCTGCCCGATGGGCATTGCCGAGGTCAAGGGCAAGCTGCCGATCGAGATCGCCGTGTCCATCGCCGCGGAAATCATTGCCACCTACAACGCCTGCTTCGGCCAGCATGACGCTGCCGCCAACGCCGGCCCCATTGCCCAGTTGCTGCCGCCCTCCCGGCGCAGCCA
The DNA here is from genome assembly GCF_014269095.1 of Pseudomonas sp. SWRI50. NCBI lineage: Bacteria > Pseudomonadati > Pseudomonadota > Gammaproteobacteria > Pseudomonadales > Pseudomonadaceae > Pseudomonas > Pseudomonas sp. SWRI50. Next base: position 41,641 of record NZ_JABWRW010000029.1, on the reverse strand, counting down.
AGCCATTTGACGAGCGCTTTATGACCGCAACCCGCAAAGCCTACCGTGCCGCCATCCTGCACAGCATCGCCGACCCGGCCGAGGTCGGCCTGGAGGCCTCCCATGAATACTACGAAGACGGCCTGCTGGTGGTCGACGATGGCCGCATCAGCGCCATCGGCCACGCCAGCGAGCTGCTGCCGACCCTGGATGCCGGTATCGACGTGGTGCATTACCAGGATGCCCTGATCACCCCGGGCTTCATCGATACCCATATTCACTTCCCACAGACCGGCATGATCGGCTCCTACGGCGAACAGCTGCTGGACTGGCTCAACACCTACACCTTCCCGTGCGAAAAACAGTTCGCCGACAAGGGCCACGCCGACCAGGTCGCGAAAATCTTCCTCAAGGAACTGCTGCGCAACGGCACCACCACGGCCCTGGTGTTCGGCAGCGTGCACCCGGAGTCGGTCAACGCCTTGTTCGAAGAAGCCGAACGGCTCGACCTGCGGATGATCGCCGGCAAGGTGATGATGGACCGCAATGCCCCTGATTACCTGACCGACACGGCCGAGTCTGGTTACACCGAAAGCAAGGCACTGATCGAGCGCTGGCACGGCAAGGGCCGCCTGCACTATGCGGTCACCCCGCGTTTCGCACCGACCAGCACCCCAGCGCAACTGACCCTGGCCGGCCAATTGCTCAAGGAGCACCCGGGCGTGTACCTGCACACGCACCTGTCGGAGAACCTCAAGGAAATCGACTGGGTCAAGTCGCTGTTCCCCGAGCAGAAAGGCTACCTGGACGTCTATGACCACTTCGAGCTGCTGGGTGAGCGCTCGGTGTTCGCCCACGGCGTGCACCTGTGCGACGACGAGTGCCAGCGCCTGGCCGAAACCGGCTCGGCCGTGGCCTTCTGCCCGACCTCCAACCTGTTCCTGGGCAGCGGTTTGTTCAACCTGCCCCAGGCCGAGCGCTTCAAGGTCAACGTTGGCCTGGGCACCGACGTGGGCGCCGGCACCAGCTTCTCGCTGCTCAACACACTGAACGAGGCGTACAAGGTCATGCAACTGCAGGGCGCACGCCTGCACCCGTACAAGTCGCTGTACCTGGCCACCCTCGGCGGCGCCCGCGCACTGCGCTTGGACGACCGCATTGGTAGCCTGCGCGCCGGCAACGATGCCGACTTCGTGGTGCTCGACTACAAGGCCACGCCGCTGATGGACTACCGTATTCAGCAGTCCAACAGCATCGAAGAGACCCTGTTCGTGCTCACCACCCTGGGCGATGACCGCACCGTGCGCGAAACCTACGCCGCTGGGCGTTGCGTGCACCAGCGCTAAGGCTCTTTCGCCAGGCCCCGGTACAACGCGCCGCCGATCGCTGCCCCGATCAGCGGCGCCAGCCAGAACAGCCACAGCTGCTGCAGGGCCCAACCACCGACGAACAGTGCCGGCCCCGTGCTACGCGCGGGGTTGACCGAGGTATTGGTCACCGGGATCGAGATCAGGTGGATCAGGGTCAGGGCCAGGCCGATGGCAATCGGCGCAAAGCCTGCCGGGGCGCGGGCATCGGTGGCCCCCATGATCACCACCAGGAACATCGCCGTCATCACCACCTCACTGACAAACCCCGCCCCCAGCGAATAGCCGCCGGGCGAGTGATCGGCGTAGCCGTTAGACGCCAACCCCGACGACAGCTCGAAACCGGCCTTGCCGCTGGCGATGAAATAGATCACCGCTGCCGCAAGGATGGCGCCAATCACCTGGGCGATGACGTAGGGCAGCAGTTCTTTGGCGGGGAAGCGCCCGCCCACCACCAGCCCGAACGACACGGCGGGGTTGAGATGACAGCCAGAGATGTGACCGATGGCGAACGCCATGGTCAGGACAGTGAGGCCGAACGCGAAGGCGACACCGAGAACGCCGATGCCGAGCGGAGAACTGGCTGCGATTACCGCACTGCCACAGCCACCGAGGACCAGCCAGAAGGTGCCGATCAGTTCGGCCCCCATGCGTGTACCGAGGGACATGCTCATGAACCCTTTCCTCAAGAAGTTGAACGCAACGAATGCGCAAGCCCAACTGCTTGATGAAGGTTTGCTCACAAGAATTTAGCAGACGTTTGGTTTATGGCCAGTAACGACCAGGGGCCGCTTCGCGCCCCATTCGCAGCACAAGGCTGCTCCTACAAAGGATCGCGTAACCCCTGTAGGAGCAGCCTTGTGCTGCGAATGGGGCGCGAAGCGGCCCCCTCGTTCATACAAGCAAACGATCAACCCTTGGCAGCAACCTTGGGCTTTTTCAACAGATGCGAAAACACCGCATGCAGATCGTCCGAGGCACTTTCTTCGTCCAGGTTCAGCTTGCTGTCGATGTGGTCCATGTGATGCATCATCAGGCTTACCGCCTGCTCGGCGTCACGCGCCTCGATGGCATCGATCAGCTGCATGTGCTCGTCGTACGAGCAATGCGAGCGGTTGCCGCTTTCGTACTGGGCAATGATCAGCGAGGTCTGCGACACCAGGCTGCGCTGGAAACTGACCAACGGCGCATTACCCGCCGCCTCGGCCAGCTTCAGGTGGAATTCGCCAGACAGGCGGATGCCCGCGCCGCGGTCACCACGGGAGAAACTGTCACGCTCCTCACGCACCATCTGACGCAGCTCGTTGAGCTGATCGAGGGTAGCGTGCTGCACGGCCAGTTCGGTGATGGCGCGTTCGACCATGCGCCGCGAGAAGAACACTTGGCGTGCCTCTTCCACCGTCGGGCTGGCCACCACCGCACCGCGGTTGGGCCGCAGCAGCACCACGCTTTCGTGGGCCAGGCGCGACAGGGCGCGACGGATGATGGTACGGCTGACACCAAAGATCTCGCCCAGCGCTTCCTCGCTCAACTTGGTGCCCGGCGCCAGACGCTGTTCGAGGATCGCCTCGAAAATATGCGCGTAGACGATGTCGTCCTGGGTACCGCTGCGCCCGGCCTTGCCAGCGCGCACAGGTTTTTTCAGAGGTTGCAGCTGTTCGTTCATGGGCTCTCGAGGCACGAAGGAAAGTATGGCGCCATTGTACACAGGCTGAGCCGTTTCTGCAGGTGGCCTTTTACCTATATAGCCGTTGTACTGCGCATTGCGCACACAAAAGATAAAACATTATTTGCTTTCTTTGTACACAAAAGCATAATCCACCGTGCAACTTCCTGACCCATAAGTCAACAAAACGGTCAGACGTCTGCCTTCCCTCGCGGAGCCGCCAAGTGCAAGCGCAGGACAATGGCTCCAAAACAACAAGAAAGACTTGAGGAGTACCCGCTGTGGAAAGCCGCAAATCCGAAGCCCCTACGCTGGATCTCGCCCCACCGCTCGAAACGAGCTGGCTGGAGCGGATTTTCAAACTCAAGCAACATGGCAGCACTGTCAAAACCGAAATGATCGCCGGGGTGACCACCTTTATCACCATGGCGTACATCATCTTCGTCAACCCCAACATCATGGCTGACGCCGGCATCGACCACGGCGCGGCGTTCGTCGCCACCTGCATCGCCGCCGCGCTGGGCTGCCTGCTGATGGGCCTGTACGCCAATTGGCCGGTGGGCCTGGCGCCCGGCATGGGCCTGAATGCGTTCTTCACCTACACCGTGGTCGGCACCATGGGCTACAACTGGGAAACGGCACTGGGCGCGGTGTTCGTCTCGGGTGTGCTGTTCATGTTCCTGACCTTGTCAAAAGTGCGCGAATGGCTGCTCAACAGCATCCCGGTGAGCCTGCGCCATGCAATGGGGGCCGGCGTCGGATTGTTTCTCGGGCTGATCGGCCTCAAGACTGCAGGCATCATCGTCGACAGCCCGGCCACGCTGATCAAGCTCGGTTCGCTGCATGAACCCGGCCCACTGCTGGCGGCGGTGTGCTTCCTGTCGATTGCCATCCTCAGTTACAAGCGGGTGTTCGGCGCGATCCTGATCAGCATCATCGGCGTCACCCTGGCCGGCTGGGGCCTGGGCCTGGTGAAATTTGGCGGGGTGATGTCGATGCCGCCGAGCCTGGCACCGACCTGGATGGCGATGGACGTGGCCGGCGTGTTCAACGTCAGCATGATCAGCGTGGTGCTGGCGTTCCTGTTCGTGCACATGTTCGACACCGCCGGCACCCTGATGGGCGTGGCGCAACGCGCCAACCTGGTGGCAGCGGATGGCCGCATCGAAAACCTGTCGCGGGCGTTGAAGGCCGACAGTGCTTCTAGCGTGTTCGGTGCCGTGGTCGGCGTGCCGCCTGTGACCAGCTATGTGGAAAGTGCTGCGGGGGTTGCGGCGGGTGGCCGTACGGGCCTGACTGCCGTCGTGGTCGGCCTGCTGTTCGTCGCCGCGATGTTCTTCGCGCCGTTGGCGGGGATGATTCCTGCCTATGCCACTGCCGGTGCGCTGATCTATGTAGCGATGCTGATGATGGGCAGCATGGCCCACATCCACTGGGACGAAGCCACCGACAGCATTCCGGCGATCGTCACGGTGATCATGATGCCGCTGACCTTCTCGGTCGCGGACGGTATTGCCCTGGGGTTCATTACCTATGTGGCGCTGAAGGCGGGGACTGGCAAGTACAAGGAAATCTCGGCCAGCCTGTGGGTGCTGTGTGCGATTTTCATTGCCAAATTCATATTCCTCTGACCTTCACAACACCAACAAAGGGCGCCTCGGCGCCCTTTGTAATGTCCTTCACCACACATTAACAGCTTCTCCCTGATATTATTGCCAGGTGCGCGGAAAATTGATATTTGATACAAAGTTACAACTACACCGTTAGCGCAACCGCTGGAGACAGCTCAGTGCACAAACGTATCTATACCCCATTTGGCCAAAGCACGTCTGGTCAAAGCCTATTGGCCTTCAATGGCGAGTTTCAAGATGGGCTTACCGGCCTTTATCCACTGGGTAACGGCCATCGTATGTACAGCCCGATCCTGATGAGATTCTTTAGCCCCGACAAGTTTAGCCCTTTCGACAAAGGTGGCTTGAACAGCTATGCGTACTGCGAATCAGACCCGGTCAATCGTACAGACCCGAGCGGCAGAATCTCCCTACCGCTCAAAACCGCTATTGAACTGCTGGCAGGAGGAGGGATTGTCGGGGGAGCAATAAAGGGCCGTGACTTCATCAGTGAAGTCATCACGACCAGCAAGCGAGCACTCACTCGCGGACCGATACCGCCTGAAAATTTCCCGGAGCACCGATATAACCTCTGGAGAAACGCGAACAAGGCTGACAAACCTTTCAACAACGCGGTGAACCGGGTGAACGAAAATCTGGGATCACACGGTGATGGCGCACTTTCAGCAACACAAGCCGCTTACTACACAGAAGGAACGTGGTCAGAGGACAGCAACACCACCCTGCATTTACATAGCACCGTCGGCTGGGCGCTGCAACTTGCGCAGACCGGAGATCCGGCAGCGGCGACCGGGTTCTTGTTCAATGCCAGCGCTACATTGATTTCAGGAGCTCTGGATCACATAGCCAACAAATCGGGAGCGATTTTCAGGGTTCCAGTCGGCGACGTACGTCAATAAAAAAAGCCTGCCAGTTGTGAGAGCAGGCCGAAGGACCATAGAAGATTCTTCTAGTCTCTTTACGAAAAGAGATGTCGCAAACACCGCATGGAACTATCCAGCGGGACCATAGCAGCAAAGATTTCGCGAGTTTGTCGACGCGTATCACGATCCGGCGGTTTTCTTTTAGCCAGCCTTTGCGCTCATCGAGCACAGCGGAATGACCGGTTACATTCGATATTGGTCGAAGTAGCGGCATAGCGCTTCGGCATTGTAGCCCCTGTTATAGCCATGGACCAAAGCGACCCGGCATTTCTCGCCAGGCAGCAACCGAGCATTGCACCCGAGCATGCCATCGAACTTCAACCGGTCATTCAGGCGCCCCCGGCCACGGCTTTCGCTGAAGAGATCAGCAAACACAGCCCAAGCATCATCCGAGAGTTCGTAACGCGTTGCCATCGCAGAATTCCTCTCCGTAGATGGCTGGAAACTCCACAAAAATTCAGCCCCCGAGGGGCACTGATTGGTTTCTCGGGATTACGTGGAGAACCCAGTACGTATGAGTGTTACGTCGACTCCGAGCTTATTCAGATGTTCCTTCACGAGGTTCAGGCTTTCTAAATCAGGCTGAAAGTGGCCAGAATGATTATTAATAGATATATTACCCTCTTTGTCTCTAATGATATAACCGGCGCTGATAGCTTTCTCGCCAAGACCTTTTGTGCCGTAACCCAGCCCTGAATATTCTCCGAGACTGGCATGACTCGGCATAGTTCCGCCTACCGGACCGCTGAAAACCACGACTTTTCGCTCAGTCGTGAATACGAACTTGTGTGCTTTTGACGGATTGAGCTGGGAGAAGCTGGCTTTGCTCTCCATCTCGCGATAGGTGATGTAGCTTGCCTTTACTGCTAGCTTCGCGTACGACATCTCATCGCCAAGAAGCCAGTGCTGAAGATTCGTGAACATCCCGTCCCGAACAGAAAACTTAAGATAGCTGGCTGCCAGAGTCGCTAAACGATCAGCCCCCTGAACTGCGGTCTTAAATAAAGCCGTTTTCCCACTGGGATCCAGCCCATTGACAGGGTCGTTCAGGCAGTAAGTATAAGCGTTGATGCCGCCTTTGAGGAAAGGGCTTAAGGCATCTGGGCTGATAAATCGCATCATGCGAGGGTTGTATATCCGGTGCCCATTTCCCAGTGCATAGCACTCCAGCGCAGCATGAAAAAACTGACCATTGAAGCCTAAAGCTCCGGCCGTCGCCGTTTTGGCGCTTCGGTAACCATAGGGCGAATACGCATTTCTTGTGTCCATCAGACCACATCCTCAAGTGCGACGGAAAACCCGATCATCCCTAACGCACCTGCAAGAATCTACTGACAAAAATATCAGTCGCGCGGTTGATTCCACCTGAGAAATTAAATACACCAGACGAAAAAAAGCCCGCCAGTGTGAGAGCGGGCCAAAGGACCTACGAAGATTCTTCTAGCGACCAACTAGCTTCCGCGATAGGTCGAATAGCTGTACGGCGAGATCAGCAGCGGCACGTGGTAATGCTCCTGTTTCTCGTCGATGCCAAAGCGCAGCACGACAACATCCAAAAACGCCTGGGCCGGCAGTTGCACACCGCGAGCGCGGTAGTAATCGCCAGCGCTGAACTGCAACTGGTAAACGCCCGTGCGGTAATCGTCACCCTGCAGCAACGGCGCATCAACACGGCCATCGCTATTGGTCAGGGCGGTGTTCACCAGCTCCAGCTGTTGGCCTTCGACACGGTACAGCTCGACCTTGATCGAGCTGCCCGGGCAGCCATGCGCGGCATCCAGTACGTGTGTGGTCAAACGTCCCATTGCTTGTCGCCTCTTGTTCAATCTGTGGGCAAAAAATACACGGCCATCATCACGCCAACCGGCCTGCGATGTGCGGGAATGACGTTATTAAGACATTCCATCGCCAAATTGTACACAATTTTTTGAACCCATCCGTCGCGGCCCAGGCAAACCCGCCAACAGTCGCAAATACAGGCACCGTGCCGAGGGCAACGTCATTAGCTGACCAATCAGGCAGGTTTATTGCAAGGGATTCTCAGGCGACAAAAGGGAAGAAATGCGGAAAAACAGGCTTACAAAAGATTTCAGAAGTTGTATACAATCAGCCCATCCGGTGGTGCGACATACCGACGCGGCCCGCCCACCCCGCACTAACACACAAGAAGGAAGACTGCAGTGAGCGCTGACTATCCTCGCGACCTGATCGGTTACGGCAACAACCCACCTCACCCGCAATGGCCGGGCAACGCCCGCATTGCCCTGTCTTTCGTCCTCAATTACGAAGAAGGTGGCGAGCGCAACATCCTGCACGGTGACAAAGAGTCCGAAGCCTTCCTGTCCGAGATGGTCGCCGCCCAGCCGTTGCAGGGCCAACGCAACATGAGCATGGAGTCGCTGTACGAGTATGGCAGCCGTGCCGGCGTGTGGCGCCTGCTCAAGCTGTTCAAGGACAGCGGCGTTCCGCTGACCGTGTTCGCCGTGGCCATGGCCGCCCAGCGCCACCCGGATGTGATCCGCGCCATGGTCGAAGCCGGCCACGAGATCTGCAGCCACGGCTACCGCTGGATCGACTACCAGAACATGGACGAGGCCCAAGAGCGCGAGCACATGCTCGAAGCCATCCGCATCCTCACCGAACTGACCGGCGAGCGCCCTGTGGGCTGGTACACCGGCCGCACCGGCCCGAATACCCGCCGCCTGGTGATGGAGGAAGGTGGTTTCCTCTATGACAGCGACACCTACGACGACGACCTGCCCTACTGGGAGCCGAACAACCCCACCGGCAAGCCGCACCTGGTGATCCCCTACACCCTGGACACCAACGACATGCGCTTCACCCAGGTACAAGGCTTCAACTGCGGCGAGCAGTTCTTCCAGTACCTCAAGGACGCCTTCGATGTGCTGTACGCCGAAGGCGCCGAAGCGCCGAAGATGCTCTCCATCGGCCTGCACTGCCGGCTGGTCGGCCGCCCGGCGCGCCTGGCCGCGCTCAAGCGCTTCGTCGACTACGCCAAGAGCCATGACCAGGTCTGGTTCGCCCGTCGCGCGGACATCGCCCGCCACTGGCACACCACCCACCCGTACAAGAAAGAGAACGCCTGATGACCGCTTTCAAGACCCTCACGCCATCGACCCTGGGCCGCGACGCCTTCGTCGCCGCCTTTGCCGACATCTACGAGCACTCGCCGTGGGTCGCTGAAAAAGCCTATGGCCTGGGCAACCTGAGCGAGCTGGACGAGATCGAAGTGCTGCACCAGCGCATGAGCGACATCCTGCTCAGCGCCAACCACGCCGACCAGCTGGCGCTGATCAACGCTCACCCGGACCTGGCCGGCAAAGCCGCCATCCAGGGCGAGCTGACCGAATCGAGCACCAACGAGCAGGCCGGCGCCGGTATCCACCAGTGCACCGCCGAAGAGTTCGCCCGTTTCACCGAACTCAACGACGCCTACAAGGCCAAGTTCCAGTTCCCCTTCATCATGGCCGTGAAGGGCAGCAACCGGCACCAGATTCTCGCCGCTTTCGAGAAACGCATCCACAACGACGCGGATGCCGAATTCAAGGAAGCCCTGGCGCAGATCAACCTGATCGCCCTGTTCCGTCTGCTGCAGCTGTAAGCAACAGCCGAACCTCATTCAGAAAACGAACAATAGAAGAGATAACCGCATGCGCACCCTGATGATCGAGCCCCTGACCAAAGAAGCCTTCGCCCCCTTCGGTGACGTGATCGAAACCGATGGCAGCGACCACTTCATGATCAACAACGGCTCGACCATGCGCTTTCACAAGCTCGCCACGGTCGAAACCGCCGAGCCTGAAGACAAAGCGATCATCAGCATCTTCCGCGCCGACGCGCTGGACATGCCGCTGACCGTACGCATGCTGGAACGCCATCCGCTGGGCAGCCAGGCTTTCATCCCGCTGCTCGGCAACCCCTTTCTGATCGTGGTCGCGCCCGTTGGCGATGCACCTGTATCAGGCTTGGTCCGCGCCTTCCGCAGTAACGGCAGGCAGGGCATCAATTACCATCGCGGCGTTTGGCACCACCCGGTGCTTACGATCGAAAAGCGGGATGATTTCCTGGTGGTTGATCGCAGTGGTTCTGGCAACAACTGCGATGAGCATTACTTCACCGAGGAACAGATGCTGATCCTCAATCCCCACCAATAAGAAAAGGTCGATCATCGTAAGGTGATCGGCAGAGGTACATACTGTGGAAGCACACCTTCACGAATGGCTGAACCTGAGCATTCGCTGGGTTCACATGATCACCGGTGTCGCCTGGATCGGTGCATCGTTCTACTTCGTCTGGCTGGAAAACAACCTGAACCGGAGCAATCCGCGTGACGGGCTGTCGGGTGACCTTTGGGCCATCCACGGCGGTGGTATCTACCACCTTGAAAAGTACAAGCTGGCACCCCCGAAAATGCCCGAGAACCTGCACTGGTTCAAATGGGAAGCCTACTTCACCTGGATGTCCGGTATCGCCTTGCTGTGCGTGGTGTTCTACTGGAACCCGACCCTGTACCTGCTGGCCCCTGGCAGCACCCTGAGCGGTGCCGAGGGCGTGGCCATTGGTATCGGTTCGCTGGTGGCCGGTTGGTTCATCTACGACCTGCTCTGCGACTCGCCGCTGGGCAAGCGCCCGGCATTGCTGGGTGGCGTGCTGTTCGTGCTGATCATCGCTGCGTGCTGGGGCTTCAGCCTGGTATTCAGCGGCCGTGGCGCATACCTGCACACCGGCGCGATCATCGGCACCATCATGGTCGGCAACGTGTTCCGCATCATCATGCCGGCCCAGCGCCAGCTGGTGGCTGCAATCGAGAACAACACCACGCCTGACCCACGCCTGCCGGCCAAAGGCCTGCTGCGTTCGCGTCACAACAACTACTTCACCCTGCCGGTGCTGTTCATCATGATCAGCAACCACTTCCCGAGCACCTACGGCAGCCAGTACAACTGGCTGATCCTGGCCGGCATTGCAGTGGCGGCGGTATTGATCCGTCACTACTTCAACACCCGCCATGACAGCAGCAAGTACGCCTGGACCCTGCCCGTCGGCGCTCTGGCGATGATCTGCCTGGCCTACGTCACCGGCCCCAAGCCGATGGCCGTCAGCCCTGAGCAAGCCGCCGCGAAGATCGAGTACCAGCCGCTGCCCGCCACCGCCGTCGGCGGCAAGACGGCTGCCGAGCTGCGCGCCGAGGAGGCCAGCAAGCCCGCCGAAGCCCCTGCGGCACCGGCGCCAGCCACTGCCCAGGCAAGCGGCGACAGCTTCGACAAGATCCACAATGTCATCCAGGAACGCTGCACCGTGTGCCACTCGTCCAAGCCGACCAGCCCACTGTTCAGCGCCGCCCCTGCCGGCGTGATGTTCGACACCCCGCAGCAGATCCAGGCACAAGCCGCGCGCATCCAGGCGCAAGCGGTCGCCAGCCAGATCATGCCGCTGGGCAACATCACCCAGATGACCACCGAAGAGCGCAAGCTCGTCGGTGACTGGATCGCCAAAGGCGCCCCGGTCAACTGACCCATCGGGCACACACCGCTCCCGGTGGGAGCGGGTTTACCCGCGAAGAGGCCGGCCTGTCCGGCCTCTGTTTCAAGGCAATACGCAACTAGCAAGCATCGAGCGCCCAGGCCTGCAGCCTGGCGCTTGGATCCGAGAATAAAAACAAAACTCGAGGTGCTGCATGTCCGAGTCACGCAAGGCGTACATTCCCGTTGCGCCGCCGCGTCAGCCTCTGCCCCTGTTCCAACTGATCCTGGTAGGCCTGCAACATGTGCTGTTGATGTACGGAGGCGCGATTGCCGTGCCTTTGATCATTGGCCAAGCCGCCGGATTGTCCCGTGAAGAAGTCGCCTTCCTGATCAACGCCGACCTGCTGGTCGCAGGCGTTGCCACCATCATCCAGTCGTTCGGTATCGGCCCGGTGGGCATCCGCATGCCCGTGATGATGGGCGCCAGCTTCGCTGCCGTCGGCAGCATGGTGGCCATGGCCGGCATGCCCGGCGTCGGCCTGCAGGGGATCTTCGGCGCGACCATCGCCGCCGGGTTCTTCGGCATGCTGATCGCGCCGTTCATGTCCAAGGTCGTACGCTTCTTCCCGCCCCTGGTTACCGGTACCGTCATCACCTCGATCGGCCTGTCGCTGTTCCCGGTCGCGGTCAACTGGGCCGGTGGCGGCCATGAGGCAGAAGCCTTCGGCTCGCCCATCTACCTGATGGTCGCAGGCCTGGTACTGGCCGTGATCCTGCTCATCAACCGCTTCATGCGTGGCTTTTGGGTCAACGTTTCGGTGTTGGTCGGCATGGGCCTGGGTTACATCCTGGCCGGCTCCATCGGCATGGTCGACCTGACCGGCCTGAAAGACGCACCGTGGCTGCAAGTGGTCACCCCACTGCACTTCGGCATGCCGACCTTCAGCCTGGCACCGATCCTGTCGATGTGCCTGGTGGTGGTGATCATCTTCGTCGAGTCCACGGGCATGTTCCTCGCCCTGGGCAAGGTGACCGATCGTGAAGTCACGCCTGGCATGCTGCGTCGCGGCCTGCTGTGCGATGCCGGCGCGTCGTTTGTCGCGGGCTTCTTCAACACCTTCACCCACTCCTCGTTCGCCCAGAACATCGGCCTGGTGCAGATGACCGGGGTACGCTGCCGCTACGTCACCGTGGTGGCCGGCGCGCTGTTGATCCTGCTCAGCCTGCTGCCCAAAGCGGCCTTCCTGATTGCTTCGATCCCGCCTGCGGTACTGGGCGGCGCGTCCATCGCCATGTTCGGCATGGTCACCGCCACCGGGATCAAGATCCTTCAAGAAGCAGACATCGGCGACCGTCGCAACCAGCTGCTGGTTGCGGTGAGTGTCGGTTTCGGGCTGATCCCCGTGGTACGCCCGGAGTTCTTCGCACAGATGCCGCAGTGGATGGAACCGATCACCCACAGTGGCATCGCCATGGCCACGGTAAGCGCCCTGGTGTTGAACGTGCTGTTCAACATCCTCGGGGGTGCCGACCGCGCGGCGCATAACGACGCCTGTCACCAGCACTGAGCCAGAGGGGGCGGCGCAATGGCCGCCCCTGACTCACACCCGCAGTAACCGCTACACCGTCGGCCCGCCGGAATGGGCCGCTCGGGGCGCCCCTGCGCGCTAAAAAAACCGCCAACAAAAACAATAAGTCCGGGAATCACGACATGAAGCGCATCACCACGTCCCTGTTATTGGGCAGCAGCCTGCTGGCCACCCTCCCCTCGCATGCAGGCGAATGGCTGCAATGGCACGGCGAAAGCCTGAGCTACCTGTACGGCAAGGACTTCAAGGTCAACCCTGATATTCAGCAGACCATCACGTTCGAGCACGCCAACAAATGGAAGTACGGCGACACCTTCATGTTCGTCGACAAGATTTTCTACAACGGCAAGGCCGACCGCAGCAAAGGCGTGACCACCTACTACGGTGAGTTCAGCCCACGCCTGTCGCTTGGCAAGATGACCGGCCATAAATTCGAATTCGGCCCGATCAAAGACGTGCTCATCGCCATGACCTACGAGCGTGGCGAAGGCGACAACGAGGCTTACCTGATCGGCCCCGGCTTCGACCTGGCCGTCCCCGGCTTCAACTACTTCACCTTGAACTTCTACGTGCGCAACACCGAGGGCAGCCGCCCCGGCGACAACGTCTGGCAGATCACCCCGGCCTGGTCGTACACCATTCCCGTGGGCAGGTCCGACATCCTCATCGACGGCTACATGGACTGGGTCGTGGACAACGACCAGACCCGCCGTGGCACCTACCACGCCAACTTGCAGTTCAACCCGCAGGTCAAGTACGACCTGGGCAAGGCGCTGAACCTGGGTGCCAAGCAGTTGTACGTGGGCTTTGAATACAGCTACTGGAAGGACAAATACGGCATCGACAGCCGTGGCAATGTGGACAGTAACCAGAGCGTTGCAAGCGCCTTGATCAAAGTCCATTTCTAATAACCTGACCAAACGCACAAGTTTGATTCACACCGCTCCAGGACGGAGCACTTGAGGACCGGCGCGCAAGCCAGTAATCTGCGCGCCCCCTCGATCAGGGCAGAACGGATTCTGCCTGCGTTTACTGACCGCTCAGTCAATGAATACGGGCGGTTGGCCAACGTGTTGCCAGCCTGAAAGACCCTTTTCATCCGTTCAGAACGAAGTCGAGCAGGAAGGTTGTGCCAGCCCGGAAAAGTTGGCTCAGCTCTTGCCAAACAGCTGTGGCCTATCGAAAAAAGCTGACTCAAAAGACAAAAACAGCGCCAACACCGAGCGCTGACAACAGATCAATCAAGGGAGCGACACTCGCAATGCGTACCATCAACAGCCTGATCCTCGCCGGCGGCCTGCTGGCCTGCGGCACCACCTTCGGCGGCGACCTGCTGCAGTGGCAGAACAACAGCCTCACCTACCTGTGGGGCAAGAACTTCAAGGTCAACCCCGAGATCCAGCAAACCGTGACCTTCGAGCACGCCGATGGCTGGAAGTACGGCGACAACTTCATTTTCGTCGACAAGATCTTCTACCAAGGCAAGAAAGACGCGGGTAACGGCCCCAACACCTACTACGGTGAAATCAGCCCACGCCTGTCGTTTGGCAAGATCTTCGACCAGAAGCTGGCGTTCGGCCCGGTCAAGGACGTGCTGCTGGCGATGACCTACGAGTTCGGCGAGGGTGATACCGAGTCCTACCTGATCGGCCCGGGCTTCGACCTGGACATCCCAGGCTTCGACTACTTCCAGCTGAACTTCTACCAGCGCACCACCGACGGCAGCCGCGCGGGTGACAACGTCTGGCAGATTACCCCGGTCTGGTCCTACACCATTCCAGTGGGCTCGTCCGACATCCTCATCGACGGCTTCATGGACTGGGTCGTGGACAACGACGAGAACCGTCGCGGCACCTACCAAGCCAACCTGCACTTCAACCCACAGGTCAAATATGACCTGGGCAAAGCATTGCACCTGGGTGAGAAGCAGCTGTATGTAGGTTTTGAGTACGATTACTGGAAGAACAAGTACGGCATCAAGGATTCCGATGCCTTTACCACTGACCAAAACACGGCGAGCTTCTTGGTAAAAGTACACTTCTGATCGTGAGGCTGCTCTGCAGCCCATCGCCGGCAAGCCGGCTCCTACAGAGATGGCGCCACGCCTGAGTTAGGCGGGGTATCTGTGGGGCCGGCTTGCTGGCGATCCGGGGCTTTGCCCCGGCCACACACATCAGGTAGCTGGCTTTACCGCCCGCCACAACTTGCCCGCCACAGCGACGACGGCAAGCACCACGGCCCCCGCGACAATCCCCACGCCCCCATTGAGCAGCGCCCCGGTCAGCGCCCCACCGCGCCCTTCACTGAACGCCTCGATCGCATGATGCAGGGGCGCGATGCCATGCACCAGAATCCCGCCGCCGACCAAGAACATCGCCGCAGTCCCGATCACCGACAGGCTCTTCATCATGTAGGGCGCGGCGCGCAGGATGCCTTTACCGACCGCCTGGGATAATTTGGATGCTTTCTGGGTCATCCACAGGCCCAGGTCATCGAGCTTGACGATGCCGCCCACCAGCCCGTAAACGCCAACCGTCATGACGACGGCGATGCCCGACAGCACGATGATCTGCTGGGGCAGCGGCGAATCCGCCACGATCCCCAAGGTGATGGCAATGATCTCGGCCGACAGGATGAAGTCGGTGCGCACCGCACCCTTGATCTTGGCCTTCTCGTAGGCGACCAGGTCGACACTGGCGTCGGCCACGGCCTCCTTGCGGGCCTCATGCTGCGCGCTGTCCTCTTCCTTGCTGTGCAAGAACTTGTGCGCCAGCTTCTCGAACCCCTCGTAGCACAGGTACGCGCCACCGACCATCAGCAACGGCGTCACCGCCCACGGGATGAAGGCGCTGATCAGCAACGCCGCCGGCACAAGGATCGCCTTGTTGACGAACGAGCCCTTGGCCACCGCCCAGACCACGGGGATCTCGCGCTCGGCGCGCACGCCGGTCACCTGCTGGGCATTGAGCGCCAAATCGTCCCCCAGCACGCCGGCCGTCTTTTTCGCCGCGACCTTGGTCATCAACGACACGTCGTCGAGTACCGTGGCGATATCGTCGATCAGTACCAGTAGACTGCTTCCTGCCATGTGCCTGTTTCCCGTGAAATGAATGTGCCGGAGTCTAGCCGAAAGTCGCTGCCTTGAGCGCCCTTCAGCCGCGGTGCTAACATGCCCGATCCCTCTTAGAGGTGGCCAGACACGAGGAAGATCCCTGACAATGAGCACCATTCGCGAGCGCAACAAGGAATTGATCCTGCGCGCGGCCAGCGAGGAATTCGCCGACAAGGGCTTCGCCGCCACCAAGACCAGCGATATCGCGGCCAAGGCCGGCCTGCCCAAGCCGAACGTGTATTACTACTTCAAATCCAAGGACAACCTCTACCGCGAGGTCTTGGAGAGCATCATCGCGCCGATCATGCAGGCCTCGACGCCGTTCAATGCTGACGGTGACCCTAAAGAAGTGCTGAGTGCCTACATTCGCTCGAAAATCCGCATTTCCCGCGATTTGCCGCATGCCTCCAAGGTGTTTGCCAGTGAGATCATGCACGGTGCGCCGCATTTGTCGCCCAACCAGGTGGAGCAGCTCAACGAGCAGGCACGGCACAATATCGAGTGCATCCAGGGTTGGATCGAGCGCGGGCAGATCGCCAATGTGGATGCGCATCACCTGATGTTCAGCATCTGGGCGGCGACCCAGACCTATGCCGATTTCGATTGGCAGATTTCGGCGGTGACGGGCAAGGCCAAGCTGGCTGAGAGTGATTATGACGCGGCGGCCGAGACCATCATTCGGCTGGTGCTCAAGGGCTGTGAGCCTGAGGCGGCCTGATAGGGCCAGTGGGGCTGCCTTGCAGCCCATCGCGACACAAGGCCGCTCCTACAGGGGTTACGCGGTCCCTTGTAGGAGCGGCCTTGCGTCGCGATTGGGCCGCAAAGCGGCCCCAGCAATCTAAAGCCTTATGCAGCCACCCCCGCATCCGCCTTCAACCCAACTTCCTCGATCGCACTGATTGCGCATTGCTCGTCGATATCCGACGTATCCCCGCTGATCCCCACCGCACCCAGCACCTTGCCGTCCTGATCACGAATCAGCACCCCCCCCGGTGCCGGCACCACCGGCCGCTCCCCCAGCCCATTCAAGGCGGCAAAAAACGCCGGCCGTTGCTGCGCATCCAGCGCCAACAAGCGTGAGCCCTTGCCCAGGGCAATCGCCCCCCAGGCCTTACCGGTAGCTACTTCCGGCCGAATCAGGCTAGCGCCATCCTCGCGCTGCAGCGCCAGCAAGTGCCCGCCCGCATCCAGCACCGCCACAGTCAACGGCGCAGCGTTGATCTGGCGGCCTGCCGCCAGCGCAGCATTGACCAGGCTTACCGCGACTTTCAGGTTCAGAACGTTCATGAAAAGGTCCTCTTCTTGTTGTGAGAAGCCCTAAGGGCAGTTGAAAACCAATAGCGCAAATAGAACACAACAGAAGATATTTTTGTATACAATATTTTAAAACGATCGTACTCGATCCGACAGAACGCCGTTTTCACGGGCGCTCCGACGAAAGCCATTCTCCCCGATGAAAATCCATTGACCTAAGCGCACAGGCGTGAATACACTCTGTCGCACAGCAAGTTGTATACAATTACAAAATCGATGAGGCACAACCCATGAGCAAAATGAGAGCAATCGATGCAGCCGTTCTGGTCATGCGCCGTGAAGGTGTAGATACCGCGTTCGGCATCCCAGGGGCTGCCATCAACCCGCTGTACTCGGCCCTGAAAAAAGTCGGTGGCATCGATCACGTCCTCGCTCGCCACGTTGAAGGTGCCTCGCACATGGCCGAGGGCTACACCCGTGCCAACCCAGGCAACATCGGCGTGTGCATCGGCACTTCCGGCCCTGCCGGCACCGACATGGTCACCGGCCTGTACAGTGCGTCGGCCGACTCCATCCCAATTCTCTGCATCACTGGCCAGGCCCCGCGTGCACGCCTGCACAAAGAAGACTTCCAGGCCGTCGACATCACCAGCATCGTCAAGCCGGTGACCAAGTGGGCGACCACCGTGCTGGAGCCAGGCCAAGTGCCTTACGCGTTCCAGAAGGCCTTCTATGAAATGCGCACCGGCCGCCCAGGCCCTGTGCTGATCGACCTGCCGTTCGACGTGCAGATGGCTGAAATCGAATTCGACATCGACGCCTACGAGCCGCTGGCCGTCAACAAGCCATCCGCCACCCGTGTACAGGCCGAAAAAGCCCTGGCAATGCTCAATGACGCCGAGCGCCCACTGCTGGTGGCAGGCGGCGGCATCATCAATGCCGACGCTAGCGACAAGCTGGTCGAGTTCGCTGAATTGACCGGTGTACCGGTCATCCCGACCCTGATGGGCTGGGGCACCATCCCGGACGACCACGCCCTGATGGTCGGCATGGTCGGCCTGCAGACGTCGCACCGCTACGGCAACGCCACCCTGCTCAAATCCGACCTGGTGTTCGGTATCGGTAACCGTTGGGCCAACCGCCACACCGGCTCCGTCGACGTCTACACCGAAGGCCGCAAGTTCGTGCATGTGGACATCGAACCGACCCAGATCGGCCGCGTATTCACCCCAGACCTGGGTATCGTGTCGGACGCTGGCAAGGCGCTGGATGTGTTCCTCGAAGTGGCCCGCGAGTGGAAAGCCGCTGGCAAGCTCAAGTGCCGCAAGGCCTGGCTGGAAGACTGCCAGGAGCGCAAGGCCACCCTGCAGCGCAAGACCCACTTCGACAACGTGCCGGTCAAGCCGCAGCGCGTGTACGAAGAGATGAACCAAGTGTTCGGCAAGGACACCACCTACGTCAGCACCATCGGCCTGTCGCAGATCGCCGGCGCGCAGTTCCTGCACGTGTACAAGCCACGTCACTGGATCAACTGCGGCCAGGCCGGCCCGCTGGGCTGGACCATCCCTGCCGCACTGGGTGTGGTCAAGGCCGACCCATCGCGCAAAGTGGTCGCCCTGTCGGGTGACTATGACTTCCAGTTCATGATCGAAGAGCTGGCAGTCGGCGCGCAGTTCAACCTGCCGTACGTCCACGTGCTGGTGAACAACGCCTACCTCGGCCTGATCCGTCAGGCGCAGCGTGGCTTCGACATGGATTACTGTGTACAACTGGCGTTCGAGAACATCAACTCCAGCGACGCCGCCAGCTACGGTGTCGATCACGTCGCCGTGGTCGAAGGCCTGGGCTGCAAGGCCATCCGCGTATTCGAGCCAGGCGAGATCGCCCCTGCCCTGCTCAAGGCGCAGAAGATGGCCGAAGAGTTCCGCGTGCCGGTGGTGGTTGAAGTGATTCTCGAGCGTGTGACCAACATTTCCATGGGCACCGAGATCAACGCGGTCAACGAGTTCGAAGACCTGGCCCTGGTCGGTAACGACGCGCCAACCGCCATCTCGATGCTGGACTGATCGCCTGACGCCCCCAGGCATGCCCTGGGGGCCTTCATCGCAAGGAGACAACTCATGCCTCGCTTCGCTGCCAACCTGTCCATGCTGTTCACCGAACAGGACTTCCTGGCCCGCTTCAAGGCCGCCGCCGATGCTGGTTTCAGCGGCGTCGAATACCTCTTCCCGTACGATTTCAGCGCCGCCGAAATCAAGCAGCAGCTCGATGCGCACGGCCTGACCCAGGTGCTGTTCAACCTGCCGGCCGGCGACTGGGCCAAAGGCGAGCGTGGCATCACCTGCCACCCCGACCGCGTTGAAGAGTTCCGCGCCGGTGTCGACAAGGCCATCGAATACGCCAAGGTCCTTGGCAACACCCAGGTCAACGCCCTGGCCGGCATCCGCCCGCAAGGCCTGCAATGCGCCGACGTGCGCAAGACCTTCGTCGACAACCTGAAGTTTGCCGCCGAAAAACTGAAAGCCGCCGGCATCCGCCTGGTCATGGAAATGATCAACACCCGCGACATCCCAGGCTTCTACCTGAATACCACGAAGCAAGCCTTGGAAATCCAGGCCGAAGTCGGCAGCGACAACCTGTTCCTGCAGTACGACATCTACCACATGCAGATCATGGAAGGTGACCTGGCTCGCACGATGGAAGCCAACCTGAAACTGATCAACCACATCCAACTGGCCGACAACCCAGGCCGCAACGAGCCAGGCACCGGCGAGATCAACTACCGCTTCCTGTTCGAGCACCTGGACCGCATCGGCTACCAGGGTTGGGTGGGCGCAGAGTACAAGCCGCTGACCACCACTGAAGCGGGCCTGGGCTGGCTGAAGACCCATGTGGGAGCGGGCTTGTACCGCGAAAGCGCCCGCAAAGACACCTCCATTGCCTGACCGACCGCATTCGCGGGGCAAGCCCGCTCCCACAGGGTTTTGTGGCAGCCCCGCGATTAGGTATCAACAACTATAAAGAGGCACATTTATCATGGCTAAAATCGGCTTTATCGGCACCGGCATCATGGGCAAGCCCATGGCTCAGAACCTGCAAAAAGCAGGTCACAGCCTGTTCGTTTCCACCCACCACGACGCCGCCCCGGCCGACCTGATCGCCGCTGGCGCGGTGGCCCTGGCCAACCCGAAAGAAGTGGCCCAGGAAGCTGAATTCATCATCGTCATGGTCCCCGACACCCCGCAGGTGGAAGCCGTCCTGTTCGGTGAGAACGGCGTGGCCGAAGGTGTCGGCCCGAACAAGGTCGTGATCGACATGAGCTCGATCTCGCCGACCGCTACCAAAGCCTTCGCCGAGAAGATCAAAGCCACCGGCGCCGCCTACCTGGACGCCCCGGTGTCCGGCGGTGAAGTCGGCGCCAAGGCCGCGACCCTGAGCATCATGGTCGGTGGCTGCCCGAAGGCCTTCGAGCGCGCCCTGCCGCTGTTCGAAGCCATGGGCAAGAACATCACCCGCGTGGGTGGCAACGGCGACGGCCAGACCGCCAAGGTGGCCAACCAGATCATCGTTGCGCTGAACATCCAGGCGGTTGCCGAAGCCCTGCTGTTCGCCGCCAAGAACGGCGCCGACCCAGCCAAGGTTCGTGAAGCACTGATGGGTGGCTTCGCTTCGTCGAAAATCCTCGAAGTGCACGCCGAGCGCATGATCAAAGGCACCTTCGACCCAGGCTTCCGCATCAACCTGCACCAGAAGGACCTGAACCTGGCCCTGCAAGGCGCCAAGGAACTGGGCATCAACCTGCCCAACACCTCCAACGCCCAGCAAGTGTTCAACACCTGCCAGGCCCTGGGTGGCGGCAACTGGGACCACTCGGCGCTGATCAAAGGCCTGGAGCACATGGCCAACTTCTCGATCCGCGACGACAAGTAAGCTGAATTTGGGGGCTGCTTTGCAGCCCTTTCGCGACGCAAGGCCGCTCTACAGGGATCGCGGTCTCAGGTAGGAGCGGCCTTGTGTCGCGAAAGGGGCGCAAAGCGCCCCCAGGGTCTCTGACCCAACACCGAGCAACACCCGCCCCTGGTTCGGCCTGCACGGAGGCAGTTCCAGGGGCGTTTTCGATTCTGCAGAACAACAATAATTTGGGAGCCTGCCATGTCGGTCGATCCGCAAAAAATTCTTCGCGAGCTGTTCGACACAGCCATCGCCGCCGCCCACCCGCGCCAAGTCCTCGAACCCTACCTGCCCGCCGACCGTAGCGGCCGGGTCATCGTCATCGGCGCCGGCAAGGCCGCAGCCGCCATGGCCGAAGTGGTCGAGAAAAGCTGGCAGGGCGAAGTGTCCGGCCTCGTCGTCACCCGTTACGGCCACGGCGCCAACTGCCAGAAAATCGAGGTGGTCGAAGCCGCTCACCCGGTCCCTGATGCTGCCGGCTTGGCCGTGGCCAAGCGCGTGCTGGAGCTGGTCAGCAACCTGAACGAAGACGACCGTGTCATCTTCCTGCTCTCTGGCGGTGGTTCGGCACTGCTGGCACTGCCCGCCGAGGGCCTGACCCTGGCCGACAAGCAACACATCAACAAGGCGCTGCTCAAGTCCGGCGCCACCATCGGCGAGATGAACTGCGTGCGCAAGCACCTCTCGGCGATCAAGGGTGGCCGCCTGGCCAAGGCCTGCTGGCCGGCCACGGTCTACACCTATGCCATTTCCGATGTACCGGGCGACCTGGCCACGGTCATCGCCTCCGGCCCCACCGTCGCCGACCCAAGCACCCGCGCCGACGCCTTGGCCATCCTCAAGCGGTACAACATCGAAGCGCCAAAGGCCGTCATCGACTGGCTCAACAACCCAGCCTCGGAAACCGTCAAGGCCGATGACCCGGCCCTGGCCCGCAGCCATTTCCAACTGATCGCCAAGCCCCAGCAGTCGCTGGAAGCCGCCGCCGTCAAAGCGCGCCAGGCTGGCTTCAGCCCGCTGATTCTGGGCGACCTGGAAGGCGAGTCGCGTGAAGTGGCCAAGGTGCATGCTGGCATTGCCCGGCAGATCGTTCTGCACGGCCAGCCGCTCAAGGCACCTTGCGTGATCCTGTCGGGTGGCGAAACCACCGTCACCGTACGCGGCAACGGCCGCGGCGGGCGCAATGCCGAGTTCCTGCTCAGCCTCACCGAAAACCTCAAGGGCCTGCCGGGCGTGTACGCGCTGGCCGGCGACACCGACGGCATCGATGGCTCCGAAGAAAACGCTGGCGCCTTCATGACCCCTTGCAGTTATGCCCGCGCCGAAGCCTTGGGCCTGTCGGCCAGTGACGAGCTGGACAACAACAACGGCTACGGCTACTTCGCCGCGCTCGATGCGTTGATCGTCACCGAGCCGACACGCACCAACGTCAACGACTTCCGCGCCATTCTGATCCTCGAGACTCCGCAATCATGACGCCTGA
This sequence comes from Pseudomonas sp. SWRI50, assembly GCF_014269095.1. NCBI lineage: Bacteria > Pseudomonadati > Pseudomonadota > Gammaproteobacteria > Pseudomonadales > Pseudomonadaceae > Pseudomonas > Pseudomonas sp. SWRI50. The sequence continues at coordinate 19,200 of NZ_JABWRW010000029.1, read as the reverse complement.
TAAAAAAGTCAAAATCCTCGCCACCCTCGGCCCTGCGATCAACGGCATCGACGACATCCGCCAACTGGTCGAAGCCGGGGTGAACATCTTCCGCCTCAATTTCAGCCACGGCGAGCACGCCGACCATGCCCTGCGCTACCAGTGGATCCGCGAAGTCGAGCAGCAATTGAACTACCCGCTGGGCATCCTCATGGACCTGCAAGGGCCAAAGCTGCGCGTGGGCCGTTTTGCTGAAGGCAAGGTGCAACTGCAACGTGGCCAGGCACTGCGCCTGGACTTGGACACGGCACCGGGCGACAGCCGCCGGGTCAACCTGCCGCACCCAGAGATCATCGCTGCGCTGGAACCCGGCATGGACCTGCTGCTCGATGACGGCAAGTTGCGCCTGCGCGTGACCGCCAAGCACGACGACGCCATCGACACGACCGTGCTGAACGGCGGTGAGTTGTCCGACCGCAAGGGCGTCAACGTGCCGCAAGCGGTGCTCGACCTCTCCCCGCTCACCGAGAAGGACCGCCGCGACCTGGCCTTCGGCCTGGAGCTGGGCGTGGACTGGGTGGCCCTGTCGTTCGTGCAGCGCCCTGAAGACATCGTCGAGGCGCGCCAGCTGATTGGCGACCGTGCTTACCTGATGGCCAAGATCGAGAAGCCCTCGGCGGTCGAACAGCTGCAGGCAATCGCCGAACTGGCAGACGCGATCATGGTGGCCCGCGGTGACCTGGGCGTGGAAGTACCCGCCGAAAGCGTGCCGCAGATCCAGAAGCGCATCATCGGCACCTGCCGCCAGCTGGGTAAACCGGTGGTGGTGGCCACGCAGATGCTCGAATCCATGCGCTTCTCGCCTGCGCCCACCCGCGCCGAGGTCACCGACGTGGCTAACGCTGTGGCCGAGGGTGCTGATGCGGTGATGCTGTCGGCCGAGACTGCGTCGGGTGACTACCCGTTGGAAGCCGTGCAGATGATGAGCAAGATCATCCGCCAAGTGGAAAACGGCCCCGACTACCAGGCCCAGCTCGACGTTGGCCGGCCCAAAGCCGAAGCCACCGTATCGGACGCCATCAGCTGCGCGATCCGCCGTATCAGCGGCATTCTGCCGGTGGCGGTGCTGGTCAACTACAGCGAGTCGGGCGCCTCGACGCTGCGTGCCGCGCGCGAGCGACCACGGGCGCCGATCCTCAACCTGACGCCGAACCTGAACACAGCGCGCCGCCTGAGCGTGGCCTGGGGTGTGCATTCGGTGGTCAACGACCGCCTGCGTCAGGTTGACGAAATCTGCTCGACCGCCCTGGAAATTGCCCAGGCGCAAGGCATGGCCAGCCGCGGGGACACGCTGTTGATCACCGCCGGTGTGCCTTTCGGCAAGCCGGGTTCGACTAATACGCTGCGGATCGAGACCTTGGTCTGAAACCGCTGGGGGCGCTTTGCGCCCCTTTCGCCGGCAAGCCGGCTCCCACAGGCCGTACGCGGTCCCTGTAGGAGCTGGCTTGCCGGCGATGGAGGGCAAAGCCCTCCCCTTGCTCAGCGTCAAAAACCCTGCGGAAAACCGAGGCCCAAAGAGGCCCACCGCTTTTCAATCAACCTCACTGACTGCCCATGTACACCAAAAATTTCGTCAACCCGTGCCCCGACTGGGCCACGGCGCTGCTCAACGGCTTCAGCCAGGTGCTGCTGCTGCGCAACCCCCTGTGCGGCCTGTGCTGCCTGCTGGCCATCCTGCTGACCGCCCCCAACCTGGTTGGGGGCGCCCTGCTCGGCGCCCTTGCAGGCCTGCTCACCGCCCAGCGCCGCGGCTACGACCGCGCCGACCGCCAGGCCGGGTTGTACTGTTACAACGGCATACTGATCGGCATCCTGATCAGTGCGGTACTGCCGTGGTCAGCGATCATGCCGCCGCTGATCCTCGCAGCCGGTGGGCTGTCGAGCATCATCACCCACCAATGGCGCAAGCGCGGTGGCAAGTTGCTGATCGCCTATACGGCACCGTTCGTGCTGTTGGGCTGGGGCGCTTTGCTGATCGCTGAACCCTCGACGGCTGTCTTTGCCGAGCCAAACCCGCTGTACGCCCTGGCGCGCGGTGTCGGCCAGATCTTCCTGCTTGATAATCCATTCGCCGGGCTGCTGATCATCGTCGGCATGTTCATCGCCAGCCCCTACGCGGCTATGTGGGCCGTGATCGGCTCTGCCATCGGGGGCGGCGTCGCGCTGCTCATCGACCAGGCGCAGGTGGCCTGGATGGGACTATACGGCTTCAACGCAGCGCTGGCGGCACTGGCGTTCAGCCGCCAGAGTGAAAAACCCTGTGTGACGTTGTTGGCAATTGCCCTGGCACTGTTGCTACAACCGCTGTTCAACTTGATGCCCATTGCCGGGCTTACAGCGCCGTTCGTACTGGCCTGCTGGCTGATGCATTCGGGCAACCACTTCTGGCAGCTTTTACTGCGTCGGGATATTTGGCGTCTACATAACTGAACGCGGAGCACATCGAATGTGCAGGACGCTGTCAGCCTATTGTGCCCTACCAATGACCAAAGGATGCCAGCACCTGAATATCTATTTCCCGGCGTGCTTCCTGCTCCCTGATAAGCGCCATGCCGTACTCGATATCTGCAATCTGAGTGCCCTGGGCCCGCTGATGATTGGGAATCATCTGGTCCCGAGTCATCGGCTTAGTGCCAGGCCTGTGTTCCCAGTGCCAATAGTTCTGCCAATACTCTCCAAGCTCATCAATAGTTGGCCCTTGTGACTGTACGCCTGCTGCCGCCCCTACGGGACGTACCTTCACAGGCGCACCACTGAAGCCTCCGGTAAAGCCAGGACCGCTATATTCAACGACTTCACGCGAAACAGTGCTCGCAAGTTGATACTTGCCGGGACCTTTTTTGAACTCCGGGGAAATTCGATCATTAGTCGCTTTTACAGGCCTGTGCACCGCCACTCGCTCTGCCCCCCCCGGCGAGCGCTTTGAAACGCCTGCTCCACCAGTCGGGTCTAAGCGATTGACCGGATCACCTTGGCAATAGGAATAAGTATTGACCCCCCCCTTACCGAACGGGCTCAACACATCCGGGCTGAAAAAACGCATAAGTGCAGGGCAATACAACCGATGCCCATTGCCCAGTGCATAGCCTTGCAGCAGCTCGTCCTTCCACTCACCATTGAACCCCAACGCAGCGCCCGACACCTTTCGCAAGTAGCCATAAGCGGTATATGCCAGCGCCCGCCCTGCCAAGCCCCGTAGTTCAGTTGCCCCTTTCATGACCGTCTCACACTCGCCCATGCCTGACGCCATTCTGCGGCCAACACTCACATCCCTGAAACTGGCATTTTTGCCAGTTCAGCCTGTTGCAGCCTCGGACACTGACCTTTTAGGCTTGTTGCTTACGTATCCGGATCACAAGCCATGCAAACCCCGCAATCAATACGCGAGCGGCTCTTCGTCATCGTCTTCCAGACCGACACCGTAGCCGGCCGCCGCTTCGACAAGATCCTGCTGCTGATCATCCTGGCCAGCTTGGTCACCGTCATCCTCGACAGCATCGACGAAATACACCAAGGCTACGCCGGCCTGCTCGCTGCCATCGAGTGGGGCTTCACCGCGATCTTCCTGGCCGAATACCTCACGCGCCTGTACTGCTCGCCCAAGCCCCTGCGCTACGCCTTCAGCTTCTACGGCCTGGTCGACCTGCTGGCGATCGTCCCCGGGGTCATCGCCCTCTATTACAGCGACGCGCAATACCTGCTGATCATCCGGGTCATCCGCATGCTGCGGATCTTCCGCGTGCTCAAGCTTGGCCAGTACCTTAAGCAGGCCAACTACCTGATGGCCGCGCTGCGGGGCAGCAAGCAGAAGATCATCGTGTTCCTGGTCACTGTCTCGACCCTGGTGACCGTGTTCGGCACCTTGATGTACGTGATCGAAGGGCCGGAGCACGGCTTTACCAGCATTCCCAAAGGCATCTATTGGGCCATTGTCACCCTGACCACGGTGGGCTTTGGCGATATCGTGCCGAAGACGCCGCTGGGGCAGGTGCTGTCGTCACTGGTGATGATCACCGGTTATTCGATCATTGCGGTGCCGACCGGGATCTTCACGGCAGAGTTGGCCAATGCGATGCGGGGGGAACAGCTGCAGCATGATTGCCCGACATGCAGTAAGAGATCCCACGAACACAGCGCCGCCTTCTGTTCGCGGTGTGGCAATGCGTTGTTTCCAAAGCAATGAGCTCTAGGTGACGAAGGGCGGCAAGTCACTTCGCTCAAGCGGCCATGACCATTGAGTTCACTTTTTTCGCCGTAATTTGTCTCGGAGGCGCACTAGAAAACTCATCTGCGGCTCACGCGACGAGCCAGAGGCGGGTACCTGCGGATGAATCGGCGCTTGCGACGTTTCAACAGCTCCTCGTTCACTCAAGTAAATGTCGTGGGATTGCACCACAAGACCATGTTCAGTCATAACTGCTTTGCGAGGATTGACCGTCTTGAGCTCAAAACCTTTCTCTAACATATCCCGTTGGTGAGTTTTCACGAGGGGCATCAGGTCGATATCGGAGGAGCCTTGATAACTGAAACGCTCATCAATGAATACTGTCCTATCCGCACTGACATACATTGTTCGATCGCTATAGTCGAAGTCAGTCAAGCGGATTTGCGCCTCACCATTAACCATCTTGACGCGAAAATCTGTCAGTTTTTTTGTGTCCGGGTTGAAGAGTGCGCCCGTGACTCGTCGATTTGGATCCCCCGTCAAGAACTCGGAAATACCTGGAAAGTTTTTCAGTATTACGCCGTTGTGACCGGAGGGATCGTGCTTATTGACAGGATCCCCCCCACAATAGCTGTATCCATTCAACCCACCAGCATGAAACGGGCTCAGCACATCCGATGACAGAAAGCGCATCAAGGCTGGGCTAAAAAATCGCCTCCCGCGCCCCAGTGGGTAACAGCCAGTCATTGGATCCAGGTACTCACCATTGAGTCCTGGAAGCGCTCCCTGCCCGAACGGTGCTCTGAAACCGTAAGAGGTATAGGAAAGATGTTTGTCGCCCTCCCTACCCTGTGTTCCCGTCACAGTCCCTGCGTGATTCGTGCGCAACAACATCGGGGGGGAGCACGTTACCAGCCGAGCGATGAGCAGTGCATTCCCACTCATCAATCGATGATGGTCACCGTCGATCAACACACTGCAAAGTCGATCTCCCTGACCAAAGAAACGTGATCGGTTACGCTCTTTCAACGGCTTCTGACTGGAGGACATAGCGACATGCTCATCTTGTATTTTCACGCAGTTAAACTTACTTCGTGGAGGCCTTGCCACTGTCACATTTGACAGTTGACTCATGTCCTTGGCCCGTCATAAACGAAAACCTATTGAGCATTGGTCAGCTGCCCTAACTTCACAGCATAAACAAAGCGTTTTTTGTTCTTTATCCGTCTGTCAGTCACCCGCTATAGTCGACGGCTAATCGCCAACCTTTGAGTCAGAACAAGGAACGCTCCCAGTGAAAAAACTCTTCACCGCCTCGCTGCTCGCCGCAGGCCTGGCCCTCGGCAACCTCGCCCAAGCCGCCCCGACCCTGCTCAACGTCTCCTACGACGTGATGCGCGACTTCTACAAGGACTACAACCCGGCCTTCCAGAAACACTGGGAAGCCGAGCACAACGAGAAGGTCAATGTGCAGATGTCCTTCGGCGGCTCGAGCAAGCAAGCGCGCGCGGTGATCGACGGCCTGCCGGCCGATGTCATCACCATGAACATGGCCACCGACATCAACGCCCTGGTCGACAACGGCAAGTTGGTGCCAGACAACTGGGTCACCCGCCTGCCGAACAACAGCGCGCCGTTCACCTCGGCCACCGTGTTCATCGTGCGCAAAGGCAACCCCAAGGCACTGAAAGACTGGCCCGACCTGCTCAAGGATGGCGTGCAAGTGATCGTGCCCAACCCGAAAACCTCGGGTAACGGCCGTTACACCTACCTCTCGGCGTGGGGCTATGTGCTCAAGCAAGGCGGTGACGAGACCAAGGCCCGCGACTTCGTCGGCAAGCTGTTCAAACAGGCGCCCGTGCTGGATACCGGTGGCCGCGCCGCAACCACCACCTTCATGACCAACCAGATCGGCGACGTGCTGGTGACCTTCGAAAACGAAGCCGAAATGATCGCCCGCGAATTCGGCCGCGACCAGTTCGAAGTGGTCTACCCAAGTGTGTCCGCCGAAGCTGAGCCACCGGTAAGCGTGGTCGACAAGGTGGTGGCGAAAAAAGGTACCCAGGCCGTGGCCGAGGAATACCTGAAGTACCTGTGGTCGCCAGCGGCACAGGAAATCGCCGCCAACAACTACCTGCGCCCACGTGATCCGGCGGTGTTGGCCAAGTACACCGACCGTTTCCCGAAAGTCGACTTCCTGTCGGTGGAAAAAACCTTTGGTGACTGGCGTACCGTGCAAAAGACCCACTTCAACGACGGTGGTGTGTTCGACCAGATCTACAGCGGGCAGTAACTTACAAACACAGTCCTCGCCGTACGGCTACTGCTAGTTCTAGCAGTAGCCGTACTTCAGAAACTTGGCAGCATGGGCCTCATGACTCAATGAGGCACTCACCATGCGTAAATTCCTTTTAATCTCCGCCCTCACCCTTGCAGGCCTCAGCACGGCCAATTCTGCAAACTCCCAAAGCCTTTCGCCGACTGTCGGTCTGCCACTGAACCACCCTGGCATCCTGGTTGACACCGCACTTTTGAATCTCGTCAAAGCCCGATTAGACACGCAGCCTTGGAAGGATGCCTTTGCGCAAGCCAAGCACAGTAAATGGGCCGCTGAGGACTACAAGGCCACCCCCTTCGCCAAGGTTGAATGCGGCTCGGGCTCCACTAACCCACGCGTTGGCTGCTTTGAAGAAATGGATGACGCAGCGGCGACGTACACACAGGCGTTGCTGTGGTCGTATACCGGTAATCCTCAATATGCCGCGAACGTCAGAAGCATTCTGCTGGCGTGGGCAACGACGCTGACGGGCGGACATCAGGCAAGTAATGGCCCATTGCAAGCTGCCTGGACCGCCGCACTCTTTACCCGGGGCCTTGAAATCGTCGATGAAGGCTACACCGGTTGGTTGCCGGATGAACGGGCGAAGGTTAAGAAAATGCTCACAGAGCAGCACCTCCCCACTATCAGGCAGATGTTCATCTCTGGCTCGCTGTGCCATAACAAGAACTGGCATGCCACCGCGATTGAGGCAATGGCCAATATCGGTATCGTCACGGATGACCGCGCGTTATTCGACGAAGCCATCGGGCGTTGGCATCAACTCGTACCTGCTTATATTTATGACGAGCAAAACGATAACAGGCCGCCCAATGCACCGTGGTGCAGGCTCGATGACGATCGCATCAAGGCCCACTGGCACTTTCCCACCCACTACGTGAAGGGCCTTAGCCAAGAAACCTGCCGTGACCTCGCCCACACTTCAATGGGCTTGGCAGCCATCATCAATGTCGCAGAAACCGCCAGGCTGCAGGGCGTCGATTTGTATAGCAAAGAGCAGCAACGCATCGTCGCAGCGCTGGAACTGCATAGCGCGCAGATGAATGGCAACATCCCGCAGCCGCTCTGCGAAGGGCCTATCCGCGAGAACATCAGCGGCACCTTCGAAATTGCCTACAACCATTACGCACTGCGCAAAGGGGTCAACCTGCCCGAGACGCAAACATTTCTGGCAAAAATACGCCCACAAGTGGGCGCGTTTCACCTGCGCTGGGAAACGCTCACCCATGGGCTGACGGGCTCGCTGCAAGGCAATCGCTGACCCCAGCACACGCACATCGAACTTTCGCACCGCTGAACGGCTCAGTTTCTGGAGTAACCCTGCCCCGCTCATCCCGGCCCAAGGAGTACTCCAGTGCTGCGCTACCTCACCACCCTGCTGCTCGGCTGCCTGCTGAGCACCCACCTGCTGGCGGCCGACCCCGCCCCCACCGACGCACAACCTGCCGAACCGGAGCCGGTACTTCAGGGCGGCCTGCTCGGTGCCTTGGCCGACGGCCTGGACAGTGCCGCCCAGGAGCTTGACCTGGATGCCCACTTGGTCGACGCCTGGCGCCTGCGCACTGACCGTGCAGCCAAGGAAGTGGAACGCCTGGTCGATCGCCATTCGGCCAGTGACTCGCTCACCCTGGCAGGTAACTTCATCCTGCTGACATTCACTTGGGCCGCGGCCTTCGCAGCGCTCACCACCCTTGGCCGCTGGGGCGCCACGCGCAGCGCCCGCACGGCATGGTTGCGCGAACGCCCACGTGCCAGCAGCCTGCTCGGCTACCTGCTGCCCTATACGCTTCCCGCCCTGGCCAGCTTGCCGCTGACCTTGTATGTCAGCCGCTTTCTCGACCCATCGATCGCCCGCGCCCTGGGCCTGAGCCTGTCGTACGCCACCAGCAGCGGCCTGTTCTCTACCTCGATCATCCTGTGCCTGGTCACCCTGTTCGACGCGGGCCACAAACGTTCGGCCGTGGCAGTGATCAAACGCCTGGCACCGCGTCCGCTGTTCCTGATCGGCTTCCTGGCCGCCTGGAGCGATGCGCTGACCAGCCCGCAGATCGCCCGCCAGTTAGGCGGCAACATCACCGCCAGCATCGCGGTACTCACCGGCCTCACCGCCACGGTCATCTTTGCCAGCCTGGTGATTCGCCTGCGCCGCCCGGTTGCCCACCTGATCCGCAACCGCGCCTTCAAGGACCGCCTGCAACACCGGGCGGTGCAGGAAACCCTGCGCATCTTCTCGGTAGTGTGGTATTTGCCAATCCTGCTGATGATTCTGGTCTCGGCCATTCACCTGATCGGCGCTGGCGAAGAAAGCCAGAAGGCGCTGCAAAAAGCCTTGCTGACCACGGTGCTGCTGGTGTCCACGCTGTTTCTCAGTACTTTGCTGCAACACCTGTTGGCGCCCCGCGAAGCCGATGCTGGGCAACGGGTACGGCCTTACAAGGAACTGCTGCGCAGCCTGGCCCACGCGCTGCTGCGCATTGCCATGGCGGTGGCCTTCATCGAACTGCTGGGGCGTATCTGGGGCGTCTCGGTCATCGGCTTCGCCCTGAGCAACCGCCTGGGCCAGGCCATCAGCAATTCGCTGTCGAGCATCGGCCTGATCCTGCTGGTCACCTGGCTGCTCTGGGTGGTGCTCGACACCGCTATCCAGGAAGCACTCAAACCAGCGCCCGGGCGCCGTACCGCGCGCCAGCCGAGCACGCGGGTGCGGACCATCCTGCCCATGCTGCGCAATGCCATCAAAGTGGTGCTGATCGTCATCTGCACCATCACCACCATGGCCAACCTGGGCATCAACGTCGCGCCGCTGCTGGCCGGTGCCGGGGTGATCGGCCTGGCCATCGGCTTTGGCTCGCAGCAACTGGTGCAGGACGTGATCACCGGGCTGTTCATCCTGATCGAAGACACCATCTCGATCGGCGACTGGGTGGTGCTCGACTCTGGCCACGCCGGCACTGTCGAAAGCCTGACCATCCGTACCCTGCGCCTGCGCGACGGCAAGGGGTTTGTGCACTCGGTGCCGTTTGGCCAGATCAAGGCGGTCACCAACCAGTCGCGGCAGTTCGCCTATGCGTTTTTCTCGGTGCAATTCACCTACGACAGCGATGTGGACCAGTCGCTGGCGCTGATCCATGAGGTGGGGCAATCAATCAGCGACGACCCGCTGCTGCGCATCAACCTGCAGGGGCCGTTGCAGGTATTCGGGGTCGACCGCATGGACTTGAACGGGTTTGTGCTGACGGCGCAGTTCCGCACCATTTCCGGTGGGCAGTATGCGGTGAGCCGCGCGTTCAACGAGCGGCTGAAGAAGCGGGTGGACCAGACGGAGCAGGTGAGCTTTGCCCAGGTGTATCCGCTGCCTATGCGTGGAGTTTCAGCGTGATGCAGGCTTCACCGGCCCTTTCGCGGGCTTGCCCGCGAAGGGGCCAGCAAAGCAAGCCTCAAACCTGCCGGAATACCAAGGCTTTAAGGCCCCCAGCCGGATCCGCATCAGGAAACTCCGGCGGGTTCTCCAGTCGCTCGACAAAAGCCAACGCCGGCGCCTGCTCGGCCATGCCTTCGATCAAAAACTCTGGCCCGATCCCCGGGTCGTTCACACAGGCCAGCACGGTCCCGCCCTCATTCAGCAGCTCCGGCAACCGCCGCAGAATCTTCGCGTAATCCTGGGTCAGCACAAAGCTGCCCTTCTGGAAGGTGGGCGGGTCGATGATGATCAAGTCATAGGGCCCGTACTTGCGCACCTTGCCCCAGGACTTGAACAGCTCATGCCCCAAGTACGCCACCCGTGACGCATCGTGGCCATTGAGCCGGTGGTTGTCTCGCCCACGGGACAACGCCGACTTGGCCATGTCCAGGTTCACTACCTGCTCCGCCCCACCCGCAATGGCCGCTACCGAGAAACCGCAGGTATAGGCAAACAGGTTGAGCACCCGCTTGCCTGCTGCCTGTTCGCGTACCCAGCGTCGGCCATAGCGCATGTCCAGGAACAGGCCATTGTTCTGACGTACGCCCAGGTCCAGCAGGTAAGTCAGGCCGTCCTCGACGACCTCCCGCTGCTGGCACGGCTCGCCCCACAGCCATTGGCCGGGGCTGTCCGGCAGGTAGCGATGCTGGATGAGGATGGCCTGGCCATGCCATTGCGGGCGCTGGGCGAGGTTACTCAGCATGGCCTCCAACTCTTCCAATTGGCCTTCAGGCGGCTCACGGAACAGCGCCACCGACAGCACGCCTTGCAGCCAGTCCACCGTCACCTGCTCAAGGCCCGGCCAGCAGCGGCCACGGCCGTGGAACAGGCGACGGGTTTCCTGTGGGGCGGGGTCGAGGGCGGCGAGCAGGTGTTGCTCAAGGGTCTGGATCGGCGAGGTCATGGCGGGTCGCAAGCTGGAAAAAGCGGCATTCTACCCTTGCGGGCCTCTTCGCGGGTAAACCCGCTCCCACCCGTACTGCACCGCTTCGAAGGACAGCACGATACCTGTGGTAGCGGGTTACCCGCGAAGAGGCCCGCAAGGTCACCTCAATGTTTGGCTGCAACCCGCGCAGAACTAAACCACCATCCCTGCTGCATCCCCGCCGCTGCCAGCAGAATCAGTGCCACGCCCAGCCATTGCAACGGTGCCAGCCGGTGCCCAAAGGCCACCCAGTCGACAAGAATTGCCGCAATCGGGTAAACGAACGACAGCGCGCCAGTCAGTGCGGTAGGCAAGCGCTGAATAGCGCTGTACAGCAACACATACATCACACCGGTATGAACGATGCCGAGGGTCACCAGGCTGGCCAGCGCCGAAGTCTCACCCGGCAACCCACCCAGCTTGACCCACGGTGCCAGCAGCAGCACGCCGGTGGCAACCTGGATCAATGCAATCAGGTGCGGTGGCGTACCTTTAAGGCGCTTGATGATCAACGCAGCGATTGCATACAAAAACGCCGCGCCCAGCGCCAGGCCAATACCCAGCAGGTAATCCTCGCCACTGCCCTGCCCCACGCCGTGGGCACTGACGATAGCCAGCATGCCCAGGAAGGCAACGCTCAACCAGGTGACCTTGGGCAAGGTGATCTTTTCGCCCAGAAACACAGCCGCCAGGCCCACCAGCATGAACGGTTGGACGTTGTAAACGGCGGTGCCGATGGCGATCGAAGCGCGTGAATAAGAGGCAAACAGCAACACCCAGTTGCCGACGATGGCCACACCGCTAGCAATCGCCAGCAGAAACGCCGTGCGGCCGATCACACCCGGTTTGAGAAAGCCCAAGGCCGCGCAGATCACCAGCAACGTGCCCGTACCGAACACGCATCGCCAGAACACCACGTCGAGTACTGGCTGGCCCGACACCAGCACGAACCAGCCGATAGTCCCGGAAATCAGCATGGCAGCGACCATTTCCAGCGAGCCACGGCGCAATGAACTGTCCATCTCACACCTCCGTTGATAATGGCAACAGTATGCAAAGGGTGACGGGGGACCTTCCAGCGGATATCAAAGGCGCATCCGCCAGCTTGCCTTTACTATCAAGGCAAATCACCCGAATAGCCTGATGAGGTTACGCATGACCGATGCTATCGACCAACTGCTGATCAACGCGTTGATGGAAGACTCGCGGCGCTCACTCAAGGCCCTGGCGCAGATCAGTGGCTTGTCTGCCCCCAGCGTCAGCGAGCGCTTGCGCCGCCTGGAAGAACGCGGCGTCTTGCGCGGTTACACCGTGGATGTCGACCCACGCAGTTTTGGTTACCAGTTGCAGGCGATCGTGCGTATCCGCCCGCTGCCGGGGCAGTTGCAGGAAGTGGAGCGGCAGATCATTGCGATCCCTGAATTCACCGAATGCGACAAGGTGACCGGCGAGGACTGCTTCATTGCGCGTTTGCATGTGCGCTCGATGGAACAGCTTGACACCCTGCTCGACCGGATCAATGTGCTGGCCGAAACCAACACCGCGATCATCAAGAAGAGCCCGGTGAAGCGACGCCTGCCGCCGATGGGCTGAACCTACCTCTAAGTGGTCGGCATAGGCAAAAGCTGACTATTTTTTGTACACATAAATGTCACTATAGGTGCCATTTTTGTGTGCACTTTTCTCAACCGTGCCCCAATACGTTACACCCTCCGCGCTACTTATTTTGACCAATTGATCAACTAATATAACGATCAAAAAATAAAAGCTGTTTAATTGGTCAAATTTTATTTCCTTAATTTCATTTAGTTAGCGTTAAACAAGACGATTTCAAAACAATGGAAACTTGAACGTCGCTTTTCGGCTGGCATGGAACTCGCTTTTGTGTGTTCGTGTTTTGTATACAAGTTAGGCAAAACATAAATACACAAGAACCCGCGACGCCGCCCTACCCGTCGGCCGCCGCGCCCAGAACCCAGTGATGCCGACGCTGCACCGACGAGATGGCGAGCCCGTGCGCATTGCCCGCTCATCGCAGTCCACGTGCATCAGGAGCCTGCCGGAATGCGTACAAGCCTCGACCTTGCCCCTGAACTTTCCGTCGCCAGCAGCAACCCCATCTCCACACTTGCCGGCCCTGCGCCAGCACTTGAACTGAGCCCACGCCTGCACAACCGCGACCTCGCCCCGACACGCGCCGAAGGTCGGCGCTGGGGCGGTTACAGCATCTTTGCGTTATGGACCAACGATGTGCACAACATCGCCAACTACTCGTTCGCCATGGGGCTGTTCGCCCTCGGGCTGGGCGGCTGGCAGATACTGGTGTCGCTGGCCATTGGTGCGGCGCTGGTGTACTTCTTCATGAACCTGTCCGGTTACATGGGGCAAAAGACCGGCGTACCGTTTCCGGTCATCAGCCGCATTGCCTTCGGTATCCATGGCGCGCAAATACCGGCGTTGATCCGCGCGGTCATTGCCATTGCCTGGTTCGGCATCCAAACCTACCTGGCCTCGGTCGTGCTGCGCGTGCTGCTGACCGCCGTATGGCCGCAACTGGCCGTCCACGACCAGGACAGCATCCTTGGCCTGTCGAGCCTGGGCTGGGTCTGCTTCGTGGCGATCTGGCTGGTGCAGTTGGTGATCCTCGCCTACGGCATGGAGATGGTACGCCGCTACGAGGCCTTCGCCGGCCCGGTGATCCTGCTCACCGTCGCCAGCCTGGCGGTGTTCATGTACTTCAAGGCCGACGCGCGTATCGCCTGGTCGGTGGCGGCGCCGCTGACCGGTTACGAGATGTGGCGCAACATCTTCGCGGGCGGTGCCCTGTGGTTGGCGATCTACGGCACCCTGGTGCTCAACTTCTGCGACTTCGCCCGCTCTTCGCCCTGCCGCAAGACCATCCGCGTCGGCAACTTCTGGGGCTTGCCGGTGAATATCCTGGTGTTCGCGATGATCACCGTGGTGCTGTGCGGCGCGCAGTTCCAGATCAACGGCCAGATCATCGACAGCCCGACGCAGATCGTCGCCAGCATCCCCAACACCCCCTTCCTGGTCCTGGGTTGCCTGGCCTTCCTGATCGTCACGGTGGCCGTGAATATCATGGCCAACTTCGTCGCCCCAGCCTTCGTGCTCAGCAACCTGGCGCCACGCCACCTGAACTTCCGTCGCGCGGGGCTGATCAGCGCCACCCTCGCCGTGCTGATCCTGCCCTGGAACCTGTACAACAGCCCGCTGGTGATCGTGTACTTCCTGTCAGGCCTGGGCGCCCTGCTCGGCCCGCTGTACGGGGTGATCATGGCCGACTACTGGTTGCTGCGCAAAGGCTGCATCAACGTGCCGCAGCTGTACAGCGAAGACCCGGCCGGCGCCTATCACTACACCAAGGGCATCAACCTGCGCGCCGTGGCCGCCTTCGTGCCGGCCGCACTGCTGGCCATCGTGCTCGCCCTGGTACCCAACTTCCATAGCGTGGCGCCGTTCTCCTGGCTGATCGGTGCCGGCATCGCCGCGGCCCTTTACCTGCTGATCGCGCCACGCAACCGCCACTACCTGGATGTCAGCGGTGAGTGCATCGCCGTTGACCACAGCAGCCACTGATCAGGGAGAACTGTCCATGCGTATTCTGATTGCCAACGTCAACACCACCGAAGCCATCACCGAGGCCATCGCCGAGCAGGCGCGCGCCGTTGCCGCGCCAGGTACCGAAATCATCGGCCTGACCCCGTGGTTTGGCGCCGAGTCGGTGGAGGGCAACTTTGAAAGCTACCTGGCGGCCATCGCGGTGATGGACCGGGTGCTGGCCTACGATGGGCCCTACGATGCAGTGATTCAGGCCGGCTACGGTGAGCACGGCCGCGAAGGCCTGCAAGAGCTGCTGAACGTCCCCGTGGTGGACATCACCGATGCCGCCGCCAGCACGGCCATGTACCTGGGCCACGCCTACTCGGTGGTGACCACCCTGGACCGCACCGTGCCTTTGATCGAAGACCGCTTGCGGCTTTCCGGCCTGTACGACCGCTGCGCGTCGGTGCGCGCCAGTGGCCTGGCCGTGCTCGAACTGGAGGCCGACCCGCAGCGTGCCGTGGAAGCCATCGTCGAGCAGGCCGAGCGCGCTGTGCGCGACGACAAGGCCGAGGTGATCTGCCTGGGTTGCGGAGGCATGGCGGGGCTGGATGAGCAGATCCGTCAACGCACCGGCGTGCCGGTGGTGGACGGTGTAAGTGCGGCGGTGACCATTGCCGAGTCGCTGGTGCGGATGGGGTTGAGTACGTCGAAGGTGCGGACCTACGCCACACCGAGGGTGAAGAAAGTGGTGGGCTGGCCGATGCGCTTCGGGCGTTAACGCTACTTCGTGTTTACCGACCTCTTCGCGGCTAAA
The DNA here is from genome assembly GCF_014269095.1 of Pseudomonas sp. SWRI50. Classification (NCBI taxonomy): domain Bacteria; kingdom Pseudomonadati; phylum Pseudomonadota; class Gammaproteobacteria; order Pseudomonadales; family Pseudomonadaceae; genus Pseudomonas; species Pseudomonas sp. SWRI50. The sequence goes on along the minus strand of NZ_JABWRW010000029.1, from coordinate 3,895 downwards.
GTCGCACAGGTTCAGCGCTGTGTTCAGGCACTGCGCGGCCCCTGTAGGAGCGGGTTCACCCGCGAAGAGGCCGGTACACTCAGCGCAATATCCTGGCCAACCGCTCCCCACTGCCACAGGCCAACGTAAAACCCAGTGCCCCATGCCCCAGGTTCAGCCACAGGTTCCGATACGCCGTCGCCCCAATGATCGGCACCCCGGTAGGCGTCGCTGGCCGCATCCCCGCCCATTCCACCGCCTGCCCGTAGTCGGCGGCGTTGGGCAGCGTATCCAGCGCCAGCCGGCGCATGCTGTCGAGTCGGCGCGCATCCACCGATTCATCGTAACCGACGATATCCACCATCGCCGCAACCCGCAGCTGGCGGTCCAGGCGCGCATAGACGATCTTGCGCTCGTAGTCGGTAACACTGACCTCCGGCGCCCGATGCTCAGGGGCAATCGGCGCAGTCAGGCTGTAGCCCTTCAGCGGATAGACCGGCAACTTCAAACCCGGTAGCGCCAACCCCGCACTGCGATGACCCGCACACAGCACCAGGCGCTGCACATCCACCTGCTCGCTGCCCAATTGCAACGCAACCACCCGATCGTGATGTGCGACCAGCTGAGTCACTGGCTTACCGAGCAAAAACTGGCACTGCCCGGATGCGCGCAAACGCTCGGCCAGGCGTACACAGAAGCGGTGACAGTCGGCGACTTCCTCATCAGGTGTGAGCACGCCCCCCACGAACGGCCCCCCGGCCAAGGCCGGCTCCAGGGCTTTGAGCTCGGCGGCATCGAGCACGCGTTGGTTGATTGGATCGAGCAGGCGCCTGCGCCCTTGGTTGAACGCCCGCTCACTGCGAAAGGCGACCAGCTTGCCGTTACGCCGCCAGGCAAAATCCGTCAGCTCATCCTCCTCGCGCCAGCGCGCCAGGGCGGCTTGGCTTTCCAGCGCCAACGCCAGCAGTTGTGCGCCATTGCGAGCATTGACACGGCTGCGACAGGCCATCATGAACGCCAGTAACCAACGCCACTGCGCCGGGTCGAATCGCAACCGCAAACGCAGCGGCGAATCCCCCTGCAGCATCCAGCCCAGTGCCTGCCACGGCACACCGGCATCGGCCAATGGCGCCACATAGCGGTATGACAACTGCCCGCCATTGGCGAAACTGGTGGCAGACGCCAGGCTGTCACGCGCCTCGATCAGCGCTACCGACAGCCCTTCGCGCACCAGCGCATAGGCCGTCGCCAGGCCAATGACACCCCCTCCAATGACCGTCACCTCGTGCTTCATGCGTGGCCCCTGTTTCGGCTTCCTTGCCCACACAGTAGCAGCGCATCAGCTCGGACAGCTATGGGCACCGTCATTGAGGCCCTGCCGCACATTGCGGCTGAGCAGGCTGGCCTTGCCGTCGTGCCAGGTCAGCGTGAGCACATACAGGGTGTCGAAATCGTCGCCGTTCCAGTCCTCGGTAATCACCCGCTCCTCGCCCAGGGCCTTGCCAGCCACGGTATTGATGAGCTCTGGCAGGTAGCCGTGGGACCAAGCGGTGTAGACCGTCGCGTTGCGGTATTTGTCGCTTAGCAACTCCTCGGCCAGTGCGTCGGTGTCGTTGGCACCGTAGTCGATGTTCACCGGCAGCCCCTGGCGGATGGCGCTGGGGGTGATGGTCATCAATGGGCGGATATAGCTGTAGCTCTGGTCCTTGCTGCCTTCCTCGACATGCCGCGATGGGTTGGCGGCGAACACGTAGTCGGCATTGCCAAAACGTTCTGGCAGCAACGTGGCCAGGTCCAATGCCCGGTTGAGGCCTTGGCAGTTCAGTTGCCCGAGCCCCTCGCCCGGTTTCTCGGCGTGGCGCAGGAAGACCAGGGTCTGGGTGCCATCGACCGGCTGCGCACGGCTTTCGACAGCATCCAACGCCAGCGGTATGGCCACAGCCGTGAGCGCCAGGCTCAACAGCAAGTGGCGACGACGGCGGAGAAAGGTTGGCAACTTCATCAAGGCAGGCTCTTGTGGCAGAGAAAATCGGGTTGACCCGCCACGTTGCCCTGCGTCGCAGCCGCAGGGCGTCCTTGTAGTGAGTGCCATCCCTGGCAACGAGTGAGGGTCAGAGTGCCGTCAACCCGTTTGGTTCCTCCCTGAGCGTGATTGCCGTTCCCTAGGCAAGGCCAACGTTAGAGGATGTGTGTTGCTGAATTATGTATACCCTGTATGTATGGCGTGAATGATCTGGCGCCTACGAGACCGACCGCCGCCCGCGCGGCGCTTCGCAGCACAAGGCTGCTCCTACATCGGTTTCAGGCCAATTAGTCCTGTGAGATTGGCGCGCGGCCCCTTTGTGCCCGTCTCAATATCGAGTCGGACAAACAAGGCGGTCGCGCGCTAGGGTGCAAGCGTGACTGGCCCGAAACAAATGTAGGAGCAGCCTTGTGCTGCGAAGCGCCGCGCGGGCGGCGCTCGATCTCGTAGGCACTGCAAACCTCAAGGCATACACCCGCAAAAACTCATCAATATCTCAATCATCCCGCGTCAGCACTTCCAGCAGCTCGATCTCAAACGTCAAATCCGAATTCGGCGGTATCGCCCCCACACTGCGCTCGCCATACCCCAGGTGCGCCGGCACCTGCAGTTTGCGTTTGCCGCCGACGCGCATGCCCATCAAGCCTTGGTCCCACCCTTTGATCACGCGCCCCGTGCCGATCACGCACTGGAAGGGTTTGCCGCGCGACCAGGATGAATCGAACGTGCTGCCGTCGGCCAGCCAGCCGGTGTACTGGGTGGTGATCAGGGCGCCTTTGACGGCGGCTTTACCGTCGCCTTCGACGAGGTCGATGATCTGCAGTTCGCTGCTCATGGGCATGCTCCAACGCTGAAAAAATCAAAGTCGCCCTTTTCTCAGGTATGCACCGGTTTGGCAAGTTCTCGCGGCGTTCCGTGCTGGCGCATGGACCACAGCACGCCGCCAATCACCAGAATGATCGCTGCCGCCTCTAGCACGCTCGGCCCGGTCTGCCGCCAAAGGAAAGCGTAAAGCAGGGCGAACAAGGTTTCGAAGACGATCAGTTGGCCGCTCAGGGTGAGTGGCAGGCGTTTGGAGGCAGCGTTCCACAGCGCCATGGCCAACCACGAACCCAGCACCGCGCAGCCCAGGCTGGCCGCCCAGAACAACCACCAGCGCGCCATCGGCGCGTCCACCTGCAACTGTTGCGGCTGCCACAGGGCCAGGGCTGCGACCATCACCAGGCTGGCCAGCCCGGTCATCACCCCACACAGCACCGACCACTGATGGCTGTCGAAATGCCCGCATTGTTTGAGGTAACGGCTGTTCTGTACCGCGTACCAAGTCCAGCAGGCCAGGGCGGCCAATGCGTAGAACAGGCCCAGGAGCTTGTCGCCGATGTCGCCGGGGGCGAAGGCGAACGTCTGCAGGTTGATGCACAGCATGCCCGCCAGGATCAGCGCCAATGGGCCGATCAACCGCGCCAGCGGTACCGCGCCACTGTCGTTGCGACCGTACAGGGTGATGGTCAGCGGCAGTACGCCGACAATCAGCGAAGCCGGCGCCACGCCTAGACGCTGGATGGCGGCCACCAGGAAAACGAAATAGACCAGGTTGCCGATGACGGCCAGGCGTAGCAGCATCCACGCGTCGTGCAGGGTCAGCTGACGCAGCTGCCGGGCCATGGGCAGTGCCAGCAGCAACGAGATGACCCCGACCATGGCATAGCGCACGCTGCTCAGCAGCATCGGGTTGAACTCGGGCAGCAGCTCAGGGACCATCAACACCATGCCCCACAACGCACCGGCCATGCCGGCGTACATCACACCGCGTCTCACGTCTGCGATCCTCGTTTGAATTGGGCGCAGGCTACTGGTTGTGCGGGGGGGAGGCAATGATTTGGGGGATGGGGG
>NZ_JABWRW010000028.1:0-78828 GCF_014269095.1 Pseudomonas sp. SWRI50 | reverse complement strand
CTTGTCGGCGCCCTTGCGGAGCATCTCCATGGCCATGTTCGGGTTGGGGCCGAACACTTTGAAGATGTTGTTTACCGAAAGAATCTCATCGGCATGGCTCATACGACCCTCTTTCTTTTTGTTATGACCAATAAATGATCGGCATCCTTTCCATGGGCGGAAACAGCTGCAGACGTGCGATTGGCAGGGTGCTCAAAAAGCAGTGAGCGAATCAGAACTGTGATGATCTTATGGTTGAGCCAGCGGTGCGTGGCACGCTGGTAAAGCCTCGGGGTAGCGGGCTTTTGTGAAGGACTGGCTGAACTGTAGCCCTGGCGATCGGCATGGAATAGAACGGAAGCGTCAATTTATGGTATGCCGGGGCCCAGGGCTTGCCACGGCATAGGGACTGTAGGAGCAGCCTTGTGCTGCGAAGGCGCCGGTGCACACACCCACGGTTCAGGATGGGGTCACGGGCCTCTTCGCAGCACAAGGCTGCTCCTACCGGGTAAGTGGGTCACCCCTTCAATGCTGCCTCAATCTTGGCGACATCGATCTTGCCCATTTCCATCATGGCCTCGAACGCCCGCTTGGCAGCAGCCCGGTCGGGATTGGCAATGGCCTCGATCAGGATGCGTGGGCAGATTTGCCAAGACACCCCCCACTTGTCCTTGCACCAGCCACAGACGCTGGCCTCGCCGCCATGGCTGACGATGGCATCCCACAACCGGTCAGTCTCGGCCTGGTCTTCGGTGCTGACCTGAAACGAGAACGCCTCGCTATGGCTAAAGGCCTTGCCCCCATTGAGCCCCACGCAAGGGATACCCATGACGATGAACTCGACGGTAATCACATCGCCTTGCTTGCCCGACGGGTAGTCGCTAGGGGCTTGGTGCACCGCCACTACCCGGCTGTCGGGGAAGGTGCGGGCGTAGAAGTTGGCCGCCTCTTCGGCGTCATGGTCGTACCACAGGCAGATCGTGTTTTTGGCAGTCATGGCAGGGCTCCATGAATGAGAGTGGGCCTTTGAGTCTAGTTCACGGCCTTGCCGTCGGCGCCGCTGCGTGGCCCGGCATACGCCTTGAGGACGGCCGGTCTTTGCAACATTCTGCAGACATTTCCGACGTTAGGTAGTGAACCTGCTTACATAAAAAAGGTCTTTCGCTGACGGTCAACTCACCGACCGGTTCACCGGCCCAGTCAGCGGGCCTACTTTTGTCCTGTTCCAGCGAAGACCAACATGCCCGAATCCCGCCCCACATTCTCCGCCCTCCCAGCCCTGCGCGGCGGCCTGATCGCAGCCCTGGTGGCCCTCGCCGCCCCGGTGCATGCCGAGGAGCCTGCCAGCGATGCGCGCTGGGTCAGCGACAGCCTGAGCACCTACGTGCGCAGCGGCCCGACCGATGGCCACCGGATTGTCGGCACCCTCAAGTCCGGCCAGAAACTGACGCTGGTCACCACCCAAGGCAACTACAGCCAGGTGCGTGGGCAGAATGGCGACCTGGTGTGGATCCTCAGCAGCGACCTGCAGGCGGTGCCAGGCCAGGGCGAACGCCTGCCGCAGCTCGATGCCCAGGTCGCCGACCTGTCGGGGCAGCTCAAGAGCATCGATGACAGCTGGAAAAACCGCGTGCAGGGCATGCAAGAGACACTGGACTCGCGCAAGCACCTGATCGACGAGCTGGAAGCCCGCAACAAAGCGCTGAACGAACAGCTCGACCAGAGCCAATCGACCTTGCGCGATACCCAGGCCCGCCTGGGGGATGAGAACAAACAGGTGATGATGCGCTATATGGTGTACGGCGGCAGTATTGCAGGCGCGGGCCTGCTGATGGGGTTGATCTTGCCGGCGCTGACGCGTGGGCGGAAGAAGAATGACCGCTGGTTCTGATTTGGGGTGCTTCAGGGGCTTGAGGCGGGCGCCAGGAGGCATGCACCCGCCCCCTACAACAGCCGCTCCAAAGCCTCGAGCACATGCGCTGTGGCACGTTCAGCCTGCCCTTCACGGCAGGCGATGCCCAGTTGCCGCCACAACCCCGGACGCAACGGTCGCCGGGCAATCCGCCGGTCCAGCTCGGGCGCCTCGCCCTCCTGCGGCAGCAATGTCGCGCCGTAGCCGGCCCCCACCAGGCTTTTGATCGCATCGTTGTAGTTCAGCTCGATGCGCGGCTCGGGGAACAACCCCGCCGCAGCAAACCATTCCCCCGTCACCCGCGACAACTGCGTGCTGTTGTCATTGAGAATCAACGCCCGCTGCGCCAACCATGCCGGAGTCACCTTGGCCGGCGGCTGCCAGTCGACCGGCACATAGGCCAAGATCGGATCGCGTCGCCACGGGGTGATCTTGAGCCCTTTGCCTGCCACTTGCGGCAAGGCCACCAGGCCAATGTCCAAGGCCCCCTCGCGCAACCGCGCCAGCGACGCCTGGGAGGTCAGCACCTGCACCTGCACATCGATCCCCGGGTGCACTTCGCGCAGGTACTCGAGCGCTTTGGGCAACAGGTGGGCAATGGCGCCAGTCGAAGCCCCCAGGCGGACCCGGCCAGTCAGCCCCTCGACCTGACGGCGCACCTCGTCCAGCGCCAGGTCGGCATCGGCCAGCAAGCGACGGGCTCGGGCCAGCAGCGTCTCGCCGATGGCCGTAGGCCGCACCTGCCCACGGTTGCGGGTGAGCAACGGCGCGCCGACCCGTGCCTCCAGCTCGGCCACATGCAGGCTGATGGTGGGAGGGGCCAGGTTGAGCCGGCGAGCGGCCTCGGCAAACGAGCCGAGGTCGGTGATTTCGACCAGCGTGCGGAGGCGGTCGAGGCTGATTTCGCGCATGACTAGCTTCAGAAATAATGAATATCAGCATCATGATATTCAAATTTCCTTTAGTCCAGCCGCAGGCGAGCATAGGCCACCCTCCCCAGACCGGACCTCGACCATGCATACCCCTGTTGTCTTTATCGACGGTGACCAAGGCACCACTGGCCTGCAGATTCACGCCCGCCTGCACGGGCGCAATGATGTGCGCCTGCTGACCCTGCCCGAGGCCGAGCGTAAAGACCCGCAGCGCCGCGCCGAAGCCATCAACAGCGCCGACATCGCCGTGCTCTGCCTGCCCGATGACGCCGCCCGCGAGGCCGTCGCGGCAATCCACAACCCGCACGTTCGGGTCATCGACGCCAGCTCCGCCCACCGCACCAGCCCCGGCTGGGTCTATGGCCTGCCGGAACTGGACGCGCAGCAAGCCGAGCGCATCGCCCACAGCACACGCGTCAGCAACCCCGGCTGCTACCCCACCGGCGCGATTGCCCTGCTGCGCCCGCTGATCACCGCCGGGTTGCTGCCAGCGGATTACCCGCTGAGCATTCACGCCATCTCGGGGTACTCCGGCGGCGGCCGCGCCGCGGTCGAACGCCATGAGCAGCCGAGTGCCGAGAACACTCCAACCCTGCAGCTGTATGGCCTGGAACTGGCACACAAGCATGTACCGGAAATCCAGCAACACGCCGGGCTGTCGGCACGGCCGGTGTTCATGCCTGGTTACGGCGCCTATCGCCAGGGCATCGTGCTCAGCATCCCGCTGCAGTTGCGCCTGCTGCCCGGCCAGGTCAGCGCCGAACACCTGCAGGCCTGCTTGGAACAGCACTACCAAGGGGCTCGCTATGTTCAGGTGATGCCCCTGCACCAGCAAGGCCCCGCAGCGCCACTCGACCCCGAAGCATTGAACGACAGCAACGACCTGCGCCTGGCGCTGTACGCCAACCCGGCGCATGGCCAGGTGCTGCTGACCGCTGTATTCGATAACCTGGGCAAAGGCGCGTCCGGGGCGGCGGTACAAAACCTCGACCTGATGCTCGCCGCGCTACAGGCGCAAGGCTGATTGGGCAAAACCGGTTAAACTGTACGTCCCGCGTCAGCATGGCGCGGGTTGTATTCCCAGCCGCCGGAGCCCGCCCCCCGATGTTCATCCTGAGCCGCCTTGACAGCGTGCCGCCCGAGTCTTTCCAGAACCAGATCCGTGAGCTGGTGATCCATCACGTCGGCGAATTGAGCAGCGTCGCCATTCTTGCCGACAACCCGCTGTATCCGCTGTACCAGTACGGCGTCGGCATGGAAGTGCACCAGTACTTGCAGGCCATGGACGGTAAGCGCGGCCTGTCGGTGACGCTGACCCTGGCGCTGGACGCCGATGCCCCCGACCAACTGCTCGGTTTCGCCCTGGCGTTGCCGGCCGATGATGATGCGCAAACCTGCGCACTGGCATTTCTTGCCGTGCGCGCCAGCCATCGCCGCCAAGGTATCGCCCGCGCACTGTTAGGTGACCTGCAGGCGCAGCATGCCTATGTCGAGCTGAACACCTTTGCCGGCCAGGTGCCGTGGTTCGAAGCGATGGGCATGCAGGTGGTGGCAGCCAACGGGCCGCAGGTGCTGATGAGCAGCACCGGGCACGCCAGCGAGGCGCTGATTGGCCGGCTGGATATCGGGCCGATCTACCAGACCACCGAGGTGCATCAGATCCACACCTACCTGCTCAACCAGCAAGGCGAGGATGCGATGATCGAGGCCGAACAGCTGCGCGACGAGCGCTTGGACCAGTTGGCCATTCAAGCGCAGGAATGTGTCCGCCAGCGCAAGACCGTGCACTGATGCTGTGGGGCCGCACGGCGGCCCCAGCTCTTTTCAGCCGTGCACCCAACGCCGATGCAACCCACGCGCCAGGGCATCGAGCATGAACCCCAGCCCCCCGATCAGCAGCACCATCGCCATCAGCTCCGAATACGCCAGCCGGTCACGGGTGTCGAGGATGAAATACCCCAACCCCGCACTTACCCCCAGCATCTCGCAGGGCACCAGCACGATCCAAAGGATGCCGATGGCCAGGCGCACACCCGTCAGCACATGGCCGATCACCCCTGGCACGATGACCTTGCACAAGGTCTCCCAGCGCGTAGCACTCAAACTGCGGCTCAGTTGCAACCAACGCGGGTCGAGCTGACGCACACCTGCCGCAGTGTTGAGCAAAATCGGCCACAGCGCGGCAAATGCCAGCAGGAAATAGATCGGCTGGTCACCCACCCCCATCAGCATCACCACCACCGGCATCCACGACAGCGGCGAGATCATCCGCAAGAACTGGAAGGCCGGCGTGGTCGCCGCCTCCAGGTGCCGATAGCTGCCCACCAGCAAGCCGAGGGGGACACCGATCAACAAGGCCAGCAACAGCCCGATCAGGATACGTTTGAGGCTGACCCACACGTGGCCGTAGACCTCGCCCTGCCCCAGCAGCTCGGCCAGGCTGGCCAGAGTCGCCGCCGGCGAAAAACGCGCCGACAGGCCATCGGCCTCGCCAAACCATGCCACGCCGGCCCACCACGCCAGCAGCAGCCCCAGCAGCCCGGCCAAGCCTAGGCTGGTATGAACGACATGCTTGCGCATCAGACCGCGAACTCCTCGCTACGCTCGAAGTTGTCGGCAATGCCGAACACCGACGGCCCGCCAACGGCGGTGATGGCGTTGCGCACGAAACGGTCGTCGACCAGGTCGCGGGCGGTGTGCGCCGGGTCCAGGCCGGCCAAAAAGCCACTGTCGCCTTCGATCAGGGTGTGCTGCAGGCGCTTGATCAGTGCTTCGGTGTAGCTGGGGAACGGGTATGGCTGGAAGTCGATACGTTTTTCGTCCCACTGCTGATGCTGGATCGCGCCACTGGCGATATAGCCTGCGCGGTCTTCGGCGGCTGGCGCCAGGACTTTGCTCAACACCGCCACTTCGTGCGGGGTGTACTTGTTGGGGCCGGCCTTGGACAGCAGCGCGGCGGCTTCGGCGCGGTGCTCGCGCGTCCACTGCTGGGCTTTGACGATGGCGTTGACCACCTTCTGCGACCACTCCGGGCGGGTGTTGAGGTCGTGCTCGTGCATGAACACCACGCAGCAGGCGTGGTTGCGCCACACATCGCCGGTAAAGCGCTGCACGCGGCCCACCTTGAGGTTCTCGGCCAGGGCGTTGAACGGTTCGGCGACGATGTAGCCAGCGATACGCTTGCTGGCCAGCGCCGGCGGCATGTCGGACGGTGGCAGCACCAGCAGGTTAACCTCGTTGGCCGCCAGCTGCGCACTGGCGGGTTTCGACACCGGGGTCAGGCCGCTGTCATTGAGCATCTGCTGCAGCACCACGTTATGGATCGAATACCAGAATGGGATGGCCACGGTCTTGCCGCCCAACTGCTTCATGTCGGTAATGTCGGGCGCCACGGTCAGCCCCGAACCCCCCACATGGTTCCAGGCCACGACCTTGGCCGGTACCTTGCTGGCGTAACGTGCCCAGACGGTCATCGGCGACAGCAAATGGATGACGTTGACCTGGCCCGAAATGAACGCCTCGATCACCTGCGCCCAACTGCGCAGCAGCACTGGGCGCTCGGCTTTGATGCCTTCGGCCTCGAACAGGCCATTGTTGTGCGCTACCAGCAAGGGGGTGGCGTCGGTGATCGGCAGGTAGCCGATGCGCACCGGCGCGTCCGGCTCGGCAGCCGCACGGGCCTGCAGGCTCGACAGCAGCGGCAATGCACCGGCGGCGGTAAGCATGGCGCCAAGCTTGAGGAAGTCGCGACGCGAAGAAGCGGAACAGCAGTCATCCATGCACATGGACAGCCTCCGAGGGCAAGGGGGTTGAGGAAGGTGGGTCTGTGCGGCTTGCCCGCCGAAGGGTTTTGACAATCTCGATACGCAACGCGCCCAGTTCCTCGACCCGCTGCGTACGCGGTTGCGGCAGGTCGATGCGCCACTGGCCGAGCACCTGCGCTGGGTGGTTGCCCAGTAGCAGGACCCGATCGGACAGCAGCAGGGCTTCGTCGATATCGTGGGTGATCAGCACCGCAGCGGTATTGTGGGTGGCGATCAGTTGCAGCAGCAGTTGCTGCATGTCGGCGCGGGTCACTTCGTCGAGGGCACCAAACGGCTCGTCGAGCAACAGCACTTCAGGCTGACGCGCCAGGCAGCGCGCCAACGCCGTGCGTTGGGCCATGCCACCGGACAGCTGCGCCGGGTACTGGTTACGGGCATGGTCCAAGCCCACGGCGGCAATGGCATGGTCGATGCGCGCACGCCGTTCGGTGGCGGCCAACTTGGGTTGGCGAGCGAAATCCAGGCCGAAGGCGACGTTCTTTTCCAGGCTCAGCCAAGGCAACAGGCTGGGGTCCTGGAAGGCCACCGCCAGGCGCGGGTGCGGCCCTTGCAACGGCTCTCCGTGCAACATCACGCTGCCGCCACGCGGTGCCTGCAAGCCCGCCAGCACCCGCAACAGGCTGGACTTGCCAACCCCGCTGGGGCCCAGGATGGACACCACTTCGCCCGGTGCCAACTGCAGATCGAACCGCGCCAGCACCTCGTGCCAGCTACCCTCGCGGGGGTAGCCGAGGCTGATAGCTCGGGCTTGCAGCACGACTTCGCTCATGCCGTGCCCGCCTGGCGTTGCAGTTCGGCGCGCAGCTGCACCAGGCTTGGCGTGACGATGGGCACGAACGCCGATTCGCGCCAACGGCGCGCGAAACCTTGGCCGTACTCGCTAAGGTACGCTTTGCCACCACTGGCCTGCAGCTCGAGCTGCACCGCGTCGGCAGCACTTTCGGCAAGGATGATGCGCAGTTTGAACAACGCCGCTGGCTGCTGCAGGAAGCGCCCGTCGAGCAGGCCCTGCTTCAGTTCACTCACGGTGTTTTCCAGGCGTTCCTTGAGCACCTGGCGGGCCTCTTCGAGGAACGAACCACGGCCTTGCAGGTGCGCCGCCACTTCATCCAACGCGCGCCGGGCCAGGCCGATGGCCATGCCGCATTGCAGCGCGAGGAAGGCCGGGCGTACCTTGGGCAGGAACTCACGGGCGTTTTCATGCAGCAGCCACTCGCGGCCCAGCTCGACCTGATGGAACGCCAGCGCGGCGGTATTGCTCGATTGCAGCCCCATTAGTTGCAAGTCGTCCGAGCGCTCCAGCCCTTGCACCTCTGACGGAATGGCCAACACGAAGGGCGCGCGCTCGGCATCGCACTCGATGGCCGCGGCCACCACAAAACCGCTCTTGCGCAGATTGGTCACCCAATGCAAGCGGCCCTCCAGGTTCCACCCCTCGCTGCTGGGGCGCCCACGCACCTGCAGGCTCTCGATGCCCGAGAGAAACTTCATGGCGTTGGACAACCCGGTGGCGCCTGCCAGCTCGCCTGTCAGCAACCTCGGCAGCAGGCGTTCGCGCAGTGACTGATTAGGGCTTTGCAGCAGGTATTCAATGAAGGCGCGCTGGCCCCAGCAGACGAACGCCGCCGCCAACGAACGGCTGGCAATGGCGGCGATGGCTTCGACCGCATCGGTCACCTGCCCGCCCGTGCCGCCCTGGGCCGGATCGACGCCGATGCGCAGCACCTGCGCTTCAGCGATCTGCGCCAGCACCAGGTGCGGCTCGCACGTGCCCTGGTCAATGGCCTCGGCGTTGGCATCCAGCCATTGCCGAAATGCACAATCTTGCATGTCTGTACTCCTTTGAAAACGCCGGCGGGGCCGGCACCCCACGCGGATTACGCAGAAGGCTGCCAGCGGTACTTGCTCAGTTCGTCGTTGAGCGGCGTCTGGGCGAAAACATTAGCAAAGTTGCACAGGGTTGCGAGGCTCACGCCCAGAATCACTTCCAAGGCGTTGCCTTCGCTGAAGCCGGCCTCACGAAATGCCTGGTAGGTGGCCTCGCTGACGTTGCCACGGGTGGCGATGACTTCGCGAGCGAACGCGGCCAGGGTCTCGTAACGGGCATCGGGCAGTTCACCCCGCGCACGCAGCGCATCGACCACTGCCTCCGGCAGCTTGGCCTTGTTCAACGCGACTGCGGTGTGGCCGGCGACACAAAAGTCGCAGCCATGCTGGGTGGCAGCAATCAACTGCACCACTTCACGCTCGGCCAGGGTCAGCTCGGACTTGCCGTTGAGCGCCGACACGGTCACGTAGGTTTCCAGCGCTGCCGGAGCGTTGGCCAGCACGCCGAGCAGGTTGGGGATGAAGCCGGAATTTTTCTGGGCATTTTCAAGGAATGGACGGGCCGCTTCCGGGGCGCTCTGCAGAGTGTGTAAAGTAATGCGCGAGGACATGGAGGGGTCTCCTGTGGTGGGTGTCCTTACAGTCTGTTGGTTATAAGAACTACCCTCCATATTCATCAGTCGCCTTTCCTTGCTCCTGAGTCTTTGCATTAGATGATTTCGTCCAGCCACCTTGTCGATTGGTTATTAGAAGGCCTGGAGCTCGACGCCAGCCTGTTTCATGTCGGCCGCTATTGCGGCGGCTGGCATGCCAGCACGCAAGGCATGGGCCGCGCCAGTTTCCACCTGGTCGTGCAGGGCCATTGCTGGCTGCACCTCGATGGCCAGGCCGAGGCAGTGCGGCTGGAAGCTGGGGATGCGGTTTTTTTGCTGCGTGACCTGGCGTATCGGCTGTCTAGTGACCAGAACCCCGTCAGCGCCTGCACCCAGCCGCGCCAGGCGATGCAGGCTCTGGATGCCACTGCCGGCGATGGCGTGGGGCTGGTGTGCGGGTTCTTTCACTTTCGCCCGGGGCTGTCGTCATTGATCGTGGAAGGCCTGGCCGACTGGATTCTGCTGCGCGCCAACGAGCCCGCCGGGCATGCGGCGCGGGCGCTGTTCGGGCTGATCCTGGAAGAATGCGAACGCCTACCGCCGTCGCAGACCTTGCTGGAGCGGTTGACGCATTTGTTGTTCCTGTACGTACTGCGCCAGCAAGTGCATGCCGGGCAGCCCCTCGGCGGGCTGGTGGCGCTGGCCCGGCAGCCGGCGTTTGCCGCGTTGCTGGTGCAACTGATCGAACAGCCTGGGCAAGCCTGGACGCTGGAAAACATGGCGGCGTGCACGGGGCTGTCGCGGTCAGCGTTTTTCAAGCGTTTCAACGAACTGGCCGGGCAGTCACCGGGGCAGGTGCTGCTGGCGTTGCGCATGCGCCATGCGTCCCAGCTGTTGCAAGCGGGCAACACCGTGGAGCAGGTGGGCGCGCAGGTGGGGTATCAGTCGGTGGCGGCGTTTACCCGGGCGTTTGCCAAGGCCGTTGGGGTGCAGCCGGGGGCGTATCGCAGGCAGCATGAGGGGCGGTGATTGTGTTTGCCTGGTCGGGCCTCTTCGCGGGCAAGCCCGCTCCCACAGGGACGGCACTGCCCTCAGGTTCTGTGCAATTCCTGGGCTGACCTCAGGTTCTGTGCAGTTCCTGGACTGTCCTCAGGTTCTGTGCAATTCCTGTGGGAGCGGGCTTGCCCGCGAAGAGGCCTGGGCAGGTTGACTTAGACCTGACTCACCGGGATATCACCGCCACCCTTGCCATCCCGCCGCTCCCCCATCCATTCATTGACCTGCTGCCCGAACGCGGCAGGCGCCTTGCGCCCCACGCGCCGCGCAAGGTCTAGGATGGTCTGCTGCGCCAGCGCCTCTTCCATGCGCTTTTGCGCGCCCAGCATCACCGCATGAATTGCACAGGTGCCTTCGGTCGCCCAACCCGGTGGTGAGCCGTCAAACAGCGTGCAACGCTCGCGAATCTCACGGCAATCGAAGAGCTTCTTCGGCCCGTCGATAGCCGTGACGATATCCAGCACGGTGATCTCATCCGACGGCCGCGCCAGGCGAAAACCGCCGCGCACCCCTTCAGTGGCAACCACCAAGCCGGCGCGAGCCAGCTTGGTGAACACCTTGGCCAGGTATTCCTGCGGCACGCCTTGCAGCGCCGCAAGGTCGCGCACGCTGGACTCGCGCGTGTCTCCGCGCTCATCCACCAGGTACAGCAGGCAATGGATGCCATATTCGACGCCAGCACTGTACAGCGACATATCAATCTCCGACCAACTTTGTCGCAATAATACGCAGATAGCGCCAGCGCCGAAAGCATTCCCTCGTTTGACGCGATAGAAAACCCTACCCGCGCAGTACCTTCACCTCACCTTGCTTGCCGTCCGTTTCCCGCAAGTACTCCTGCAGCGAGTCGTCCATCGCCTGCATCCAGCGGGTATGGTGGGGCACCGCTTGGGTACCGGTGATCACCGAGCGGTACGACTTGTCGCGGTAGCCCATGATGTCGTGCTTCTTGTCGGTCTTCCATTGCAGGAAGATGCGGTTCACCGCCTCGATATCGAAGCTTGGGTAATCCGTCTGCTCGATCAGGTGCCTGATGTATCGGCCTTGGAATTCGTACATCGAGGCCGTGGTATCCAGGCCCAGCTCATCCTCGCGCCAGCGCTCGCTGTCGGCATGCATGGCGGCCTTGGTCGGCAACGTGATGCGCCCCAGCATGTAGTCGCGTGCAAACCATGCCTGTGCGTCGAACAGGTTGAAGCTGTACCAGAGGTCCTGCATGCCCAGGTAAATCAGTTGCGGGTTTTGCTCCCACACCACGCCTTGGTACAGCCCCGCGGGCCACAGGCGGTTGTTGGTCTTGAGGGTGAGTTCCTCCGGCAGGAACGGGAAGTGATGCTGGTAACCAGTGCACAGAATGATCGCATCGACGCGCTTGTTCGACCCGTCGGCGAAGTACGCCAGGTCGTTCTCGACCCGGACCAGTTGCGGGCGTTCTTCCCAGCCCTTGGGCCACTTGTAGCCCATCGGTTGCGTGCGGTAGGCCGTGGTGATCGAGCGTGCACCGTACTTGTAGCACTGCGAGCCGATGTCCTCGGCCGAATAGCTGCTGCCGACAATGAGCAGGTCCTGGCCGTTGAACTCCATCGCTTCGCGAAAATCGTGAGCGTGCAGGATACGCCCGGTGAAGCGCTCGAAGCCTTCGAACTCCGGCACGTGTGGGGTGGAAAAGTGCCCACTGGCCACCACCACATAATCGAACACCTGCTCGACACCAAGCCCTGCGCTGTAGTCGTGGGCGCTAACGGTGAACTCGCGGGTGGTTTCATCGAAGCTGACGTGCTTGACCACGGTATTGAAGCGGATGTAATTGCGCACCCCGGCCTTCTTCACGCGGCCCTGAATATAGTCCCACAGCACTTCCCGCGGCGGGTACGAGGAGATCGGCCGGCCGAAGTGTTCATCGAAGCTGTAGTCGGCGAACTCCAGGCATTCCTTGGGGCCGTTTGACCATAGGTAACGGTACATGCTGCCGTGCACGGGTTCGCCATGCTGGTCGAGGCCGGTACGCCAGGTGTAGTTCCACATACCGCCCCAGTCAGCTTGCTTCTCGAAGCACACGATTTCAGGCATGGGGGCGCCCTGAGCATGGGCGGATTGGAACGCACGCAATTGTGCAAGGCCGGACGGACCGGCGCCGATGATAGCGACACGAAGAGTCATAGTGATTCCTGAACAGTTGAACGCTGAAAAAATGCAAAGGCTCCCCAACCCCAAACGGCAAGAGGCCGGGGGTGGTGAAATTCAGGCGTTACGGTGCAGGTGGAGGGACGGGGCGTTTGCGCATCTGGCTAAGCAGGATGTTGACGGGCGGGATCGACAACACGTGGTACAGGCTCGAAAGCGGGGAGCGTGTCATGGGGGTGGGCCCGTATCCATTAGCGCAGGGTGCGTAATGGGGGCCTGAGGGGCGCAAGATACGTGTGATCTCGTACATGGGGGCTGAAATGGCCTCTTTTCTTTATGGTTTCTTTTTTATCTATAACGGATGGGGGTGGGGATATCAAGGATGGCGACCCTCCCCCCTGCCCCGAACGACCGCTCGTCGCCAGCAAAACCTTCGTTTCACCGTCAAAAACCCATCGAAACATGGCCTTCCCAGGTGTTGACCGGCGGGTTGCGCCCCTACCTGGGACGGAAAAAAACTTGCAGGCACAAACTACGACCAATAAAGTCGTAGTTATTCGAGCGCACTTGCTGTGTCATCGAAGCCCTTTTTCCCTACATGACCGTTGCGGAGCACCTGCATGAAATCCAACATCCTGATCATCGGTGCCGGCTTTGCCGGTGTCTGGAGCGCGCTGAGCGCTGCTCGCCTGCTGGACCAGGCACAACGTGAAGACGTGCGTATCAGCGTACTCGCCCCTCAACCCGAGCTGCGCATTCGCCCACGCTTCTACGAAGCGGATGTGCATAGCATGAAGGCGCCGTTGGGCGAGCTGTTCGAGGCCGTGGGCGTGCACTTCATCCCTGGCAACGCCGACAGCATCGACGCCGACGGGCGCAGCGTGAGCTACACCGATGCCCAAGGGCAGCCCCAGCAGATCCACTACGATCGCCTGATCCTCGCTGCAGGCAGCCAGGTGGCGCGCCCGGCTGTACCAGGCCTTGCCGAACACAGCTTCGATGTCGACCAGATGGAGTCGGCCGTGCGCCTGGAACAGCACCTGCTGGGGCTGGCCGCCCTGCCCGCCTCCCCGGCGCGTAACACGGTCGTGGTCTGTGGTGGCGGGTTCACCGGCATCGAGACGGCAACCGAAATGCCCGCACGCTTGCGCCCCCTGCTCGGTGACGGCAGCGCGGTGCGTGTGCTGGTGGTCGACCGTGGCGCCCGTGTCGGCGCGGCGTTGGGCGCGGGCATCACCCCCTCGATCGAGGCCGCCTCTGCACAGGCGGGTGTCGAATGGCTGACCGGTACCTCGGTGGTGGCTGTCGATGCCGGCGGCGTCACCCTGGACAACGGCGAGTACATCGCCAGCAGCACGGTGATCTGGACCGCAGGCGTCAAGGCCAGCCCCTTGACTGCACAGGTCGCCGGCGAGCGTGACGGCGCAGGCCGCCTGCGGGTCGACGACCACCTGAAAGTGGTTGGCCAGGCGCACATCTATGCCACCGGCGACACCGCCTGGGCCGCTGTCGACGAGCTGGGCAACCACGCCCTGATGACCTGCCAGCACGCCATCCCCATGGGCCGTCACTGCGGCAACAATGCCGCTGCCGACCTGCTGGGCATCGACCCGGTCATCTACCGCCAGCCCAAATACGTCACCTGCCTAGACCTCGGCGACTGGGGCGCGGCCTACAGTGAGGGCTGGGTGCGTGAGCTGAAGTTGCACGGCCAGGAAGGCAAGGCACTCAAGCGCCAGATCAACTCGGTGTGGATCTACCCACCCGCCGCTGACCGGGCACTGGCGCTGGCCGCTGCCGACCCGCTGATCCCGATCGTCTAACACCTGAAAGCGAACAAATCCGTCAAAAAACGACGGATTTGTCCGCACATGTCGTTACATTGAATGACTGGTCAATAATGATGTCCATATGCCATCATTTAAATAAAACATTTCCGAGGGTGAGGCACACACACTAAATCCGCAGCGCATCGAGAGCTGGCACCACCCCCGGTGACCCGGCCTTCCGTCCATGCTCTTGACGCCTGCACGCCACCGTCAAGGAGCATTCCATGCAGTTACGGAATTTGAAGATCGGCATTCGCGCAGCCAGCGTATTCGCCCTGTTGGGCGCACTGGTGCTGGGCATGGGCCTGATCGCCCTCTACGAGACCCGGCAAATGGACACGGCCACGGACGAGATCCGTGTCACCTGGTTGCCCGCCGTGGTCGCACTCAGTGAAATCAGCAGCAACCTCGGCCGGGCCCGCGCCTTGACGCTGCGCACGGCGCTGGATGACGATGACAGCGAGCGCGCACGCAACCTCGACCTGCTCAAAGGCATCAACGTGCAGCTCAAGGACGGCCTACAGGACTACGACAGCACCATCATCGCCGCCGACGACCGCGCCCTGTTCAATGCCTTCAGCACTGCCCACCAACAGTACGTCGACCTGCAGGCGCAGGTGCTCGACGACATCGCCGCCGGGCACATTGACCAGGCCAGGCAGAAGATCAACGGCCCGCTCACCCTGCACGCCGACAGCATGATGAAAGCCATGGCGGCACTGATCGCCTACAACAGCAAAGGTGCTGAAGTGGCCTCGCAACGTAGCAGCGATGTCGCAGACCAAGCGTTGACCGCCATCATCGGCTCACTGCTGGTGATCATGCTCGCGCTGGCAGCCATCGCCACGGTGCTGACCCGCAGCATCGTCGTGCCCCTGGCCGACGCGGTGGCCGTGGCCGAACGCGTGGCCACCGGCGACCTGACCCGCGAAATTCGCGTGATCGGCCGCGACGAACCGGCGCAACTGCTGCGCGCCTTGAGCCGTATGCAAGACAGCCTGCGCGACACCCTGCGCAAGATTGCCGCGTCGTCCGACCAGCTGGCCTCGGCCTCGGAAGAGCTGCACACCGTCACGGAGGACACCAGCCGCGGCCTGCACCAGCAAAGTGCGGAGATCGACCAGGCCGCTACTGCTGTCAACCAGATGACAGCCGCCGTGGAAGAAGTGGCGAACAACGCGGTGAGTACCGCAGACGCGTCCAAAGGCGCCGACCGCACCACCCGCGACGGTCGCGACCAGGTCAACCAGGCCTTGGCGTCGATCCAGCACCTGGTCGACGACGTCACCGGTACCTCGGCCGAGATCGAACTGCTGGCCAACAATGCCAACGAGATCAGCCGCGTGCTCGATGTGATCGGCGCGATCGCCGGGCAGACCAACCTGTTGGCGCTCAATGCCGCCATCGAGGCAGCACGGGCCGGTGAGGCAGGCCGTGGCTTTGCGGTAGTCGCCGACGAGGTGCGCGCACTGGCCCACCGGACTCAGCAGTCCACGGCAGAAATCGAACAGATGATCGTGGGTATCCAGACCGGCACCGAGCGCGCGGTAAGCGCCATGCACAGCAGCCAAGGGCGTGCCACGGGCACACTGGAAGTGGCCCAGTCTGCAGGCCAGGCACTTGAGGTGATTGCCGAAGCGATTGCCTCGATCAACCAGCGCAACCTGGTGATCGCCAGTGCGTCGGAGGAACAGGCGCAGGTGGCGCGGGAGGTAGACCGTAACCTGGTGAATATTCGCGACCTGGCGATGCAGACGTCGGCGGGTGCGAATCAGACCAGTGCGGCGGCGCAGGACCTGTCGCGGTTGGCGGTGGACCTGAATGGGATGGTTGCCCAGTTCAAGGTTTGACTCAAGATAGCTGGGGCTGCTTTGCAGCCCCTTCGCGGGGCAAGCCCGCTCCTACAGGTAGGACGCCAGCCTTGAGGTCAGCTCACAGCTCTGTGGGAGCGGGCTTGCCCCGCGAAGGGGCCGCACAGCGGCCCCAGTTTTGATCATCAGTCGTTCACGCTGACAGCCCGCGCACTGTTAACACTCTGCCCGCGCGTCGCCAGGCAGTAATACAGCGGCACCGTCACCAGCAACCCGATCAGCCAGGACAAATCAGCCCCTTCGACGATGTTCGAATACGGCCCCACATACAGCGCCGTATTGGCAAACGGCAGCTGCACCACGATCCCGCACGCATAGGCAATGATCGCGTGGTGGTTGAAGCGCCCATAAATGCCGCCGTCGGCACTGAAAATCGACGCGATGTCGTACTGGCCCTTCTTGATCAGGTAGAAGTCGATCAGGTTGATCGACGCCCACGGCACCAACACCAGCAACAGCGCCAGGATCAAGCCGATGAACTGGCCAATGAAGCCCGCCGACGCATTCAGCGCCACCAGGCCGCAGCCCACCAGAATCACCGACGCCAGGATCACCCGCACCTTGATGCTCGGCGTCCACTTGGCAAAGAAGGTCTGGATGGCCGTGACGATCGACAACACCGCGCCATACAGGTTGAGCGCGTTGTGGCTGATGATGTTGAGCAGGAACAACACCATCAGGATCGGGCCGAGCCAGCCGGTGGCTTGCTTGACGGCGTCCATCGCGTCCGTGCCTTCCGGTACGCACAACACCGCCACCGCACCAAAGCTGAAGCACAGGATGGTGCCCAGCGTGGCACCGAAATAGGTGGCCCAGAACGGCTTGGCAATGCCGACTTCTTTAGGCAGGTAGCGTGAGTAGTCGGAGGTGTACGGCGAGAAGCTGATCTGCCAGATGGTGCCCAGCGACACCGTGGCGATGAAGCCCGACAAATTGAACGCACCGCGGCTGAAGAAGTCGGCCGGCAGCTCCTGGATGAACATCATGATGAACCCGGCCAGCAGCGCCGACCCCATCACCCAGGTACCGATACGGTTGAGGATATGGATGAAGCGGTAGCCGATCACGCCAATGGCCGTCGCGCTGAGGGCGCCGATGACGATGGCACCAGGCATCGGCACGCTCGGGGCGATACCGTGGATGGTCTTGCCCGCCAGCACGATGTTGGAAATGAAGAAGCCCACATAGATCAGCGCCGTGAAGAACACGATCAGCAGGGCGCCATAACGGCCGAACTGGCCGCGGCTCTGGACCATCTGCGGAATGCCCAGCTGCGGTCCCTGCGCAGAGGCCAGGGCGATGACCACGCCCCCGAGCAGGTGGCCCAGCACAATGGCGACAAGCCCCCACACCAGGTTCAGGTGGAACACCTGCACCACCATCGCACCGGTGACGATGGGCAGCGGCGCAATGTTGGTGCTGAACCAGAGGGTGAACAGGTCGCGCGCCTTCCCATGGCGCTCGGCAGGTGGAACGTGATCGACCGTGTGATTCTCGACAAACTGGTGTTGCGATGACGGTTGGGACATGGTTTTCAGCTCGAAAGGTCGTTTTTATCTTTGTAAGGAAACCGCGTCTAGGCGGCCTCTCAGCTGCGGACCATATTATGGTATTCCAAACTTTTGACAACACTGATTCGGCTTAAAACACCCTAACTGATCCGGTTCAGCACCTGAAGCTGGGGCATTGAAATTCCGCCAAGCCCCCTATCCATGCGGCTTTGCGCCATTCATCGTGATTTTGCTACGGCGGAAAATTCCGCTTGCAAATCGAGTATTACGGTATACCATCAGACACATCAACGATAAAAACCGCGGACCACCGCAGCCCTTCTGAGGTACATGAGATGATCGACGCAACCGTCTACAAGAACGTCCTGGGCTCTTTCCCGTCCGGCGTTACCGTCATCACCACCCTGGACGACGACGGCTCGATCGTCGGCCTTACCGCCAGCGCCTTCTCCTCCCTGTCGATGGACCCGCCGCTGGTGCTGTTCTGCCCCAACTACAGCTCCGACTCCTACCCTGTGCTGATCAAGCAGAAGCGCTTCGCCATTCACCTGCTTTCTGGTGAACAGCAAGCCGAAGCCTATGCGTTCGCCAAAAAAGGCAAAGACAAAGCCACCGGCATCGAGTGGTCCCTGAGTGCGCTGGGCAACCCGCTGCTGGCCAATGCCACCGCCATCATCGAATGCGAACTGTGGCGTGAATATGAAGGTGGCGACCACGCCATCATGGTCGGCAAGGTGCACAACCTGATCGTCCCCGAGCAAGCCCCGCAGCCGATGATCTACTGCCGCGGCAAGATGGCCAGCCTGCCCGCCTTCGCCTGAAGCACCTAGCCTTATTACTGACGCCTGGTGCGCCAGGCGAGACTTTCAAGCTCCGAGGAAAGCCCCATGAAATTTTCGTTGTTCGTACACATGGAACGTTGGGATGAACAGGTCAGCCACCGCCAGCTGTTCGAAGACCTGACCGAACTGACCCTGATGGCCGAGAACGGCGGTTTCAGCACCGTGTGGATCGGCGAACACCATGCTATGGAGTACACCATTTCGCCAAGCCCGATGCCGCTGCTGGCCTACCTCGCCGCGCGCACCGAGAAGATCCGCCTGGGCGCCGGCACCATCATCGCGCCGTTCTGGAACCCGATCCGCGTGGCAGGCGAATGCGCCCTGCTCGACGTGATCAGCAACGGCCGCATGGAAGTGGGCCTGGCGCGCGGCGCCTATCAGTTCGAATTCGACCGCATGGCCAATGGCATGCCTGCCACCGACGGCGGCAAGGCCCTGCGTGAAATGGTCCCGGTGGTGCGCAAACTGTGGGAAGGCGACTACGCCCACGACGGCGAGGTGTACAAGTTCCCCACCTCCACCAGCGTGCCGAAACCGTTCAACGCTACACCGCCGATGTGGATCGCCGCCCGCGACCCAGACTCGCACAACTTCGCCGTGGCCAACGGCTGCAACGTCATGGTCACCCCACTGATGAAGGGTGACGAAGAAGTACTGGACCTGAAAAACAAGTTCCAGGCGGCCCTGGACAACAACCCGGATGTGCCCCGCCCACAATTGATGGTGCTGCGCCACACCCACGTGCACAGCCCGTCCGAGCCCGAAGGCTGGAAGGTTGGCGCCCAGGCGATCTCGCGCTTCTACCGCACCTTCGACGCCTGGTTCGGCAACAAGACTGTGCCGGTCAACGGCTTCCTGGAGCCGAGCCCGGAATCGAAGTTTGCCGAAGTGCCGGCGTTCCAGCTGGAAAACATCCGCAAGAACACCATGATCGGCACACCCGAAGAAATCATCGCGCGCATCAAGTACTACCAAGAGCTCGGCGTCGACGAGTTCAGCTTCTGGTGCGACAACAGCCTGCCCCACGCCGAGAAGAAAAAGTCGCTCGAGCTGTTCATCAAGGAAGTGGTGCCGGCGTTCGCCTGAATTCCCTTTGCCTGAAGTAGTTGCGGGATCAGCCCGCTCCCGGGGGCCCTAGTGGCTCTTGCGAGCGGGCATTTTTTTGAGTTTCAGGCGGCCTCTTCGCGGGCAAGCCCGCGAGGGGGCCGGTACAGACGCCGCGCAAATCAAGGGATCAAGCAACCTTTCGTCCCCCAGGGAGAGATTTTTCAAGCCCCCTCTTGCACAACAAATATTATGGTATACCATCAGACAACAAGAGCTGATAACCCTCACCAGGAGCCACCCATGAGTTTCGAAATCCGCAAGATCGTCACCTACTCCGAAGAGACCCGCATCGAAGGCGGCAAGGCCACCGACAAACCGGTGACCATGGTCGGCCTGGCCGTGGTGATCAAGAACCCGTGGGCGGGTCGTGGTTTTGTAGAAGATCTGAAGCCGGAAATCCGTGCCAACTGCTCTGAGCTGGGCGCACTGATGGTCGAGCGCCTGACCGCCGCCATCGGCGGTGCCGACAAGATCGAAGCCTACGGTAAAGCCGCTGTGGTCGGCGCCGACGGCGAAATCGAACACGCCTCTGCCGTGATCCACACCCTGCGTTTCGGCAACCACTACCGCGAAGCGGTACAGGCCAAGAGCTACCTGAGCTTCACCAACAAGCGCGGCGGCCCAGGCACCTCGATCCAGATCCCGATGATGCAGAAGGACGACGAAGGCCTGCGTTCGCACTACATCACCCTTGAAATGCAGATCGAAGACGCCCCGCGTGCCGACGAAATCGTCGTGGTCCTGGGCGCTGCCGACGGCGGTCGTCTGCACCCGCGCATTGGCAACCGCTACATCGACCTGGAAGAACTGGCTGCCGAAAAAGCCAACGCTCAATAACAACAACCAAGACGGGCCGGGGCGTGGCGTGCTTACCCGCCGCGTCCGACCTTCAAGGAGCGCCCTCCATGATTCAGCCTGTCGCTGAACGTACACCGGCCGGGACCAGTTACCTGGACCAAGGCCAGGGCCAACCCGTGGTGCTGATCCACGGCGTGGGCCTGAACAAGGAAATGTGGGGCGGTCAGTTCGTTGGCCTGGCCAATGACTACCGCGTCATCGCTTACGACATGCTCGGCCACGGCCAGAGTGCGTTGCCAGCCGCCGACACCAGCCTGGAAGGCTACGCCGCCCAGCTCGTCGAGTTGCTCGACCACCTGCAGATTGCCCAGGCCACCGTAATCGGCTTCTCCATGGGCGGCCTGGTGGCACGTGCTTTCGCCCTCAACTACCCGCACAGGCTGTCTGCCCTGGTGGTGCTCAACAGCGTGTTCAACCGCACCCCCGAGCAGAGTGCCGGTGTCATCGCCCGCGCCGCCCAAGCGGCGGAGCTCGGCCCCGACGCCAACGTCGACGCCGCCCTCGACCGCTGGTTCAGCCGTGAATACAAGGCAGCCAACCCGGCGCAGGTCGCCGCCATTCGCCAGGTGCTGGCGAGCAACGACCCGCAGGGCTACCACACTACTTATTCGCTGTTCGCCACCCAGGACATGTACCGCGCCAGCGACCTAGGCAGCATCCAGGTGCCGACGCTGATCGCCACCGGCGAACTCGATTCGGGCTCCACCCCGGCCATGACCCGCCAGCTCGCCGCCAGCATCCCTGGGGCGCACAGTGTGGTCCTCGCCGAGCAACGGCATATGATGCCGGTGGAAGCACCGCGTGAAGTCAACAAGATGCTGTTGGACTTCCTCAAGCAAGCCCGCACCCTCACCGAATCCGCCAAGGGGATTGTTGCATGACCCTCGTACGTTTCCAGATGTGCATCGACGGCCAATGGCTCGATGCCCAGAGCGGCAAGACTTTCGACAGCCTCAACCCGGCCACCGCCCAAGCCTGGGCGCAACTGCCCGATGCCGACGAAGCCGATGTGGAGCTGGCCGTGCAGGCCGCCCAGCGTGCCTTCGAAAGCCCAGCCTGGCGCAGCATCACCGCCACGGCGCGCGGCAAACTGCTGCGCCGGCTGGGCGACCTGATCACCGAAAACAAAGAGCACCTGGCCCAGCTGGAAAGCCGTGATAACGGCAAGCTGATCCGCGAAACCCGCGGCCAAGTCGGTTACCTGCCCGAGTTCTTCCACTACACCGCAGGCCTGGCCGACAAGCTCGAAGGCGGCACCCTGCCGCTGGACAAGCCAGACCTGTTCGCCTACACCGTGCACGAGCCGATTGGCGTGGTCGCCGGGATCATCCCGTGGAACAGCCCGCTGTACCTGACGGCCATCAAGCTGGCCCCGGCCCTCGCCGCCGGCAACACCATCGTGCTCAAACCGTCCGAACACGCCTCGGCGACCATCCTCGAGCTGGCTCGCCTGGCCCTTGAAGCCGGCTTCCCGCCGGGTGTGGTCAACGTGGTCACCGGCTATGGCCCTAGCACCGGCGCGGCCCTGACTCGCCACCCGCTGGTACGCAAGATCGCCTTCACCGGCGGCGCCGCCACGGCCCGCCATGTGGTGCGCAGCAGCGCCGAGAACTTCGCCAAGCTGTCGCTGGAGCTGGGCGGCAAGTCGCCGAACATCATCTTCGCCGACGCCGACCTGGACAGCGCCATCAACGGCGCCGTGGCCGGCATTTATGCCGCCTCCGGGCAAAGTTGCGTGGCCGGTTCACGCCTGCTGGTACAGGACGAGATCTTCGACGAATTCGTCAGCCGCCTGGTCGAGCGAGCCAAGCGCATCCGCATCGGCAACCCACAGGACGACGCCAGCGAAATGGGCCCGATGGCCACCGCCCAGCAACTGGCCGTGGTCGAAGGCCTGGTCGCTGCGGCCAAGGCCGAAGGCGCCAAGCTGCACCTGGGGGGCAAGCGAGCCGAGGTCGAGGGTGACGGCTGGTTCTACGAACCCACCCTGTTCGAGTGCGACAGCAACTCGATGACCATCATGCAGGAAGAGGTGTTCGGCCCCGTTGCCGCGGTCATTCGCTTCAAGACCGAAGAAGAGGCCCTGGCCATTGCCAACGACTCGCAGTTCGGCCTGGCGGCCGGCATCTGGACCCGCGACCTGGGCCGCGCCCACCGCCTGGCCCGTGACGTACGCTCGGGCATCATCTGGGTCAACACCTACCGCGCGGTGTCGGCCATGGCACCGATCGGTGGCTTCAAGAACAGCGGCTACGGCCGTGAGAGCGGCATCGATTCGGTGCTGGCCTATACCGAGCTGAAGACCGTGTGGATTAACCTGTCCACCGCGCCGATGCCCGACCCGTTTGTGATGCGTTAAGAGGTAGCACGAGATGATCGAACCAGGCATCTACAAAGACGTGATGGGCTCCTTCCCGTCCGGCGTTACGGTGGTCACCACCCTGGACGCCGACGGCGGCATCGTCGGTATCACCGCCAGCGCGTTCAGCGCGCTGTCGATCGATCCGGCGCTGGTGCTGTTCTGCCCCAACTACGCCTCCGACACGTACCCAATCCTGCGTGACAGCAAGCAGTTCGCCATTCACCTGCTGTCTGCCGAGCAAACCGCCGAGGCGTATGCCTTTGCCGGCAAGGGCAAGGAAAAGGCCAAGGGCATCGACTGGCACCTGAGCGAGCTGGGCAACCCGTTGCTGGCCAAGGCCACGGCGATCATCGAGTGCGAACTGTGGCGCGAGTATGACGGCGGTGACCACGCGATCATCGTCGGCGCGGTGAAAAACCTGGTGTTGCCGGCAGATCCGGTCACCCCGATGGTCTACCACAAAGGCAAGCTGGGCGCCCTGCCCCCGCTGGGCTGATACCCTTGGGGCTGCCCTGCAGCCCAATCGCCGGCAAGCCGGCTCCCACAGGATCGCCACGGTCCTGTCTGCCTGTGCTGTACCTGTGGGAGCCGGCTTGCCGGCGATTGGGCCGCAAAGCGGCCCTGTTCCACCCATTTTTTAGGGGCCGCGCTACCCTCTCACCCTTGGTTGCGGCCCCTGTTTTGATTCGGAGCTGGTCAATGAGCAACGAAAAGTACGAGAAAGGCCTGCAGATCCGCACCCAAGTGCTGGGCGAAGACTACGTCAACCGCTCGATCCAGAACGCCGACGACTTCACAAAGCCCTTGCAAGAGCTGGTCACCGAGTATTGCTGGGGCCATGTCTGGGGCCGCGAAGGCTTGTCGCTCAAAGAGCGCAGCATGATAAACTTGGCCATGATTTCCGCGCTCAACCGGCCCCACGAACTCAAGCTGCACATCCGCGGCGCATTGCGTAATGGCCTGAGCCGAGAACAGATTCGCGAGATCCTGCTCCAAGTCGGCATTTATTGCGGCGTACCCGCGGCGGTGGACAGTTTCCGCCTGGCCCGCGAAGCGTTCGCCGAAGCCGATGCGGAGTCAACCCGTTAACAACGGGCTGTTCGAACCACCGTAAGGAGCAGCGCCCGGTTCGGCGTGCTCCGCGGGTTGGCGCAACAGCCTCATAAAGAGCGCACCTGATGAAACGCCAGCCACTCGACGACAGCTTCAAGGTCAACCGCAACCCCGTTACCCTGCGCGAAATCGTGCTCGACAAGCTGCGCGCCGCGATCATGAACTTCCACTTGCTGCCAGGTGACCGCCTGGTGGAGCGCGACCTTTGCGACCGCCTCGGGGTCAGCCGCACCTCTGTACGTGAAGCCCTGCGCCACCTCGAATCCGAAGGCCTGGTCGAGTTCGCCGACGCCAAAGGCCCGCGCGTGGCCATCATTACCCTGGAAGATGCCCGCGATATCTACGAGCTGCGCTGCGTGCTCGAAGGCTTGATCGTCCAGCTGTTCACCCTCAATGCCAAGGCCAAGGACATTCGCGCCCTGGAGCGCGCGCTGGAGGTCAACCGCGAAGCCCTGGAAGAAGGCGAACTGCAACAGGTGCTCGACTCGGTGCAAGGCTTTTACGATGTGCTGCTGGAAGGCTCCGGCAACCAGGTTGCCGCTCAACAGCTGCGCCAATTGCAGGCCCGCATCAGCTACCTGCGCGCCACCTCGGTGTCGCAGGAAAACCGCCGCGGTGCCAGCAACCGGGAGATGGAAAAGATCGTCGAGGCGATCAAGGGCGGTGACCCACTGGTCGCCCACCAAGCCTCGGTCGATCACGTCCGCGCCGCCGCCAAGGTGGCCCTGGACTACCTGCGCCAGAAGCAGGATGACAACACCAAGGTGCGCGACATGGTCGAGCCCCTGGCCCTCAAAGAGCCACGTATAGAACCCCGCATAGGCCGCTGACCATGCCCAACGCCCCGCGCTACTGCCCGCACTGCACCACGGAACTGGCCCGGGGCGTTCCCACAGGCGACACCCACGAACGCCTGCATTGCACCGGCTGCGGCTACATCCACTACATCAACCCGAAAATCATCGCCGGCTGCATCATCGAGCGCGATGGCAGGTACTTGCTGTGCCAGCGGGCTATTCCACCCCGCCCTGGCACCTGGACCTTGCCCGCCGGGTTCATGGAAGCGGGCGAGACCACCGAGCAGGCGGCGTTGCGCGAGGTGTGGGAAGAAAGCGGCGTGCACGCCGAAATCGTCTCGCCCTACTCGATTTTCAGCGTGGCCAAGATCAGCGAGGTGTACATCATCTTCCGCGCCATCGCCACGCAGGAGACCGGCCAGTTCGGCCCGGAGACACTGGCCTACAAGTTCTTCGAGCCGGACGAAATCCCCTGGGAAGAGATCTACTACCCGGCCATCCGGCAGATTCTCGAGCGGTATATCCTGGAGCGCCAGGCCGGGGTGTACGGCATCTACATGGGCAATGACGATACCGGCAAGGTGCATTTCATTCGCTGAGCCTGCACGATTCGGTAGGAGCAGCCTTGTGCTGCGAAGGGGCCGGGGATAACAGCGGAGATCTTCGCTGCTTTCGCTGGCCTCTTCGCAGCACAAGGCTGCTCCTACACGCGAAGAGGCCCGCACAGACGACATAAAGCCCTCGCCAATTCGCTATTCTCGGTGCACCCTTATCCTCCCAGCTATGAAGGATCGGCAGCACACATGGCGAAATGGCTAGACGGCGGCGGGCTGATGGCCGAACGCATCCGCCAGCACGATTGGACCCACAGCCCACTGGGCCCGCTCGAGGCCTGGCCGAGCGCGCTCAAGACCTCGGTGGCCTTGTGCCTGGCCTCGCGCTTTCCGCAAGCCGTGTTGTGGGGCCGCGAGCTGATCACTTTGTACAACGATGCCTTCATCCCTATCCTCGGTAGCAAACCTTTAGCCCTAGGCCGGCCGTTCAGTGAAGTGTGGCAGGAGGCCTGGGGCGAAATCAGCGCCATGGCCGAACACGCCATGGCCGGTGAGGCGATCTACATCGAAGACTTTCCCTTGGTCATCGACCGCAACGGTGCCCCCGAACGCGCCTACTTCACCTTCTGCTACAGCCCGATCCGCGGCGAAGACGGCACTGTGCTGGGCATGCTCGACACGGTGACCGAAACCACCACCAGCGTGGTCAACAGCCAGCGCCTGAGCTTTCTCGACGGCCTGGGGCGCGAAGTGGCCAATGCCACCGACCCCGAGCGGATCATGGCCATCACCACCCGCATGCTGGTGGAACACCTGCATCTGTCCAGCTGCGCCTACGCGGTGATGGACCCCGACCAGGACGGCTTCAACATCTGCGGCGACACCGTCGCCCCCGGCTCGCCGCGCCTAATCGGCCAATACCGCCTGGCCGACTTCGGTCGCCTGGCTGTCAGCCGACTGCGCGCAGGCGAACCGCTGGTGATCAATGACAACCTCAACGAACTGGCCGCCGAGGAAGCCGCGACGTTCCAGGCCATCGGCATCACCGCGACCATCTGCATGCCGCTGATCAAGGACGGTCGCCTGACCGCCCTGATGGCTATTCATGACAAGGCGCCCCGGGTATGGACGGGCTATGAACTGCGCCTGATCCGCGAAGTCACCGAACGCTGCTGGTCGCATATCCAACGGGTCCAGGCCCACGCCGAAGTGCGTGAAGCCTTGGCCGCGCTGGAGGCGCTCAACGCCTCCCTGGAGCACCGCGTCGAAGAGCGCACCGCCCAGCTGCTGCACACCGAAGCCGTGCTGCGCCAGGCACAGAAGCTCGAGGCCATCGGCCAGTTAACTGGCGGTGTGGCACACGACTTCAACAACCTGCTGACCATCATCCGCTCGTCATTGCACTTCTTGCAGCGTCCCAACTTGGATGAAGCACGCCGCGAGCGCTACCTCAAGACCATTGCCGACACCGTCGAACGCGGCGCCAAGTTGACCGGCCAACTGCTCGCTTTCGCCCGTCGGCAGGCCTTGAGCCCACAAGTGTTCGAGGCCGGGCCGCGGCTGCAGGCCATGGCCGATATGCTCGATACCGCTACCGGTGCACGGGTTCAGGTGGAAATCGAACTGCCAGAGGCGCCTTGCCATATCCGCGCCGACCTCAGCCAACTCGAGACCGCGATC
The DNA here is from genome assembly GCF_014269095.1 of Pseudomonas sp. SWRI50. Taxonomy (NCBI): domain Bacteria; kingdom Pseudomonadati; phylum Pseudomonadota; class Gammaproteobacteria; order Pseudomonadales; family Pseudomonadaceae; genus Pseudomonas; species Pseudomonas sp. SWRI50. The sequence continues at coordinate 52,057 of NZ_JABWRW010000028.1, read as the reverse complement.
ATCAACCTGATGCTCAACGGCCGCGACGCCATGGCCGGGGAAGGCACCTTGCGCCTGCGCCTTCAGGCCAACCAACGCCTGCCCGGCCTGCGTGGGCAGGCCGCGCAAGCCGGGCCCTTTGCCGCCATCTCGGTAGTGGACAGCGGTGTCGGCATCGCCAGCGAGCTGCTCGATCGCATCTTCGACCCGTTCTTCACCACCAAAGCGCCCGGTGAAGGCACCGGGCTTGGCCTTTCCCAGGTGTTCGGCTTTGCCAAGCAGTCCGAAGGCGATGTAGAGGTGATCAGCGTCGAAGGCCAGGGCACGACGTTTACCCTGTACCTGCCGCAACAAGCGCCCTCTGCCGGCCCTGAGGCTTCTGAATAGCGGCTACCGTTGCGCGGCCAACAACCGCGCCACACTCTGCGCCAGCTCGGCACGCCGGTACGGCTTGCGCAGCACTTCGAAGCCTTTGAGTTCGCGCGGTGTCAGGTTGGCGTAGCCGGTAATGATCAACACCGGCAGGTTGGCCTGGCGCTGGCGCATCTGCTGGGCGAAGCGCACGCCGGTCATCTCGGCCATCACATGGTCGGTCACCAGCACATCCGGCACTAGCCCCCGCTCTACCAGCTGCAAGGCCGCCGCCGCACTGTCGGCCTCGATCACTTCGTAGCCGAGGTCGCGCAGTTGCAGCGCTGTGGCATGGCGAACGATCGCTTCGTCATCGACCAACAGCACGTGGTTCTTCCGGCCGGCCAATGGCGCTTCGGCTGTATCGCTGTCGCGGCAGCTTGCCGCCACATCGCTGGTCGGCAGCCACAAGGTCGCCTCGGTGCCCTCACCTGGCCACGAACGAAGGGTAAAGCCACCGCCCGACTGCACGGCCAAGCCCTGCACCATCGGCAGGCCTAGGCCGGTGCCTTTGCCCACCGCCTTGGTCGAGTAGAAGGGCTCGAAGCAGCGGCGCAGTTGTTCAGCGTCCATCCCACAGCCACTGTCACGTACCTGTAGCCAGGCCAGCCGCGCCGCGGCCACACCTTCCGGCCTCGGCGGGCCGTTTACATCGATACCGGCGACGATACTCAGCTCACCGCCTTCAGGCATGGCGTCACGGCCGTTGACCACCAGGTTGAGCAAGGCCAGCTCCAGTTGATGAGGGTCGGCCACCACGGCCGGTAGCGCCGGGTCGACCTGCACGTGCACGGTAATGGTCGGCCCCAGCGAACGGGCGATCAGCTCACGCATGTCTTCCACCAGCGCCGCCAGAGACACGGCTTGGGGTTTGAGGGTTTGCCGGCGGGCGAAACTGAGCAGCCGACCGACCAGGTTGCGCGCCCGCTCGGCAGCCTGCAGGCCGCCGTCGATCAGCCTGGGGGCACGCTCGGACTGTGGGTTGCGGCGCATCAATTCGAACGAGGCAATGATCGGCGTGAGCATGTTGTTGAGGTCATGGGCGATGCCACCGGTCAATTGCCCGATCATTTCCATCTTGTGCGCTTCGTGCAGCTGCAGCATCGCAGATTCGCGCTGAGCCAGGGCCGACGCCACGCGCTCCTCCAGGCTTTCGTTGAGCAGGTGCAGCGCCCGCTCGGCCCTGGCATGGGTAATCGCCGCCCAGGCTTGCTTGGCGCTCTCTTCCACCAGCTGGCATTCGTCTTCAGGGCACAGGTGCGGGGTATGGAAATGCACACTGAGGGTGGTCTCCAGCCGGCCAGCGCGCAGGACCGGCACATGCAGGCTGTAAGGCTGCTGCACCACCTGCCCCGCTGCCAGTTGCTCGCGCAACGAAGCACCGAAGCTCGCGTAGGCATGCTGGCCGACGAATGAGGGCAAGGCCTCGGACCAGTCATGTGCTACCTGGAAGTTGCTGCCGTCGCCTTGGTCTTCACCAAAATAGACCCGTGCCGCGCCGAGTCGCCGTGCCAGCCGACTTACCGCGAACGCTTCGATCCGCTCTGCATCACCCAGCGCGGGTAAAGCACGGCCCAGCTCCAGCAAAAAGGCCTGGCGCTGCTGGAAGCGTACGCGCTCGGTAGTCTCAGTCACAAGGCACAGCACACCACCGACGCTGCCGTCAGCCTCGCGCACAGCGGAATAGGACACATCAAAATAGGCCGTTTCACCCACGCCGTGGCGCTCGATGTAGAAAGGGCGATCCTTGGCCGAGAAGGTCTGGCCGCTCTCGCGCACACCGCGCAGCAACGGCTCCAGGTCGTCCCACAGCTCACTCCAGTTTTCCTGGGCCGGCCGCCCCAATGCCTGCGGGTGCTTGGTGCCAATGCTCGGTGCGTAGGCATCGTTGTACAGCGCCACGTAGGCCGGCCCCCAGAACAGCACGCACTGCGCTTGCGCTGGCAGCAGCGTGCCCATGACCGTCTGCAGGTGCGGCGACCAGGTGTGGGGGGGACCCACCGGCGAGCCGCGCCAGTCCATCGACTGGAGCAGGCTGCCGACGCTACCGCCGTTGAGCAGAAAGCCCAACGGTGGGTCACCCGCGTCGGTGGGGGGTTGTTGAAGCGATCTCATGTCAGGGAAGTCCCGGGCACATTGCCATCCATCTGATGGATAGGAGGCCTGCAAGTACCCGTTCGTTCCCTTGCTTTCAGACGTTTTTCAACGGCGCCCTTCAGCCAGCATGCGCAAGGCCAACCCGGCCAGCACAGTGCCCATCAACCAGCGCTGAACGCGCTGCCACAGGGGCCGCCCGCCTAAGAACACGGCGATGGAGCCGGCCATCACCGCGATCAAGGCATTGACCGAAACGCTGATGGCGATTTGCGTAGACCCGAGCACCAGCGACTGCACCAACACGCTGCCGTGACCGGGCTCGATGAACTGCGGCATCAACGACAGGTACATGACGGCGATCTTCGGGTTCAGCAGGCTGGTGGCAAAGCCCATGGTGAACAGCCGCCGCGGGCTGTCCGCTGGCAGGTCGCGGACCTGGAATGGCGAGTTGCCGCCAGGCCGAAGCGCCTGCCAGGCCAGGTACAACAGGTACAGTGCGCCACCGATGCGCAGCACGTCGTAGGCAAACGGCACGGCCATGACCAGCGCGCTGATGCCCAGCGCAGCGCAGAGCATGTAGATGACGAAGCCCAAGGCCACACCACCGAGGGAAATCAACCCCGCATTGCGGCCCTGGCAAATCGACCGGGAAATCAGGTAGATCATGTTCGGGCCGGGCGTCAGCACCATGCCCAGGCAGATCAATGCGAAGGTCAGCAGTTGGGCGGTATCGGGCATGGGGCACGTCCTGATTGTGCAAAATGTATCGGCGAGTGTATCCGAGCGGCGTCAACGCCGGTAGCGTCAGCCCAACTGCCCGGCAATCAGCCCCAGGGCCACGGCGATCATCGCCACGCCCGACACCCGCCCGACCATCTTCGCCGCCCCTGGCCGGGTGCTCAAGATGGCCTTGGCGCCGTACCCCACCAGCGAATAGATCACCAGCGAGCTGCACAGGTGCACCAGCCCCAGCAGCAGGATCTGCACCGGCACCGGCCAGCTTGACTGCGGGTCGGTGAATTGCGGCAACAAGGCCAGAAACAGCAGGAATACCTTCGGGTTAAGCCCACTGACGCAAAAGCCTTTAAAGGCCCAGCGCGAGCCGGACTCCCCCACCCCGTCCTGCCCCGCTTCCGGCACGCCGGGGCTCAACAACAGGTTGCCGCCCAGCCACAACAAATAGGTGCAGCCTGCCAGGGTCAGCAACGTCAACGCCAACGGGTGCCCCGCCAACAAGCTGCCCACGCCGGCCGCCACCACCAACGTCGCAAGGAAGTGGCCCGACAACATGCCCGCCACCGCAGGCATCACCCAGCGGCCACGCATACCCGCCGAGATGGCGTAGGCCCAGTCGGCACCAGGGGTAATCACGAACAGCAACGACACGGCCCAGAACGCCGTCAGCACACTGATTGCCACTTGAATCTTCCTTATGTCTTGGCTTGGTATGCAGAAAGATTACGGATTCCTTCGGGGCATTTTCTTTCGTATATTCCCCGTCATCGCACATAAGCTGGAAGATTCTTCTCCATGGACAGAACTGATCGAAAAATCCTTGCCGAGCTGCAAAAAGATGGTCGCTTGTCGGTGACCGAATTGGCGGATCGCGTGGGCCTGAGCCTATCGCCCTGCCATCGCCGGCTGAAGGCGCTGGAGGAATCGGGCGCCATCCTGGGCTACCACGCGCGCCTGGCGCCGACTGCACTGGGGCTGAACTTCGCCGCGCTGGTGTTCGTCACCCTGCGCGAGGTGACGCGCCAGCCGGTGGCGGACTTCGAGGCAGCGTTGGCCGAAATCCCCCAGATCGTCGAGGCGCAGCGGCTGTTCGGCGACCCGGACTACCTGCTGCACGTGGTGGCGAAGGACCTGCCAGCGTTTCAGAAGCTGTATGACGAACACCTGACCAGCATTCCCAACGTGAAGCGGTTGAGTTCGACGTTGGTGATGAAGGAAGTGATCCAGGACCGGCTGTTGCCCATGTAGCTGTGCAGGCCTGCTCTGGCCTCTTCGCGGGCAAGCCCGCTCCCACACCGACCGCGTTATGCCCCTATTTACAGGGCATGCGCGAACATTGTGGGAGCGGCCTTGTGCCGCGATGGGCCGCAAAGCGGCCCCAATGCAGGCGATGGATACGTTAAGTGAACAGCATTACGGCACAGGCGGACTATTTATCTGCACTGAAAACGCGCACCTCGCACCAGCCCGGTTCCCGGCCCATTCACCCGGAGGGCGCCAACCCCCCAGGCCCAGGCCTTCCAGCCGTATGGCCCGCTCCTTGCTACCACTCGTCCCTTAACCTTTTGTCAGCCTTAGGTTTTTTAAGGTTTATGGGCACATATTTACTAATTTCTCGTTATCCCCGCACCCCCCATCATCCCTCCAACAAGAACGCGTCGCCCTTCGCCGGCACGCACCCGGGCAGTACCCCATGCCCTACCTTGCCTTGGAGTCAGTCATGACCAGTGCAGCCAACTCGGCACCCCTCATAGAAAAACACACGATCGGCTACGTGCCCCCGCAAGACCGCCATGGAAAGGTAAGGGATTTGTTCACACTGTGGTTCGGGGGCAATATCGCGCCCCTGCCCATCGTCACCGGCGCGCTGGGCGTGCAGCTGTTTCACCTGAACCTGGTGTGGGGCATCGTCGCCATCCTGGTCGGCCACTTGGTCGGCGGGGTGCTGATGGCGCTGCACTCGGCCCAAGGCCCGCAGATGGGCATCCCGCAGATGATCCAGAGCCGCGCCCAGTTCGGCACACTTGGCGCGCTGCTGGTGGTGGTGATCGCCGGGGTCATGTACATCGGGTTTTTCGCCTCCAACATCGTCCTTGCGGGCAAGTCGCTGCATGGCGTGGTCGAAGCCGTGCCGGTACCGGTGGGTATCGTCATTGGCGCACTGGGGTCAGGCATCATCGGCATCATCGGTTACCGCTTCATCCATGTGCTCAACCGCATCGGCACCTGGGTGCTGGGCATCGGTATCGTGGTCGGCTTCGGCTATATCTTCACCCACGTGCAAAGTGACGACTTCCTCACCCGCGGCGGTTTCAACCTGGCCGGCTGGCTGGCCACGGTGTCGCTGGCAGCGTTGTGGCAGATCGCCTTTGCCCCGTATGTGTCGGACTATTCGCGCTACCTGCCGGCCGACGTCAAGGTCAGTTCGACCTTCTGGACCACTTACCTGGGCTCTGTGCTGGGCTCGAGCCTGTCGTTCATCTTCGGCGCGGTCGCGGTGCTGGCAATCCCGGCGGGCATGGACACCATGGACGCGGTGAAACTCGCCACCGGCACCCTGGGCCCGATCATGCTGGTGCTGTTCCTGCTCAGCGTGATCAGCCATAACGCCCTCAACCTGTATGGCGCGGTGCTGTCGATCATTACCCTGATCCAGACCTTCGCCTACCGCTGGATCCCCACCGCCAAAAGCCGTGCGGTGCTGTCGCTGATCGTGCTGGCGGCTTGCAGTGTGGTGGCCGTGTGCGCATCGAAGGACTTCATCGGCCACTTCGTCGACATGGTGCTGGTGCTGCTGGTGGTGCTGGTGCCATGGACGGCGATCAACCTGATCGACTTCTATGCCATTCACAAGGGTGACTACGACATCCAGTCGATCTTCAAGGTTGATGGCGGTATCTACGGGCGTTACAACCCGCAGGCGCTGGTGGCCTACGCCGTGGGCATCGTGGTGCAGATCCCGTTCATGAACACACCGCTGTATGTCGGGCCAGTTTCCGAGCACATCAACGGGGCAGACCTGTCGTGGCTGGTGGGGCTGGCGATTACCTCGCCGTTGTACTGGTGGTTGGCTTCGCGTGACAGCGCTTACCGTCGTCGGCAGATGAGTGCCAAGTTGGCCATGGGGCACTGATTCAGCCTGTACCGGCCTCTTCGCGGGCTTGCCCGCGAAGAGGCCGGTACAGACACCTTGTAGTCAGAGGTTATAAGCCCGCTCATTGTGCTCCGCCAGGTCCAGCCCCTGCTCTTCCTCCTCCCGGCTGGCCCGCAGCCCGACAGTCAGCTTGATGGCGCCCAAAATCGCCCAGCTCACCACAAAGCAATAACCAAAGGTAAAGGCCACGCCTTTCAGTTGCACCAGTGCTTGCCCAAGGGGCGTAATGCCTTCCACATAACCGCCCAACGACGGCGCGGCAAACACCCCGGTCAATAGCGCGCCAACCATCCCGCCCACGCCATGCAGGCCGAACACGTCGAGGCTGTCGTCATACCCCAATGCCTGCTTCAGCCGGGTCACTGCGAAGAAGCAGATAGCCCCCGTCAGCAAGCCGATCACCAGCGCCCCCAACGGCCCGACAAAGGCGCACGCCGGCGTGATGCCAACCAACCCGGCCAACGCACCTGAGGCCGCCCCCAGTGCAGTGGGCCGCCCATGCATGAGCTTTTCGGTAATCAGCCAACCGACAATCCCTGCGCAGGCAGCCACCATGGTCGCCAGCATCACCACCCCTGCCCCTTCGTTGGCCGCAAGCCCCGAGCCCACGTTGAACCCAAACCAGCCCACCCACAGCAAACCGGCACCTACCAGGGTGAAGCCGAGGTTGTGCGGCGGCATGGCCACCTGTGGGTAGCCCTTGCGCTTGCCTAGCATCAACGCTGCAGCCAGCGCCGCCACCCCGGAGTTGATGTGCACTGCGGTGCCGCCGGCAAAGTCCAGCACGCCCCAGTTGACCATCAATGCCCCTGGCCCGCCCCAGACCATATGGGCAATCGGTGCGTACACCAGGACGAACCAGGCGCCCATGAACAACAACGAGGCACTGAATTTCATGCGTTCGGCAAAGCCGCCGGCAATCAGCGCAGGCGTGATGATCGCGAAGGTCAGCTGAAATACCGCGAAGACACCTTCCGGGATGGTCCCTACCAGGCTGTCATGGCCGATGTTCAGCATCAGCGCCTTGTCCAGGCCGCCGATAAAACTGTTGAAGGTCAGTTGGCCTTCAACCATACCGCGGGTATCCACCACCAGGCTGTAGCCGAACAGCACCCAGAGGATGCCGATGAGCCCGGCCACGGCGAACAGCTGGGTGAACACCGAAAGAAAGTTCTTGGCCCGCACCATGCCGCCGTAGAACAGCGCGAGGCCCGGGATGCACATCATCAGCACGAACATCGCCGCGCAGATCATCCAGGCGGTGTTGCCGGTGTCCAGGGTGGGCTCGGCGGCGTGAGCCAACGGCGTCAATGCCAACAGCACAACAGCAAGGGCAAGCTTCATGGAGTCACTCCTGTGCGAATGGGGATGCAGCGGGGGCTGCTTCGCAGCCCTTTCGCGACACAAGGCCGCTCCTACAACGGACCGCGATCATCTGTAGGAGCGGCCTTGTGTCGCGAAAGGGCCGCAAAGCGGCCCCAGAAGGTTGAATCAGTACTGAGCCTGGCCTGGTACCCAGGCAGTACCGGCCAGCGGTACCCGGGCCATGGCGGCTGCTTCCACGGTCAGCGCCACCAGGTCCTCAGGGTCAAGGTTGTGCAGGTGCGACTTGCCGCAGGCACGGGCCATGGTCTGCGCCTCCAGCACCAGCACGCGCAGGTAGTTGGCCAGGCGCCTGCCGGCCTCTTCCGGGTTCAGGCGCTTGGCCAGTTCCGGATCCTGGGTGGTGATACCGGCCGGGTCGCGGCCGTTCTGCCAGTCATCGTAGAAACCGGCGGCCGAGCCAAGTGCCTTCAACTGCGCATCCAGGCGCGGGTGGTTGTCGCCCAGGGCGATCAGCGCGGCGGTGCCGATGGCCACTGCGTCAGCGCCCAGGGCCATGGCCTTGGCCACATCGGCGCCGTTGCGGATGCCACCCGAGACAATCAACTGCACCTTGCGGTGCATGCCCATCTCTTGCAGTGCCTGCACCGCCTGCGGGATGGCCGGCAGGATCGGAATGCCGACGTGCTCGATGAACACTTCCTGGGTCGCGGCAGTACCGCCCTGCATGCCATCGAGCACGATCACGTCAGCGCCGGCCTTCACCGCCAGCTTGACGTCGTAGTACGGGCGGCTGGCACCGATTTTCACGTAGATGGGTTTTTCCCAATCGGTGATCTCGCGCAGCTCGGCAATCTTGATCGCCAGGTCATCCGGGCCGGTCCAGTCCGGGTGGCGGCAGGCACTGCGCTGGTCGACACCGATCGGCAAGGTGCGCATGCCGGCCACGCGCTCGGTCACTTTCATGCCCAGCAGCATGCCGCCACCGCCCGGCTTGGCGCCCTGGCCAAGGACGATCTCGATGGCGTCGGCCTTGCGCAGGTCGTCCGGGTTCATGCCGTAGCGCGACGGCAGGTACTGGTACACCAGGTGCTGCGACTGGCCCCGCTCTTCCGGGGTCATGCCGCCGTCACCGGTGGTGGTGCTGGTGCCGGCGATGGTCGCACCACGGCCCAGCGCTTCCTTGGCGTTGGCCGACAACGCGCCGAAGCTCATGCCGGCGATGGTCACCGGGATCTTCAGGTGGATCGGTTTCTTGGCAAAGCGGGTGCCCAGCACCACGTCGGTGCCGCATTTTTCGCGGTAGCCTTCCAGCGGGTAGCGCGACACGCTGGCGCCGAGCAGCAGCAGGTCATCGAAGTGCGGCACGCGGCGCTTGGTGCCACCGCCGCGGATGTCATAGATGCCGGTTTCGGCGGCACGCTGGATTTCCTGGATGGTCAGGCGATCGAAGGTGGCCGACTCACGCAGTACCGGGGGGAATTGCTCGCTCATGGGGTTGCTCCTGGATCAGTACGCGGAGGCGTTGTCGACTTTGAAGTTGTACAGCTGACGGGCCGAGCCATACCGTTTGAAATCGGCGGCTTTATGGTCGAGGCCCGCGTCGTTCAGCAGCGCCTGAAGCTCTTGCAGGTGCTCGGCGCGCATTTCTTTCTCGATACAGTCCGAACCCAGCGACTGGACCGTGCCCTTGACGTAGATGCGCACCTCGTACAGCGAGTCTCCCAGCGCATCGCCGGCGTCGCCGCACACCACCAAACGCCCGGCCTGGCCCATGAAGCAGCTCATGTGGCCAATGCTGCCGCCGACCACGATGTCGACGCCCTTCATGGAAATACCGCAACGGGCACCGGCGTCGCCCTCGATCACCAGCAACCCACCGTGGGCGGTTGCACCGGCGGCCTGAGAGGCACTGCCCTTGACCCGCACCGAGCCGGACATCATGTTTTCCGCCACCCCCACGCCCACATTGCCGTGCACCGTAATGTTGGCTTTCTGGTTCATGCCGGCGCAGTAGTAGCCGGCATGGCCATCGATCTCTACCGAAACGTCTTCGTTGATGCCGACAGCCAGGTTGTGTTTGCCGTCGGGGCGCGTCACGCGCCACTCACGGTCTTGCACCTCACCGTGCAGGGATTGGTTAAGGACACGCACCGAAGTGCTGGAAAGGTCGATCGTCTTCATAAGATTCTCCAGAGGTTCGGTGGCAGGTCAGGCGCTTTCGCGCTCCCAGACGTACAGGGTGGCCGGCGCTGGCTCCCAGACCTTGGCGTTTTCAATGCCGGGCAGGCTGGCCAGGGCCTGGTATTCGGAGGCCATGGCCACGTAGTCGTCGGTTTCGGCCAGCACCGCTGGCTTGCAGGCGATCGGGTCACGAATCACGGCAAAACCGTTGCGGGTGCCAATGGCAAAGGTGAAGAACCCGTCCAGGTCTTGCAGAGCGCCATCCAAAGCCTGGGCCAAGGTATCGCCCTGCTGCAGGCGCCAGGTCAGGTAGCCGGCAGCCACTTCGGTGTCGTTGTCGGTCTCGAAGCTGATGCCTTCACGCTTGAGTTCCTGGCGCAGGCGGAAGTGGTTGGACAGCGAGCCGTTGTGCACCAGGCACAGGTCGGCGCCCGTGGAGAACGGGTGGCTGCCCTCCAGGGTCACCGCGCTTTCGGTGGCCATACGGGTGTGACCGATGATGTGGCTGCCCTTCATGCCGGCCAGGCCGAAGCGGCTGGAAATCTCAGCCGGCAGGCCCATGCCCTTAAGGATTTCGATGCTCTGCCCGGCGCTCATGATGCGCACTTCAGGGGCCAGCTCGGCCAATGCAGCACGGGCGGCAGCTTCTGTGGTGTGCACCTTGAGCACGGCGGCGCTGGCGTTCTGAAACCAGTCCAGCGAGCAGCCCAAGCGCCCTTCCAGTTGCCCCATCAAGCTGGCCCACGAATAGCCCCCATCAAGGGCCTGCAACGTCAGTTTTACCCAGCCGTCGGCCACTTCATCGCCGTAAATGGCAAAGCCGGCGCTGTCGGGGCCACGGTCGGTCATGGCGTGCAGCATGGGTTCGAAGAGCTTGCCGAGCTGGGCTTCCAGCTCAGGCTTCTTCAGGTACAGACCTACGATTCCACACATGGTGATGCTCCTTACTAGGCAGTGGGCGACCGCTGTTTTGAGGGCCGCCCAAGGGATGGGGGCGGTCAGAAAAACTCGGTGTAACGCTGGATTTCCCAGTCGGAAACGTGGCGGCAGTACTCCACCCACTCCATGCGCTTGAGCTTGATGAACTCGTCGACGATCTCGGCGCCGAGCACCTCGCGGAACAGGGGGTCGGCCTCGAGCGCGTCGGCGGCTTCCTTGAGCGATTGCGGCAAGGTCTTGATACCGCGTGCGGCGATTTCTTCGAGGCTCAGGGTGTAGAGGTTCTCGTTGCACATCTCGCCTGGGTCGAGCTGGCGGTCGATACCATCCAGGCCAGCCGCGATGATCGCGGCAGTGACCAGGTACGGGTTGCAGCCCGCATCCGGCAAGCGGAACTCAAGGCGCCCGTAGGGGATGCGGACCATTGCCGAGCGGTTGTTGGCGCCCCAGGCAACGAAGGCTGGGGCCCAGGTCGAGCCGGACAACGAGCGGCCAACCACCAAGCGTTTGTAGGAGTTGACGGTTGGCGCCGCGAAGGCACACAGCGCCGGGCCGTGGGCCATCAGGCCAGCGGCGAAGTGGTACGCCAGCTTCGACAGGCCCATGCCGCTGCTGTCGCTGGCGTCATGGAACAGATTCTTGTTGGTGCTGCTGGCCAGCGACAGGTGAAAGTGCATGCCATTACCCGCGCGCTTGGGGTCGGGCTTGGGCATGAACGAGCAGATCATCCCCAGGTCGTTGGCGATTTCGCCGGCCGCCATGCGGAAGAACGTGAAGCGGTCGGCCGACTCCATGGCGTCGCTGTAGGTGTAGTTGATCTCGAACTGGCCGTTGGCGTCTTCGTGGTCGATCTGGTAGATGTCGAAGCCCACGGGCTGCAAGGCTTCGGTCAGGCGCTCCAGAAACAACCGCGAACGCGACAGGCCCTTGTAGTCGTAGCACGGCTTGTCGAGGTTGTCCGAGGCATCCACCAATTGCAGCTTGCCGCCTTCGTCACGGCGGAACAGGCTGAACTCGGGCTCCAGCCCGGTGTTCAGCGTCCAGCCCTTGTCGGCCAAGCGCTGCACCTGTTGCTGCAACACGTAACGGCTGTCATAAGGCCAGGGCTGGCCGTTGACATGGCCGACGCACACCACCCGGCCATAGCCGGGCTGCCAGGGGACCGGGATCAACGTGGCCAGGTCGCCCCGGGCCATGAAGTCAGGGCCGTGTGGCTCCATGCCCATGCCGCAGATGGCGAACCCGGCAAAACCGGCGCCCTCCTCGGCCACCATCTTGAGGCCCGAGACCGGCACCGATTTGGTCTTTGCCGAGCCATGGATGTCGACAAACTGCGCCAGCACATACTTGATGCCGTGCTGATCGAGGGTGCGCTGGGTTTCTGCTGGCAACATGGGTTGAACACTCCTGGGTAAGGGGTCGCTTGTAATTCCGCATGGGAAACTTACTTTCATCACAGGAATGCAAAGCGCTTGCCAGGTTTACCTCCACCGGCCTTTTCGCGGCGGTTCGGCGTGAAGAGGCCAGCCGCCATTGCCCAGGAAATTCCGTTGTAGATATGGGAAACTTGTTTTCACCTGAGGAAAACGGCTGCCACCGCAGCAGCATTTCGCACTTTCTCAGTGCGATATATTTATTCTTGAACTGAAACCGTGCAGGACATTAGATGCCGACCGAAACCCAACCGCGCCTTCGCCTGGAGCAGTACCTGGGCTTGCAGATCAAGCGCCAGCGCCAGGCCCAGTCCCTCAAACTCGCCGATGTGGCGCGCATCGCCGGTATCAGCCAAGGGATGCTTAGCAAAATCGAGAACGCCCAGGTGTCCACCAGCCTCGATACCCTCAGCCGCCTGTGCGATGTGCTGGGTATGCCGATGGCCAAGCTGTTCAGCCAGTACGACCAACCTGACGGCAATGCACTGCTGGTGAAGGCCGGTGAAGGGCTGGAGGTGGTGCGCCGGGGCACAGAAAAGGGCCACACCTATCATTTGCTCAATCACGCCAGGGGCCCGAAGAAGCACTTCGAGGCCTACATGGTGAGCATGGATGACGCCAGCGAAGAGTTCCCGACCTTCGCCCACCCAGGCACGGAGTTCCTGCATTTGCTGGAGGGTGAACTGGTGTACCGCCACGGCAACCAGCTCTATCACATGCACGCGGGTGACAGTCTGACCTTCGATGGCGAAACCCCGCACGGGCCGGAGCAGCTCGTGCAGGTGCCCATCCGTCTGCTGTCGATCATGAACTACGGCGAAGAGTAAGGCGGCGCGGCGCGACAACGATCAATGTCGCGATCAGACAACCAGACGTCGCCCGCGACCGGCCCCGCAACCCTGTATACAAAAATAATACACACATCTGCCAGCCCCGCGCCGTGGGCTGGCAGACGCGGTAATTGCGAGTAAACAGCCTCGCTTCACAATTCCAACGCTGTGGCGCCTTTTTGCACCGGGCAATTCGTCCGGGCTCATAACGATAAAACTCCCAGTTTTGAAAACCCGCGACGCGTCGGCCGGGAGTGCTTGCGCGCGCACATTGTGAAGCATTTGACTGCCATGATCGCTACCTCCCTCCCCGTAGCCGGTGCCTCCACCGGCCACCGCAACGCGCTGCTCGTTGCCCACATCGCCGCCGTCCTGTTCGGACTGACCGGCATCCTGGGCCACTTGATCGAAGCCGACGCCAGCATCATCACCTTCGGCCGCGCCACCTTTGCCTTCATTGCCCTGGGCTTCGTCGCCGGGCTCAAGGGCACCCGGCTGCTCGACGCCCTGACCTTGCGCAACCTGCCAATCCTCGGCCTGACCGGCGCGCTGCTGGCTGCCCACTGGGTGACCTTCTTCTTTGCCGTCAAGGTCGGTGGGGTGGCCGTGGCGACCCTCGGCTTTGCCAGCTTCCCCGCCTTTATCGCCATGATCGAGCGCGGTGTGTTCGGCCAACGCATTGGCGCCACCCAAGGTTTGTTATTGCTGATGGTGACGGCAGGCCTGGTGCTGGTCGTGCCCACCTTCGACCTGCTCGACAAAGGCACTGTCGGCCTGCTGTGGGGATTGGGGTCTGGCCTTGCCTTCGCCTTGCTGACGGTCGCCAACCGCCGCCGCGCATCGAGCATGAACGCGATGCAAGTGGCGTTCTGGCAGAACGTGGTCGTGGCCGCGCTGGTGGCACCGTTCGCCTTCACTCACTTGGGCAGCACCAGCCTAGGCGGCCATGACTGGCTCAACTTGGCGCTGCTGGGCGTGTTCTGCACCGGGCTGTCGCAGTTCCTGTTCGTCAAGAGCCTGGAAGGCCTTGAAGCGCGTACCGCCGGCATGATCATCGCGCTGGAGCCGGTATATGCGATTCTTGGGGCGTGGTGGTTGTTTGGCGAGCAGCCGAGTGTGCGCATGGCGGCGGGGGCGGCGTTGATCGTGTTGGCGACGCTGCTGGCTGCGGCACGCAAGGCGCCGGCGGAACACGGTGATACCAGCCGCTGCGCGCATTGATGCTAGCGTGTTGCCTGCATGCATCGAATGGCGCATGCACAATACCTGTGGAATTTGCCCGCGAAGCAGCCGACGCAGTGGATTGCACCGGCTTCCTCAAGCATCCCAGCGCCACATTCAAGAAATTCAGGACGGAAATCTTCGCCAACAGATACGATGGAAGGCCGCTTCGATCTCTTCCAAGCTCTCCGCTCACTCTTCCGGAAATAGAGAACTGTATGGCGGGGGGGCATCTGAGTGACGTCGAATACTCTGATTATCATCCGCAATGACAGGAGAATTACTTGAAAATTGAGCATTAAGAACGCGCATATTCTCGTAATATCTTCCGTATATTGCCGGGTCACCAGGCTCACCAATTGATACACCCGTCAGCCAATCCCAAACCTTCCCCAGCGAGCTTCTTTCTGGCAAACCATATTTAGACTTCCCCATCCACCCGCTTCCAGCATCGACACGATATTTTCCGTCCAGCACTGGCGCGAAAGGATTTACACCGGAATAATAAATATTATTATTTACATCACTAAAACCCACATAATAGGTATTGCGATCTTTGACACTGTAGAACTCAGCAGCATATTGTTCACTCCTGGGAAAATTATTCTTCATGATTTGTTCATGAACATGTTTGAGCATTCGCCTCATGCTCCCCGGCAGACCTATATCCGCCATTACTTGACTGGTACCCGTTGGCACTTTTCGATGAAAATTCCAAATGGATGATCGACCTGAAGGGTCTGCTCGATTTACAGGATCACCGACACAATAAACGTATGCATTCAGTCCTCCCTTACCGAAGGGGCTAGCCTTATCAGCGCTGAGAAAACGTCTGAGGGCAGGGCTATAGTACCTATAGCCAATACCCAATGGGGAACATTCACTTAGTAAATCAAATGGTTCCCCATTGAACCCGACTATCGCAACTTCTTTTTCTGTCGATAAACCGTATGGACAGTAACTCGCCCCACTGGCTTCCTGAGCACTGCGTGCCGCAAGTATCGAGCCCCCCCCATCAACCTGCAACAGTTTGACTGTCCCTTGCAACTGTGCGACCCCCTGACCCCCTGCAACCATAAGTCGCACGTTCCCCAGGCCCATTTGACAAACCCTTTGAGCGTTGGCATAAAAAAACATTAATGCCGCAGGCTTATTCATTGATCCCTCATAAGATAGCCTTATCACTGAAGCCCACTCTATATGTATTACGGCTTTCGCGAACCTAGCAATTTTACCAGGTCCATCGGAACGTTCACTGCGGGTTCTTCCGCCGCAAACGACTAAAAATAGTCATACTTACCGCAATGGGAGGCAATGCCTCTAGAATTGCTCGACTTAGCCCCTACTGCAACAAACTGCGGTCAAACATGAACGGCCGCTCCCCCTGCGGCGTGTACTGATACAACTGCTGCGGCCTACCCAGCTTAGGCTGATTCTTCTCCCCGGTATCCCTCACCCACCCCAGCTCGCGCAAGCGCTCCAGGCGTTTGCGCAGCGAGGTGTTGTTCACCGCCTGCCCCAGGCACGCCTGCACCGCCCCCAAGGCATCGAGCACGGTGAACTTCTCGGCCAGCAGGTACAGCGGCAAGCTGCTATACACAGTCTTCGCCGCCAGCCGTTCGCGGGCGCGCTCCACCAGCAAGTTGTGGTCGAAGGGCAAGAGCACCTTGCGCCCCAGCACGCTGTCCATATCGACAAACGCCAGCTGCTCACCTTCAACGGTCTGCCCTGGGTCGAGCAAGGCCAGGTAGTAGGTGCTCAGCGACCAGCCACGCGGGTCACGGAACGCATTGCCTTCGGTACCCACCTGTTCCATGTAGCACGGCACCACCCGGGCCTTCTCCCGCAAAGCGCGGTCGGCCGCGCCCTCCAGGCTGGTGTCGGGGATACGGCCGTTGACGATCACACCCGGCAAGGCCCACTGGCCGGCGTGCGGTTCGCGCTCACGGCGGTGCAACAACACTTGCAGATGTTGGGCTTCAGGGGCCATGCGCAAGGCGACGATATCGACGCTGGCCAAGACTTCAGTGCTACTCAAGGGAACGCTCCACGCTTCAGTAACTTCATAATCCACCAGAGCAGTTAAGTAGCACAAGAGACTTTATTTCAATGGCTAGTGCTTGACACACTTAATGCACCAGGTGGAATATATAGCCATGCCAGCGAGGAGAGCACCATGAAGATCGCCAGTTTCGATGTCGACGCGCAAAACGGCTTCACCGCCAACGCCCCGCAGGAGCTACCCGTGCCCGAGGGCGATGAAATCGCCGCCGACCTCAACGCCATGGCCCTGCGTGCAGACCTGCGCCTGGGCAGCAAGGACGCTCACCCGGCCAATGCAGCCTGGGTGGTTGCCGACCCGGCCCAGATGCTGCAACCGCTGCCGCTGGCCAATGCCGACCTGACCTGGGTCAGCCACTGCGTGCCAGGCACACCGGGCTTCGAACTGCTGCCTGGCCTGCCCGCCCCCATCGATTACGACTACTTCGTGTGGAAAGGCGTCGAACCCGACCTGCACCCCTATGGCGCCTGCTACCACGACCTGGCCGAACGCCGCTCCACTGGGGTGATCGAATACCTCAAGGTGCAGCAGGTGGGCGCCGTGATCGTCGGCGGCCTGGCCCTGGACTACTGCGTCAAGACCACCGCCCACCAGCTGCGCCGGGCCGGGTTCCAGGTGTTGCTGTACCTGCCGGCTTGCCGCGCCCTCACCCAGGCCGGCGCCATCGCTGCCTGCGGCGCATTGGCCGCCGAGGGTGTCATCCTCTGCGGCGACGAAGCCGCGCTCGACTACCAACTCTCGCTGATCAAGGAAGACCGCCCATGAGTGACAGCGTTTTCGGCCCGCGCATCATCCAGAACCTGCTGGACACCGACTTCTACAAGATCACCATGATGCAGGCGGTGCTGCACAACTACCCCAACGCCGAGGTGGAATGGGAATTCCGCTGCCGTAACGGTGAGGACCTCTCCCCTTACTTGGCAGAAATCCGCTACCAGGTCGAGCAACTGGCCGATGTCACCGTCACCCACGACCAATTGGCCTACCTCGAAAAAATCCCGTTCATCAAACCGGACTTCATCCGCTTTCTGAGCCTGTTCCGGTTCAACCTGCGCTACGTGCAGGTCGGCCTGGACGACGCCGGGCAGTTGGCAATCCGCGTGCGCGGGCCGTGGCTGCACGTGATCCTCTACGAGATCCCGCTGCTGGCAATCATCAGCGAAGTGCGCAACCGCTACCGCTATCGGGAAGTGGTGATGGAACACGTGGGCGAGCGGCTGTACCAGAAGCTTGACTGGCTCAAGGCCGAAGCGAGTGCCGATGAGCTGGCAGGCTTTCAACTGGCCGATTTCGGCACCCGACGGCGCTTCTCGTACCGGGTCCAGGAGCAGGTCGTGCACATTCTCAAGCGCGACTTCCCTGGCCGCCTGGTCGGCACCAGCAACGTGCACCTGGCCCGCGAATTGGAACTCAAGCCCATCGGCACCATGGCGCACGAATGGTTCATGGCCCACCAACAACTGGGCCCGCGCCTGGTCGACAGCCAGGCCGCTGCGCTTGAATGCTGGGTACGGGAATACCGCGGGCTACTGGGCATCGCCTTGACCGATTGCATCACCATGGATGCGTTCATGGGGGATTTCGACTTGTACTTCGCCAAGCTGTTCGATGGCCTGCGCCACGACTCGGGCGACCCGCTGGCATGGGCAGAAAAGGCCATTGCCCACTATGAAAAACTGGGGATCGACCCGCGAAGCAAAACGCTGATCTTCTCGGATGGGCTGGATTTCGCCAAGGCGCTTGGCCTGTACCGCGCGCTGCATGAGCGGATTAACGTGAGCTTTGGCATCGGCACCAACCTCACTTGCGATATCCCAGGGGTGGAGCCGATGAACATCGTGATCAAGATGACGGCGTGCAATGGGGCGCCGGTGGCGAAGATTTCCGACAGCCCGGGCAAGACCCAATGCCGGGACGAGAACTTCGTGGCGTATCTCAAGCATGTGTTCAAGGTGGGGTGATACCGCCGCGAAAGGCCAGCTTTGCTAGGATCTGTACGGTAAGTCTGGTCATCCATCATTGTGGGAGCGGGCTTGCCCCGCGATCTGCCGCAACGCGGCAGCAAACCCTGAATTCGCGGCGGCTTTGACGCTAGTCGATATCGGGTACAGGAGCGCTTCGCACTCCATCGCGGGGCAAGCCCGCTCCCACAAAACTTTTCGTACAGAGCCTAACCCTCTTTCGGCTGCCCCACACACAACTCCATGAACCGCGCCGCCGCCCGCGACGGCGTGGCGGCATGGGGCATCAAGATGGAAAAGCGCCTGACCAGTGGCTGCGGCATAATGCGCAGCCGCCGCAACACGCCATCCTCATGGCGAATCGACATGGCCGACACAAAGCCAATCCCCATACCTGCCCGCACCGCTTCCTTTACCCCTTCCACACCGGCGATTTCCATCGCGACGCGCATTGCCATGCCACTGCGGGCAAACGCCCGCTCGACAATTTGCCTCACCCCTGAGCCACTCTCGCGCAGCACCAGTGGGTAGCCCCCCAAGGATTCCAAGGTCTGCGCCTCGTCACCGGCCAACGGATGAGAACTGGGCACGATCGCGACGATCTCATCCTCACGCCACGGCGTGACCCCGGTGCCCAACGGCAACTCCTGCCCGGGAGGCCCTTCGATCAAGGCGATATCGACACTGCCCAGCGCGGCGACAATTTCAGCCGTGTTGCCATTGGAGGTGCTCACCGACACGTCCGGGTAGCGTGCATGGAAGTCGGCGATGAGGTACGGCAGCAGGTAGCTGGCCGGCGTGGTACTGGCGCCGATGCGCAAGGTGCCGCGCTCCAGGCCGCGCATGGCCTCGCGCAGGGCCTGGGCCTGGCGGAAGGTATCGCGCAGGCGCTCGGCATGGGCCAGCAACTGCTCACCTGCAGCCGTGAGGCGAACGCCGCGCCCTGCGCGTTGGTAAAGGGGCTCACCGAAAGCCTCCTGCAGCAACTTGAGCTGCCCGGACACAGCGGGCTGCGACAGGTGCAACGCCTGGGCCGCGTGGCTGATATTGCCATGCTCGGCGACGGTGGCGAATGTTATCAGCTGTTCTGGGGTCATGAATTCAAAATATCAGCTAAACGGATACTTTACATCCTAAATTACGATTTTTTATAAGCTTATAACCAGATTAACGTAGGCCTTGTCGAAATACCTTTCCCGGAGGACTCACATGGCCACGGTTCCATCCCACCCCGCCTACGCGCCTACCCTCTCTACCCGAGGGCGGCTCAATGGCATTTTGTTCGTGGCGCTGTTCGCGCTTGCCGTCACCCAACTGGCAGCCTTGCCCGCCATCGCCAACCTGGGCATCAGCCCGCTGATCGTCGGTATCGTTGCCGGTGCCCTGTACGGCAACGCGCTGCGCGATGGCGTGCCGGCGAGCTGGGCGGCGGGCATCAACTTCTCGGCCCGCGGGCTGCTGCGCATCGCCGTGGCCTTTTTCGGCCTGCGGGTCAGCCTGCAGGAAATCGCCGAAGTCGGCTGGTCGGGCCTGACGGTTTCGCTGCTGGTGGTGGTCAGCACCCTGCTGATCGGGCTCTGGTGTGGCATGAAGCTGCTCAAGCTGGACCGCGACACCGCGCTGCTCACCGCTGCCGGCAGTGCCATTTGCGGCGCCGCTGCAGTACTTGCGTTCGAGTCGGCGCTGCGCAGCGCCCCGCACAAGAGTGCCATGGCCGTTGGCAGCGTGGTGCTGTTCGGCACCCTGTCGATGTTCCTTTACCCCTTGGCGATCAATGCCGGATGGCTGCACCTGGATACCCTGGGCGCGGGCCTGTTCCTGGGCGGCACGATCCACGAAGTGGCCCAGGTGGTAGGTGCAGCCAGCAACGTCAGCCCCGAGGCGACGCACATCGCCACCATCGTCAAGATGACCCGGGTGATGCTGCTGGTGCCGGTGCTGCTGGTGGTAGGCCTGTGGATCAGCCGCTCGCGCCAGCCGGGCCAGGCGCAAGGCAACGGCCGCATCGCCATGCCCTGGTTCGCTTTCGGCTTCCTGGCGCTGGTGCTGGTGAACTCGCTGCAGGTGCTGCCTGGCAGTGTGACCCAGGCGTTCAATAGCCTCGACACCTTTGCCCTGACCATGGCCATGACCGCGCTAGGGATGGAGACACGCTTCAGCCAGATCCGCCAGGCAGGGCCACGGGCGCTGCTGACCGGGGCGATACTGAACCTTTGGCTGGTGGGGGGCGGGCTGGCGATTACGCTGGGTGTGCAAAAGCTCTTCGCATGACTTATGGTGTTGTCTAAGAAGGATGTTTTACCTGCACAGGAAAGACTTAGATGCCCCAACGCCATGTCATAAATGCATCCGTCAGCCCCAAAGGCAGCCTGGAGACGCTGTCGCAACGTGAAGTCCAGCAACTGAGCGAAGTCGGTACCGGTAGCCTCTACACTCTGTTCCGCCAGTGCGCGCTGGCCATCCTCAACACCGGCGCGCATGTCGACAATGCCAAGACCATTCTCGAGGCCTACAAGGACTTCGAGGTGCGTATCCACCAGCAAGATCGGGGCGTACGCCTTGAGCTGCTGAATGCCCCCGCCGATGCCTTCGTCGATGGCGAAATGATCGCCAGCACCCGTGAAATGCTGTTCAGCGCCCTGCGCGACATCGTCTATACCGAAAGCGAGCTGGCCAGCCAGCGCATCGACCTGGAAAGCTCCCAGGGCATCACCGATTACGTGTTCCACCTGCTGCGCAACGCCCGCACCCTGCGCCCAGGCGTGGAGCCGAAGATGGTGGTGTGCTGGGGCGGCCACTCGATCAGCAGCGAAGAATACCAATACACCAAAAAGGTCGGCCACGAACTGGGCCTGCGCAAGCTGGACGTCTGCACCGGCTGCGGCCCTGGGGTAATGAAAGGCCCGATGAAAGGCGCTACCATCGCCCACGCCAAGCAGCGTATGCACGGCAGCCGTTACCTGGGCCTGACCGAGCCGGGCATCATCGCCGCCGAAGCGCCCAACCCGATCGTCAACGAACTGGTGATCTTGCCGGACATCGAGAAGCGCCTCGAGGCCTTCGTCCGTGTCGGCCACGGCATCATCATCTTCCCGGGCGGCGCCGGTACTGCCGAAGAGTTCCTCTACCTGCTCGGCATCCTCATGCACCCGGACAACCAAGGCCTGCCCTTCCCGGTCGTGCTCACTGGCCCCCGCAGTGCCGAGCAGTTCCTGCTGCAACTGCACGCCTTCGTCGGCGCCACCCTCGGTGAAGCCGCGCAAAGCCACTACCAGATCATCATCGATGACCCGGCCGAAGTCGCGCGCCACATGGTCGAAGGCCTCAAGGAGGTCAAACAGTTCCGCCGTGAACGCAACGACGCCTTCCACTTCAACTGGCTGCTGAAGATCGACGAGGGTTTCCAGCACCCGTTCGACCCGACCCACGCCAACATGGCCGAACTCGCCCTGCGCCGCGAGCTACCGCCCCATGAACTGGCCGCCAACCTGCGCCGAGCGTTTTCCGGCATCGTTGCCGGCAACGTCAAGGACAAAGGCATCCGCCTGATCGAAGAACACGGCCCCTACCAGATCCGCGGCGACAGCGCAGTATTGGAGCCACTGGGGCGATTGTTACAAGCATTCGTCGACCAGCACCGCATGAAGTTGCCGGGTGGTGCCGCCTATGTGCCGTGCTACCAGGTAGTGACCTGAAAACGGTGATCTAGCGCCGGCTCTTGATCTTGATCTGGCTTTTGACCTTCAGCGACTCAGGAGGCCGAGCGCAGGCCTTGCGAAGGGAGGTGACGGGCAAGGATGCCCGTCAAGCGCTGGGGCCCAGGATGGGCCCTGCAGCGCGGTCCTCCCGGGAGCAAGGCCGTAGCGAGGGGACCCCGAAGCGCAGCGTAGGGGCCGTATGATGGAGCGCAGCCCTTTTTGGTTACTTTTTGGGGCGTTTGCCAAAAAGTGACCCGCCGTAAGGGCGGAAAGGTGACTAAGCGTCGCCCCAATGCTGGATCAACCACCCCCTCAAAACCAACACCAACACCAACACCCACACCAACGATCAAGAAACCAAACCCTCCCGCTCAACCAGCCGAATACTGTCACGCCCCCCGCGCTTCGACTCATACAACGCCACATCCCCCTGCTCAATCAACGCCGCCAAACTCACCGGCGGCTGATCAAACACATTAGCCCCAATACTCAACGTAACCGCCTGCGGCGTAGGCACCGTCTGCCCAGCAAACTGCTGAAACCGCTCACGCAACTGGCTACCCAGCTCCACCACCCGCTCCCGCGTCGCCTCACTGAGCAGAATCACAAACTCATCCCCCCCAAGCCGCGCCGCCAGCGACCGCTCCGGCAACACCGCACGAATCATCTCGCTCAAGGCGATCAACAGCCGATCCCCCGCAATGTGCCCGTGCAAATCGTTGACCAGCTTGAAGTTGTCGATATCGATCAACAGCAAGGCCCCCGGCCGCGCCGGGCTGACCTCTTTGAAAAAGTGCGGCGCCCGCACTTCCAGCGCCCGCCGGTTGTACAGCGCCGTCAACGGATCGCGCGCCGCCAGCCGGGCGATACGTTCTTCACGGCGATAACGCACCGTCCCCGTCATCGACAGCGCAATCAACATGATCGCCATCGCCCCCTCGACCAGGGAAATCTGAATGATCAGCCCGCCAAAGGTCGCCAGGTCAATCAAGGTGCCCGGCGTGATCGCAATGATCGCCTTCGCCACATAGAACAACCCATGGATCAGCAACACATAGCGCAATTGCACCGCGCCCACGCTCAGCGACCTGCCGTGGGGCTTCAACAAAAAGCTGGCCTTGAGGGTCAACAGCGCCACCAGCAACGAGTTGACCATCAGCATCACCTTCGACCACTCCGGCCCCGCGGGCAGCAGCAGCAAGGCGAACCACATCGGCACCATCAGCAACCAGGTGCGCGACAGGCGGTTCTGGGTAAAGCGCAACACCCCCATCAGGAAAAACGCATGCGCCACCACCAGCAACCCGTTGGCGAACCAGATGCCGATCAACAGCAAGCCAATGCCACGCAACAGGGCCAGGGTGGAGCCGACGGTAATAGTGGCGAAGCCCGCGCTCCAAAACAGGAGTGAAGCCTCGCGAACGCTGCGCCATTCGATCGCCAGGTACAAAGCAGCAGCGGCTGCCAGGGCGATCGTAATCGTCAGCATCGTGGGTGGATCAAGCGCCATAGACGGTTTGGCCTATCTGGTTAACGAGGAAAACGCTTCATTGTATTCGTTTGCCATTGGTTTTCAGAGGGGGAACACGCAAACGATCATATCAATTCAAAGCGCCCTCACAGCGCAGCACCCTCCAGTTGTTAACTGTGCTCCAGGTTGCGTAGCAGTACCCATTTTCACTACGCATCTATGAACCTAGCAATTTTACCAGTAGCACATTCAGCGTTGAACGTTAAGAATGCCTGAAGCGCTCACCTCCGATGGCTGCATAAATGAATGCAAATGAGCTTTACCCTAATTTTTCCGGTGACTACACTGCCTACGGTTTTATTCCAACCTCTAGGTATTCTCAAACCGTCTGTGGCTTCCATGGTCAGAGAAAAGATTCGCTTATGGCAGTCTATTGGTTGGGCAATGGATACCGCGCCTACAGTCCGATCCTTATGCGATTTTTGTCGCCCGATAACGTAAGCCCCTTCGAAGCCGGAGGTATAAATGCTTATGTATATTGTGAAGGTGACCCTATCAACAACAGCGACCCGACCGGGCACATGAAGACCGGCGTTGATCACCTTCTTATTAGGCCAGAGGGGGCTCCCCGTAACGTTCCAACTGCACCTCAGGTCTCGGTCGCCACCCGAAACCGATCACTATCACCTGGGACAATCCAGGCCTACCTTGGCGATGTGCTACCTACGACCTCTTCGAACAGCGGGCAGTTCCAGGCGCCGCCTTCCGCCACCGGTCCGAGAATACAAATTTCTCACGATCAATATGTCGCAGCCCGCAACTTCATCAACCAATTTTTTGCGAAATCTCTACCAATTCCACAACAGTATGTAACAGAATACAGGTTCATCATGAACGCCTGGCTAGACACTTTTTACTTAGGGAGCCTTGAGCATCACAATGCTGAACAAATGATAGTTTCAACACCGTCTTTCGAAATGCATCAGCGCAAACGAGTTGGTTGCCAGGTCCGGACCATATTGGACAACATCACGGCACAATCGTTTAATAACCATATCGCTACCAACGTGCGATCTTAGTACCTTAGTACTTTACTGTGTCGACGTTGTCTAACAGCGTAGATTCACCACGCTGCGATAGAGGTTCAGAGGACCCGTTTGATCAACGGTTCAAGGCGGCTATAGCGCAACCGCCGCAAGAGCTTGCGCACCTCCTTGGGGTGCTCGGCCTTGACCCCGAGCTCGGCCGCTGAATCGATTTTCCGTGCGTGCTGGCGTATCCCCGTCAATTCCACGTCCCGAGGCACCAACCACTGCCCTGCTGGGTCATCGATAAGCAAGCCATTCTCAAGGTCCAGGTTGAAACCACGCGGGTTGAGGTTGTTACCGGTCAGCAGCGAATAACGCTGGTCGATCCACAACCCCTTGGCATGGAAGGTGTGCCCGGGGTCGTTCCAAATCCGCACTTCGAGCTGGCCATTGGCAAGCGCGGCCTGGCGACGGCGGGCAAAGGCGCGCAGGTTGTCCTCGTACAAGTAGGGCAACGCACCGCTAGCACTGAACGGCTCACCCGGAGCGATATAAAAGTCATTGGCCGTGCGATCGCCGACGATCAGCTCCACGCGCACGCCACGGTCCAGCGCGTGGTCGATTTCGCGCATCAATACCCGAGGCGGATTGAAATAAGGCGTGCTGATGATGATCTGAGTGCGTGCAGCGGCCAGCAGTGCGCAAAGTGCTTTGTTGAGCGGGTTGCCCCGCCCAACGCCAAGCAGCGGGATGACCCGCAAGCCCTGCCCCGCTTCGCCGGCGGGCACCTCATAGACCATGCGCCGCAGCCGCGCGCGCAAGCGCCGGATGTCACCGCGCAAGCTGCGGGTCGCGGGCGGTGCCGGCAAGTCCAGCCGCGGTGTGGCGGTGTGGTGCAGCAAACGTCTAACCAGGTCGACCATGGCATCGGCCAGCGCAGGCGACTGGAACAGGTGATAGCGATCCAGGCGATAGCGGTCGAAACGGTGCAGGTACACGTTGTTGAGGCTGGCACCGGTGTAGATCACACAGTCGTCGATGATGCTGCCTTTCAAGTGCAACACACCAAACAGCTCGCGGGTTTGCACCGGAACGCCATGGATCACCACATCCAGCCCACGCAATTGACGCTGGGCCTGGTACCAGGCCGCATTACCCGGCTGCCGCCCGCCCCCCAGCAGGCCACGGCGGGCACGGAACCAGTCGACCACGACGGTAATTTCCAGGCCTGGCCGCGCGGCCTTGGCCTGGTACAAGGCATCGAGCACTTCCTCCCCGGCCTCGTCTTCCTGCAGGTACAGGGCGACGATGACGATGCGCCGGGTCGCCGCCGCGATGCGCTCGAGCAGGCAGCGACGGTACGCCGCGGCATCGGGCAATACCTGGATCGCCTCAGGCGCGAGGGCGAAACCTGGCAGCGCTGCCAGCATGGATTCGGGGTTCACGTAGGTTCACCTTCTGTCTGCATTCAGGTCCATTCCTGGCCACCAGCCCGGGGTGTAAGATCGACCGGGTAACGACCTATAACAACAAGAATCATGCGAGGCCTGTTTTTCTCACTGCCCCCGACGAATCACGCCTCAGCTTGCACAGGAAGATCGCAATGGTCCACCCCGTTTCTGCAATCGTAACGCCTTCGCCCGCCAAGACCTTCGGTTTTCTGATCTTGCCCAACTTCACCACCATCGGCCTGGCGTCGGCGGTGGAGACCCTGCGCATGGCCAACCTGGCGGCCCGCCGGCCGATGTACCGCACCGTGCTGATCGCCGCCAGCGATGAACCGGTGGCGGCAAGCAACGGCATGCGCGTGTTGCCTGACTACAGCATCGACAACGCCCCGGCGCTGGACACCCTGTTGGTGGTCGGGGCCAACCCGATCGATCGCAGCCGTGGCAACCGGCCCTTGATCGACTGGCTACGCCAGCTGGCCCGCCAACGCCTGCCGTTGGGCGGCATCTGCACGGGCAGTTACCTGCTGGCCAAGGCCGAGTTGCTCAAGGGCTACCGCTGCACCATCCACTGGGAAGACATGCAGACGTTGCAGGAGCAGTTCCCCGGTATCGTCATTTCTGGCCAGCTGTTCGAACTGGACCGCGACCGCTACACCTGCTCGGGCGGTGTGGCGGCCATGGACATGATGCTGCAACTGGTGGCCCGTGAGGAAGGCGGCCAGGACATCGCCGCCAAGGCCGCCGAACTGCTGCTGTGCGACCGTGTGCGTGGCGAGCGCGAACGCCAGCGGGTGCCCCTGCGCACCCTGCTCGGCAGCGCTCAGCCCAAGTTGAGCCAGGTGGTGGCGATCATGGAAGCCAACCTGGAGGAGCCACTGGGGCTGGAGGAGCTGGCCAGCCTCAATGAAGTGACCGTGCGCCAATTGGAGCGGTTGTTTCATAAATACCTGCAGCGCACGCCCAGCCAGTATTACCTGGAGTTGCGGCTGTCGCGGGCGCGGGAGCTGTTGTTGCGTAGCGATGTGCAGGTGCGAGAGGTGGCGTTGGCGTGTGGGTTCAGCTCGCCGGCGCATTTTTCCAAGAGCTACAGCCGGTTTTTTGGGCTGTCGCCGCTGGGGGAGCGGCGGCAGGCTTCGTTGCACTGACATCAGACAGTGCTGGGCTCTTCGCGGGCAAGCCCGCTCCCACAGGATTTCCACTCACCTTGAGCGCGGTGGGAGCGGGCTTGCCCGCGAAGAGGCCGGCACAGATCGAATCAATCCTTCAAGGCCGCATGCGCCGTCTCCCGGCACATCAGCATCGCCACCAGCGCCACCAGTGCTGCGGCCAACAGGTACCCCGCCGGCGCCAGCTTGCTGCCGGTCACCTGTATCAGCCAGGTGGCAATGAACGGCGCCGTCCCGCCAAACAAGGCATTGGCCACGTTGAAGCTCAGGGCGAAACCACTGAAGCGCACCCGCGTCGGGAAGATCTCCGCCAACAGGCACGGCAAGGTCCCATCGTTCATCGCCAGCATTGCGCCAAACAGAATCTGGATGGCCAGAATCACCAGCAGCGGTTGCCCATCGAGCAACGTGAACAAGGGCACGGTGAGCCCCAAAAACAGCAGCGAGGCGATCACCAGCATGGTCTTGCGGCCAAACTGATCCGACAGCCGCCCCATCAGGAAAATCAGGCCGATGTAAGTGGCCAATGAAACCGTCGAGGCAATGAAGGCATCTCGCTCGGTCATGCCCAGCTCAGTAGACAGGTACGTCGGCATATAGCTGAGCAGCAGGTAGAACGCCACCGCGTTCAGGCACGTCACGCCGATACCGATGCCGAGGCTGCGGCGATGCTGGGTCAGCAACTCGCGAATCGGTGCCGGGGTCATGCAGGCCTTGTTCTCGAGACGCTGCTCCATCTCCAGAAACTTGGGAGTGTCCTGCAGGCTCATGCGGATGTAACGGCCCACCAGCCCGAACGGTGCAGCCAGCAGGAACGGCAGGCGCCAGCCCCAGCTGTGCAGGTCCTCGGTGCTGAGTAGCTCATGCAGCACCGCCACAAACGCCGCACCGAACAGCAACCCCGCTGCCGTGCTGGCCGGCACGATACTGGTGTACAGGCCACGCCGGCCCTGGGGCGCGTATTCGGCCAGGAAGGCCGATGCCCCCGCGTATTCGCCCGACGCCGAAAAACCCTGCACCAGGCGTATCACCAGCAACAGGCACGGTGCCCATAGGCCGATCTGCGCATAGCCAGGCAGCAGCCCGATGCAGAAGGTCGAGATCGACATGATCAGGATCGACAACGACAGCGCATTGCGTCGCCCATGGCGATCACCAAAGTGGCCCCAGACCACGCCGCCCAACGGGCGAACGAGAAACGACAGGGCGAACACCGCGAAGGTCGCCAGCAGGCCGGTAGTTTTGTCGGTTTGCGGGAAAAACGTGGCGGCAATGATGGTGGCGAGGTAGCCATAGGCGGCGTAGTCGAACCATTCGACGAAGTTGCCCATGAAACTGGCGCGCGCGGCCTTGCGCAGGGCCTGGCGTTCGGCGCTGTGCGCGACGTTGCCGAGGGTTGAGGCGTTCAGGGTGGTGCTGGACATGACGGGTACCCTCTGGTTCTTCTAATTGGAGGCAGGGTCTGGTGGTCATACAGTGATTTTATTGTTGTTAGTGCCGGCCTCTTCGCGGGTAAACCCGCTCCTACAGGGGCCGGCACCGAGCCTCATTTGCGGATGATGTTGTGCTCCGGCCCGTACGGGAACTTGGTAATGTTTTCGGCGCCGCTGTCGTTGACGATGAGGATATCGTGCTCGCGGTAGCCGCCTGCACCCGGCCGCCCTTCGGGCAGCATGATCATTGGCTCGATCGACACCACCATGCCCGGCTCCAGCACGGTGTCGATGTCTTCGCGCAGCTCAAGCCCCGCCTCGCGACCGTAGTAGTGGCTCAACGTCCCAAACGAATGGCCATAGCC
Source organism: Pseudomonas sp. SWRI50 (assembly GCF_014269095.1). Lineage (NCBI taxonomy): Bacteria > Pseudomonadati > Pseudomonadota > Gammaproteobacteria > Pseudomonadales > Pseudomonadaceae > Pseudomonas > Pseudomonas sp. SWRI50. The sequence continues at coordinate 23,116 of NZ_JABWRW010000028.1, read as the reverse complement.
GAACGTGCGGTACTGCAGCAGGTCGTGACGCAGGAAGATCTCGTTCAGCTCACGGGCAATGTCACTGCAGCGCATGCCCGGGCGCACGAGTTTCAGCCCAGCCTCATGCACCTCGACGTTGGCCTGCCACAGGCGCAGGTGATCATCCGGGCAATGGTCGAGGAACAAGGTGCGCTCAAGGGCGGTGTAATAGCCGGCGATCATCGGGAAGCAATTGAGGCTGAGGATCTCGCCCTTGCCCACCGTGCGGCTGGTGACCGGGTTGTGCGCGCCGTCGGTGTTGAGCCCGGACTGGAACCAGGTCCATGTGTCCATCAGCTCGCCGTCGGGGAAAGACGTGGCGATCTCGCGAACCATCGCCTGGGTGGCGTGCAGCGCCACTTCGTACTCGGGCACATGCTCACGCAGGGCCTCGACCACTGCCGCGCCGCCGATATCGGCCACCCGCGCGCCGTGCCGGATCAACGCCTGCTCTTCTGCGGACTTGATCATGCGCATGCGCATGCACGGGGCGCCGATGTCCAGCAACTCGGCCTTGGGGTAGCAGGCGGCGAGCTTGGCGTGGTTTTGCAGGTTGAGGTGGTCGTATTCCACGCCGATGCGTGAGGCCAGCGGCAGCGCTTGTTGAATGGCGACGAAGAAGTTGTCGCGTTGCCAGTCGGTGTAGACGATGTTGTCGGTGCCGACCGTGCGCCGCCAAGGCTGGCCGCCATCGATGTTGGCACTGATCGAGACGACCTTGTCCTGGGTCACCACCAGTGCATAGGGGCGGCCAAACGAGCAGTAGAGGAAATCACTGTAGTAATTGACGTTGTGGTACGAGGTGAAGATCGCCGCTTCGATGTCCTGCTCGGCCATGTAGGCCCGCAGACGGGCGTGGCGGGCTGCGTATTCCTGAGCGGAGAAGGTCGCTTTGACCTTGTCGCCGTTGCGGATCTTCAGGGTTTTTGGCATGTGCATGGTCGGGTTCCTTGTCGTTGTGAGCACGCTGTTTCAGGCCGGCCGCCTGAGAAGCATTGCAACAGAACGAACGAGGACACTTTTGTATCTATCCGACCTGGAATTGGCGGGATGGCCACCGACGTGTAGGAGCAGCCTTGTGCTGCGAAGAGGCCGGTACAGGCAGCCCGAATTGCGGCTATCTGTACCGGCCTCTTCGCAGCACAAGGCTGCTCCTACACAGGCTGTGGGGTTTCAGGCACGCTTTATTTCAGATCAAAGCGGTCCAGCTCCATGACTTTTACCCAAGCCGCAACGAAGGCCTTCACAAACCTGTCCTTGCCATCGCTGCTGCCATACACCTCGCTCAACGCCCGCAACTGGGCATGCGAACCGAACACCAGGTCAACACGGCTGCCCGTCCATTTAACCTGCCCGGTCTTGCGGTCCCGGCCTTCAAAGCGCTCGTTGTCGGCTGACGTCGGCGTCCACTCCACGCCCATGTCCAGCAGGTTGCGGAAGAAGTCGTTGCTCAACGTACCCGGCTTGTCGGTGAACACCCCGTCCTTGTTGCCGCCATGGTTGGCACCCAGCACGCGCAGGCCGCCGATCAGCGCCGTCAGCTCGGGCGCCGTCAGTGTCAGCAGTTGGGCCTTGTCCAGCAGCAGTTTCTCGGCCTTGACGCTGTAGCGGTCCTTGGTGAAGTTGCGGAAGCCATCGGCCAGCGGTTCCAGCACGGCGAACGACTCGACATCGGTCTGTTCCTGGGAGGCATCGACGCGGCCGGGGCGGAAGCTGACGCTGCCACTGTAACCCGCATCCTTGGCAGCCTTCTCGACGGCGGCGGTACCTGCCAGCACGATCAGGTCGGCCAGGGAGACCTTCTTGCCACCGTTGTTGAACTCGCTCTGGATCTTCTCCAGCGCTGCCAAGACCTTGCCTACGCCCTGGTTCGCAGCCCAGTCTTTCTGCGGTGCCAGACGCAAGCGTGCACCGTTGGCACCACCGCGCTTGTCGGACCCACGGAAGGTCGAGGCTGAGGCCCAAGCAGTCGATACCAACTCGCCCACGCTCAAGCCTGAAGCCAGAATCTTGGCCTTGAGCGCAGCGACATCCTGCTCGCCCAACGATACCGGGTCGGCTTTAGGCAGCGGGTCTTGCCACAGCAATTCCTCGTTGGGCATTTCTGGCCCGAGATAGCGCGCCAGCGGGCCCATGTCGCGGTGGATCAGCTTGTACCAGGCACGGGCAAAGGCGTCCGCCAATTGGTCGGGGTTGTCCTTGAAGCGGCGGGCGATCGGCTCGTAGATCGGGTCGAAGCGCAGCGCCAGGTCGGAGGTGAGCATGGACGGCGCATGGGTTTTGCTGGGGTCATGGGCATCCGGCACGGTGCCTGCGCCTTTGCCTTCCTTCGGCCGCCACTGGTGCGCACCGGCCGGGCTCTTGGTCAGCTCCCACTCGAAATTGAACAGGTTGTTGAGGTACTCGTTGCTCCATTTGGTCGGGGTTGAGGTCCAGGTCACTTCCAGACCGCTGGTGATGGTGTCGGGGCCTTTACCGGAGCCGAATTTGTTGGCCCAACCCAGGCCCTGCATCTCCAGGCCCGCAGCCTCGGGCTCGGCCCCCACATTGTCGGCGGGGCCTGCGCCATGGGTCTTGCCGAACGCATGGCCCCCGGCGATCAGCGCCACGGTCTCTTCATCATTCATGGCCATGCGGCCGAAGGTTTCGCGGATGTCTTTGCCCGAGGCGACCGGGTCGGGGTTGCCTTCCGGGCCCTCCGGGTTGACGTAGATCAGGCCCATCTGCACGGCGGCCAGCGGGTTTTCCAGGTTGCGCTCGGCCTGCAGGTTGCGGCTCTGTTCTTCGCCGTGCTTGGCGGGTTCGGCCACCAGGTCACCCTGGCCGGGTTCCTGTGCCTTGACCTGCTCCTTGCCGTAGCGGGTATCGCCGCCCAGCCAGACCTTTTCCGAGCCCCAGTACACGTCTTCATCCGGCTCCCACACATCGGCACGCCCGCCAGAGAAACCAAAGGTCTTGAAGCCCATGGACTCCAGCGCGACGTTACCGGTGAGGACGATCAGGTCAGCCCAGGAAATCTTGTTGCCGTACTTCTGCTTGATCGGCCACAGCAGGCGCCGGGCCTTGTCCAGGCTGACGTTATCCGGCCAGCTGTTGAGCGGGGCGAACCGCTGCTGACCGGAACCGGCGCCACCGCGGCCATCGCCAATGCGGTAGGTCCCGGCGCTGTGCCAGGCCATACGGATGAACAGCGGGCCGTAGTGGCCGAAGTCGGCGGGCCACCAGTCCTGGGAGTCGGTCATCAGGGCCGTCAGGTCTTGCTTCAGGGCCTGGAAATCGAGGCTCTTGAAGGCGTTGGCGTAGTCGAAATCCGGGTCCATCGGATCGGATTTGGCGGTATGTTGGTGAAGGATTCTCAGGTTGAGCTGGTCAGGCCACCAGTCACGGTTGGTGGTGCCGCCACCTGCGGTTTGATGGAACGGGCATTTCGATTCGTTCGACATCTGTGGGTACCTTTGGGTCGGTTATCCAGATTTCCGGTCTATGCCAGGTGTTCTATCAGCCGAGCGCTTGGGCTCGTGCCTACCCCTCATCAGGTCTGGTCGGTGTCTTGCCGACACGGGGCTAGCGAAGCTGTCACGACCGGGCGGCACAGTCTTGAACACAAGTGCTCAGGCACGCCCCGGCCGCGGAATTCACAGGGCCAGGGGAAAGACTAGCCGAGCTTGGGCAGACTTCTAATAGAGCGAGTATTACGGGGTAATAGGCTGGCTCTGTCAGCGTTTTGCCGTGCGGGCCTTTTCGCGGGGCAAGCCCGCTCCCACAGGTAGATTCGCGGGCTTGCCCCGCGAAGAGGCCGGCACATCCATACAAGGCAAGCGGGCCTGCGCCGTGCTTCAATACACCGTCAATTCCCTAAACCCCGTGAGCCAAGCCCCATGAACCGCAACGACCTGCGCCGCGTCGACATGAACCTGCTGGTGCTGTTCGAAGCCCTGATGATCGAACGCAACCTGACCCGCGTCGGCGAAAAACTGTTCATCACCCAGTCCACCGTCAGCGCCGCCCTCGCCCGCCTGCGCGAGCTGTTCGACGACCCGCTGCTGATCCGCAACGGTCGGGCCATGGAGCCCACGCCACGGGCGATGCAGATTTTCACCGAGCTGGGGCCGGCCATGGATGTGATTTCTTCCGCCATCAGCCGTGCGCGGGCGTTCGACCCCGCCAACAGCTGCAACGTATTCCGCCTCGGGCTTTCGGACGACGCCGAGTTCGGCCTGCTCCCTGCCCTGCTTCAAGCCTTGCGCGAAGAGGCACCCGAAATCAGCGTGGTGGTGCGGCGGGCCAACTTCCTGTTGATGCCAGGCCTGCTCTCCAGCGGCGAGATTTCGGTGGGCGTGAGCTACACCACCGACCTGCCGGCCAATGCCAAGCGCCGCAAGTTGCGCGACATTGGCGTGCGCGTGCTGCGTGCCGACGATCGACCGGGGCCACTGACCCTTGACGAGTACTGCGCCCGCCCGCATGTGATGGTGTCGTTTTCTGGCGACATGAGCGGCAACATCGACCTGGACCTGGCGCGTATCGGCCGTTGCCGCAAGGTGGTGCTGGCCGTGCCGCAGTTCGGCAGCCTGCGCGCGCTGCTGCGCAACACCGAACTGATCGCCACAGTACCGGACTACGCCGCCTGCGCCCTGGCCGATGACGGCAGCTTGCGCGCCGACCCAGCGCCCTTCGAAATCACCGAGGCAGAACTGTCGATGGTCTGGAGTGGCGCCCAGGACAACGACCCGGCCGAGCGCTGGTTGCGCGAGCGGATCCTGCAGTTCATGGCCTCGCCATGAACCCAGGCCGTGTCACTTGCTCCGCTGCATCCACGCCGCGCCCAGGCCACTGATGCAGATGATCGAGATCCCCACCAGGCTCAGGCTGTCTGGCACCTGGCTGTAAAACAGCAGCCCAAGCAGCCCGGCAAACACGATCTGGCAGTAGCTGAACGGCGCCAGCAGCGCCGGTGCGGCATGGCGAAACGCCTGGGTCAGCAGCAGGTGGGCCGTCATGCCGAAACCACCCAGCGCCAGCATCAACAGCGCGTGGTCCCAGCGCGGCACCTCCCAGAAAAACGGCACCAGTGCACTCATCGCCAGGGTGTTGCACAGCCCTGCATAGAAGTTGCTGGTGGTGGGGCTGTCATGGGCAGCCAGAATCCGCGTCAGCAACTGATAGAAGCAGAAGCCCAGCGCCGAGCCGAAGGGGTACAGGATCGCCGGCGTGAACATCGCACCCCCGGGGTGCACCACCACCAGTACCCCGATAAAGCCCATCACCACCGCCACCCACTGCCCCACCGTCACCCGCTCCTTGAGCAGGGGTGCCGACAAGGCCGTGACCAGCACGGGCGCGAGGAAGTTGACCGCCGTGGCCTCCGCCAGCGGCAGGTATTGCAGGCCGGTGGTGAACAGCAGGCTGGTGCTGAGCAGGCTCAGGGCACGCAGGGTCTGCAACAACGGGCGACGGGTGCGCAGTACATTGAGGCCAGACTTGGGCAGGAAGATCCCGGCCATCAGCAGGGTGTGCACCACATAACGCGCCCACACCACCATGATGATCGGGTACAGGCCACCGAGGAACTTGGACAGGGCATCGTGGCTGGCGAACAGGAACGTCGCCACCACCACCAGGGCGATACCACGCAGCGGTTGGTTGACTCCGGACAGCGGTGTTCTGGAACTCATGGCGTTCTCGACGGCGGCGCGGCCGGATGCTGCGCCCAGGGAAAGCCGCACAGGGCTGGCCTGGCGGATGAAACAGCTCGAATTCTAGAAGAGATAGACGAGCATAAGGAAGTTCAATTAGCGCTTGTCCAGGCCAAACGCAATTTCCGTTCGCTGATCGACCACTTTCGCCCCGCCGCGCATGGTCCGCGCCGGGCTGATCGAAGACCATTCCCTACGGACTCTGTAACCACTACAAGGAACTGTCATGCGAAGGCTCACCACCCCTAACGGCCTGGACCTGCCCTGCATCGGCCTGGGCACCTGGCCGATGACCGGCAGCGAGTGCACCCAGGCCGTGCGCCAGGCCCTGGACCTGGGTTACCGACACATCGACACCGCCACCGCCTACAACAATGAAGCGGCCGTGGGCCAAGCCCTGCGCGAGAGCGACGTGCCACGCGAGCAGATCCACCTGACCACCAAGGTCTGGTGGGACCGCCTGGACCCCAAAGCCATGCGTCAGTCGCTGGAAGACAGCCTGCGCGTGCTGGGCACCGAGCAGGTCGACCTGTTCCACATCCACTGGCCGGGCAAGGACTGGGACTTGGCCCGCAGCATCGAGACCCTGGTAGCCCTGCGTGACGAAGGCAAGGCGCGCAGCATTGGTGTCGCCAACTTCCCGCTTGGCCTGCTGCGCCAAGTGGTCGAGACGCTGGGCGCGCCGTTGTCGGCCATTCAGGTGGAGTACCACGTGCTGCTCGACCAGCAGCCGTTGCTCGACTATGCGCGCCGCCACGACTTGCTGCTCACGGCCTACACCCCGCTGGCACGCGGGCAGGCGGCGCAACAAGAGGTGATCCAGGCGATCGCCCGCAAGCATGGCGTCCTGCCGAGCCAGGTGGCACTGAAGTGGTTGCTTGACCAGGACGGCGTCGCGGTGATCCCCAAGGCCAGCAGCCGCGAGAACCAGATGGCGAATTTGGCGGCGCTGGACGTGCGGCTGGATGATGAAGACCGGGCGTTGATTGCGGGTTTGCCGAAGGATCAGCGCGTGGTCAGCCCCGACTTTGCGCCTGACTGGAATAGCTGAGCATGACCGGGGCCGCTGTGCGCCCCATCGCCGGCAAGCCGGCTCCCACAAATTGCGCGCACCTCGCGATCAACGCTGTACCTGTGGGAGCCGGCTTGCCGGCGATGGGGCGCGCAGCGGCCCCCGCGCACCTAGCCCCACAGCAACGCCACCTGCTTCAACCGCTCACTCGCCGGCACAGGCCGCCCATACAGGTAGCCCTGGAAGTGCGAGCACCCCTCTGCCGCCAGGCGCCGCATCTGCTCTTCTGACTCCACACCCTCGGCCGTGGTCTTGATCATCAGGCTGTTGGACAGGTCGGTAATGGCGCGGATGATCGACATGGCTTCGCGGCTGTCGCACATGTCATGCACGAACGACTTGTCGATCTTGATCCGGTCGAACGGGAACGAACGCAAGTACCCCAGCGACGAATACCCGGTACCGAAGTCGTCCAGCGAAATCGACACACCCAGGTCTTTCAGCGCCCGCAAGGTGCGCACGTTCTCTTCACTGTTACCCAGCAACACCGACTCGGTGATCTCCAGCTCCAGGCGCCGCGCCGGCAAGCCCGAATCAGACAGGGCCAAAGCCACGGTATGGACCAGGTTGGCATTCTTGAACTGCACCGGGGACAGGTTGACCGACACTGTCTGTTCGCTGTCCCAGCTGGCCGCTTCCTGGCACGCCAGGTTCAGCGCGCGGATGCCGAGCTCGTGAATCAGCCCGGTCTCTTCGGCGATGGGGATGAAGTCCATGGGCATGACCATGCCGCGGGTCGGGTGCTCCCAGCGCAACAACGCCTCATACCCCGTCACACTGCTGGTCTGCTGATCGACCACCGGCTGGTAGTGCAACTGCAGTTGACCAAGGTGCAGCGCCGTACGCAGGTCGGTTTCCACCAGGCGGCGTTGGCGGGCGGCGACATCCAGCTCGACATTGAAGCACTCGTACCGGTTGCGTCCATTGCGCTTGGCTTCGTACAACGCCATGTCGGCATAGCCCAGCAGTTGCTCGGCCTGGTCATTGTCGTCGGGGGCGATCGCCACGCCGATACTCACACCCACCGTGAACTGATGCCCCTCGATCTGAAACGGCGGGCAAATGGCATTGATCAGGCGCTGCGCGGTATTGCACGCGGCATCACGGCCATCCAGCCCCGTGAGCACGATGGCAAACTCGTCACCGCCCAGGCGGGCCAACGTGTCGTGCTCGCGCAGTTCGCGGCGCAAGCGCTTGCCCAGCTCACGCAGCAGCTTGTCGCCGAACGCGTGACCTAACGAATCGTTGATGTTCTTGAAGTTGTCCAGGTCCAGGCACAGGGCAGCGGTCAGCTTGGCGTTCTCATCACCGCGTACCAAGGCTTGGCGCAAACGCTCATGGAACAGCGTGCGGTTGGGCAGCCCGGTGAGGGCATCGTGGTGCGCCATATGGTGGATCTGCGCGTGGGCCGCCAACTCTTCAGTGGCATCTTCGGCCACGAACAGCACATAGTCGGCCTGGCCCTCGCGGTGCTGGCTGAGCAGCGTACGGCTGCGCAGGGTGCGTGGCCCGCACTGGGTGTCGACCCGGGTTTCGGCGGCATAGCCCTTGGTGCTGCGTGCCCCGCGAGCGAGCTGTTGCTCCAGGTAATCGGCTGCAGCCGGCGCCAGGCTTTGGGCAGGCAGTTGCCCGATCATGCTTGAACCCGGCACACCAAAAAGGCGTTCGGCCTGCTGGTTGGCCAGCAGGATGCGCTGGCTCTCCAGGTCCTGAACCATGACACTGGCCGGGATGTTGGCAATGACCGAGTCGAGAAACTGCGACAGCTTGGCCATCTCTTGGCTGTACTGTTCGGCCAGTTCCTTGGCTTTGAGCAGCTCCAGCTCCTGCTGGTGGCGTTCGGAGATGTCGCGGGTGACCTTGGCGAACCCCACCAGGCGGCCGTCATCGTCATGCACCGCGTCGATCACCACATGCGCATGGAAGGCCGAGCCATCCTTGCGCAGCCGCACACCCACCTCTTCGAAGCGCCCCGTGCAACGCGCCTGTTCAAGGTTGTGCGCGGGCAGCCCGGCAGCCCGTTCGGCTTCGCTGTAGAACAACGAGTAATGCTGGCCGACGATCTCGTCGGCAAGGTACCCCTTGGCCCGCTGGGCGCCGGGGTTCCAGTTGGCAACAATGCCTTCGGGGGTGAGCAGGTAGATGGCATAGTCCACCACGCTCTGGATCAACAGCCGATACATGATGTCGGGGCTTGCGACTAGCGACATGAAATTAACCTGAACCTTCGACGGCCACGAAAAGGAACCCCGGCGCTGCGCAACCGGGTCTTGTACAGAAGTGATGGCATTATGCCGGTCACTCGTATTTTGTGAAGTGGTTCACAGAATTTTGCTGCACTGTCCTTTGCCGTACGAAGGGCTGAAGGCGGGGACGTGCCTGGCCCCTCACCCTTCATCAGTACCTGATCATCACCGATTTCAGTTCGGTGTAATCCTCGATGAACGCACTGCCAAACTCACGCCCTACCCCGGATGCCTTCGACCCACCAAACGGCACCGCCGGGTCGAGGAAGGTGTGCATGTTGACCCACACCGTGCCCGCTTCGATCTGCGGGATCAGCCGCAGCGCCTTGGACAGGTCGTTGGTCCACAGGCTGGCGGTCAGGCCATAGGGGCTATCGTTCATCAACGCCAGCAACTGCTCTTCATCGTCGAACGGCAGCACACAGACGATCGGGCCGAAAGTTTCCTCGTGCAGCAACGGGTCACTGGGGTCATTGGCCAGCACCACCGTAGGCTCGACGAAGTAGCCCGGCCGATCAAGCGCCTTCGCCCCACAGACCACCGTGTTGCTGGCCCGGGCACGCTCGAAGAAGCCGAGAATCTTCTGCAGGTGCGCAGCATTGGCCAAAGGGCCGAACTGGGCGTCGGGGTCCAGCGCCGAACCAATCTTCAACTGCCCCAGCGCTTCACCCAGCTTGCGGGTAAATTCCTGAACCTTGCTGCGGTGCACATACACCCGCTCCGGCGATGCGCACACTTGCCCCTGGTGCACGAAGGCCGTCTGCAGGATGCCTGCCACGGCGCCGTCCACGTCCACATCGGCCAGCAAGGCTGCCGGGTTCTTGCCCCCCAGCTCCAGCGTGGCGCGGGTCAGGTTGGCCGCCATCGCAGCCTTGCCGACGGCGATACCGGTCGGCACCGAGCCTGTGAACGCGACCTTGGCCACGAGCGGGTGCTCGATCAACAGCTGGCCCGCCTGCCCGCGCCCATTAACCACGTTGAACGCCCCCGCCGGCACCCCTGCCTCGACCGCCAGTTCGGCGATGCGCAGCAGCGTCAGCGGCGTGAATTCGCTGGGTTTGATCACGATGGTGCAACCGGTGACCAAGGCAGAGGCGATCTTCCAGATACCGATCATCACCGAGAAATTCCACGGCACGATCCCCGCGACCACGCCCACCGGCTCACGCAGGGTAAAGGCGGTGTAGCGCTCGCCACCGAATGAAGGCAGCGACGGGGTCATGGTCTGCCCAGTGATCTTGGTCGCCCAACCCGCGAAATAACGCAGGAAGACTACACTTTGAGCGATCTCCAACCCCCGCGAGAGGTTGATCGACTTGCCGGAACACAGGGTCTCGAGCTGTGCCAGCTCTTCGGCATTGGCCTCGATCAGGTCAGCCAAGCGGTTGAGCACCACGCCTTTCTGATAGGGGGAAACCTCAGCCCAACTGCCCTTGAAGGCCTGCCGGGCGCTGTGCACCGCACGTGCTACTTCCACCTCGCTGGCCTCGGCAACCCGGCTGATGACCGTGCCGCTGGAGGGGTCGTGGATATCGACTGACGGCCCCGCCTCACCCGCCTGGTATTGGCCCTCGATGAAATGGCCATGGGGCCTGGCGAGGAACTCGACCACGGCAGGTAACAGTTGGATATCGCTCATGACATGACTCCTGGAAGGCAGCGCAAAAGTGTGTGCGGGCCGATCTTCAGGCCCCCGCCTACCCGCCTGCCAGCCCCGACCGGCGTTTTGTCAGGGAGCCTCAAGAGAATGTCACGCTGGCCAAATCACCACGCCGGCCCAGGCGGCACACTGCGATCACTGCGATATCTGCATAACCCATAACAACATCGGAGATAGCCAATGCGTCGCGTAGACAGGCTTAGCATCTCGGCAGCCCTGGCCTTGGCCCTGGCCGCGAGCACAAGCGCGGTGCGGGCCGACCTGCCCGCCGAAGAGATCGGCCAGACCAAACTGCCGTTCCCGCCGGACCCTCACCGTGTCTACATCCTCGATGTGGACTTCAAGAACCCCATCGCCGGCAAGGTGGTGGTGGTCGACCCCAAGGCCAAGCGCATGCTCGGCATGACCACCAACGCCTTCGTCGCCCCAACGGCGCTGAGCCCAGACAACCGCACCCTGTACTCGGCCAACCTGTTCTACTCGCGTGGCACCTACGGCGAACGCACCGACGTACTGGTGGCGTGGGACACCCAGACCCTGCGCCCGCAATGGGAAGTGGTACTGCCCGCCAAGCGCGCCTCCACGCTCACCGAGAAGTACGCGATGGGCGTCAGCGCCGACAGCAAGCTGGCATATGTCTTCAACCTGACGCCGTCGACATCGGTGACCGTGGTCAATACTCAGACGCACGCGGTCGCCAGCGAAGTCGCCATCAGCGGCTGCGTACTCAACTACCCAGTCGGCAAGCGCAGCTTCGCGTCACTGTGCGGTGACGGCCAACTGCTGGTGGTGACACTGGATGATGACGGCAAGGAAGTCTCGCGCACCCAGACGCCGTTCTTCGACCCGAACAAGGTCCGCCTCAACGAGCGCGCCATCGCCAACGGCGACACCTACTATTTCACCACCACCCATGGCGAGGTGTACCCGGTGAGTTTCGAAGGGGGCAAGGCCAAGCCGCAGCCCACCTGGTCGCTGGTCAGCGACGAGGAACGCAAGCAAGGCTGGGCGCCGGGTGGCTGGCAAGCCCTGGCCTTGGCGCCAGGCCTGAACCGGCTGTATGCGCTGATGCATGACCAGCACACCGATGGCAAATGGGAAGACCCGAGCACCACCATCTGGGCGTTCGACCTGAAGACGGGCAAGAAGCTCGGCACGCTCGACTCGCCCAAGCCGGTCTGGAGCCTGCAGGCCAGCCATGACAAGGCGCCCATTCTGGTGGCCACTGACCTGGAAGGCGGCGTGCAGTTCTTCGACCTGGCCACCGGCAAGCACAGCGGTGCCATGGACCAGATCGCCGACACGCCCGTGCTCACCTTGGCCCCTTGGTAAACAGGAGACCCGACCATGCTCGACCCTGTTCTCGTGATTGCCAGCAGTACCGCTTTGGCGACGCTGCTGGCCAGTGCCGCCAGCCACAAGCTACGTGACCTGCGCGCGTTCAGCGCCATCGTGCGCGACTACCAACTGCTGCCAGCACCCCTGGCACCGGTAGCCACGGCAAGCCTTGCACTGGCCGAACTGGCTCTGGCGCTGGCCTTGCTGCTACCCGGTGGGCGAGCCAGCGCGGCGTTGGCGGTGGTGCTGTTGATGGCGCTGTATGCCAGCGCCATCGGCATCAACCTGTGGCGTGGCCGCCGCGACATCGATTGCGGCTGTTCAGGCCCCGGCGCTGCCCAGCCACTGCGCCCAGTGCTGTTGCTGCGCAACCTGGTGATCGCCCTGTTGGCCGGCCTGGCGGCGCTGCCCATGGCCGAGCGTGCACTCGGTGCCCTGGATATTTTCGTGGTGATTGCGGCCAGTGCCGTGGCGCTGCTGATTCATGTGGCGGTGGATGGCCTGCTGGCCAACCAGCCGCGTCTTGCCAAATTGACTGGGAGATAACCCATGCAACTGCTTATCGCATCGAACATTTTGCTCTGGCTGCTGCTGATCGCGGTGGCGTTCACGGTCATGGCCCTGGTGCGCCAGATCGGCGTGCTGCATGGCCGCATCGCGCCTGCCGGTGCGCTGATGGTAGACAAAGGCGTGACGGTCAACGACCCCGCCCCACAGGTCACCGCCGCCGACCGTCATGGCCGCCCGGTAAACATCGGCTACCGCAGCGAACGCTCGCAACTTCTGTTCTTCCTCGCGCCCGGCTGCCCGGTGTGCAAATCGCTGCTGCCGGCGGTCAAGTCGATTGCCAAGGACAACAGCGGCGAGCTGGACGTGATCTATGTCAGCGACGGTGATTTTGCCGAACAGCAGGCCCTGATCGACGCCAACGACTTGCAGCAAGCCACCTATGTGGTCGGCCCCGAGATCGGCATGACCTACCAGATTGGGAAGCTGCCGTACGCCGTGTTGATCGACCAGGCCGGCACCCTGCGCGCCAAGGGCCTGGTCAACTCCCGCGAGCACCTCGACAGCCTGTTCGAGACCGTGCACCTGGGCAGCGCGAGCCTGCAGCAGTACCTGCACGGCAACCACGCGCACGGCCATGCTCACGACCATGACCATGCCCACCCACACAGCGCGCAACACTGATCGCGGAGCACACCATGAGTTTTCTCGACAAACTGTTTGAACGCTCCAGCCGTCATGTCGCCGACACCACCTCACGGCGCAAGGTGCTGGCGCGCCTGGGCTCGCTGATCGTCGCCGGCGCGGCCCTGCCGGTGCTGTTGCCGATCGACCGCACCGCCAAGGCGCTGGCCGCCGAGCAGCCGAAAATGGGCGACCCAGGTGACCCGACCAGCTGTGACTATTGGCGCAACTGCTCGATCGACGGCTTCCTGTGCTCGTGCTGCGGCGGTTCGATTACCTCCTGCCCGCCCGGCACCGATGCCTCGCTGGTGACCTGGATCGGCACCTGCCGCAACCCGGCCGATGGCAAGAACTACATCATCTCGTACAACGACTGCTGCGGTAAGCACGCGTGCGGCCAGTGCGCCTGCTCGCGCAACGACGATGAACAACCCTTGTATCGCCCGTTCAACAACAACGACATCAACTGGTGCCTCGGGGCTGAGTCGAAGATCTACAACTGCACCGTTACCATCATCCGCGGTGTGGCGGTCTAGCGCCGTGAAGGCCCTGACCGCGGTGTTGATCCTGTGCCTGCTGGCGCCTGTCGCCCAGGCCAGGACCCTGCCCAACCCCAACCAGCGCCCGGCGTCGGGCAACGAGGTGCCACCGGTGCCGATTGCCCAGGCCGGTTACTCGGTGCCGGTGAATTATCAGTTGCAATGCGCCGGCTGCCACCGCGACAACGGCGAAGGCTCGGCGGCCAACGACACGCCGCGCATGCAGGGGTTTGTCGGCAACTTCCTGCGGGTACCGGGCGGGCGCGAGTTTCTGGTGCGGGTGCCGGGGATTTCCCAGTCGGCGCTTAATGATCAGCAGATTGCCGATTTGCTTAATTGGCTGCTGGCGCGGGATGGGATGGCCGGCAACAGCTCACCCGAGCAATGGCCGCCGTACAGCGGCGAGGAAGTGCATCGGGTACGTCAGAACAGCATGCTCAACCTGCCGCATGTGCGCGCCGGGTTGATCGAAGCGATGCAGGCCAAGGGCATTCCCATCAGCGATGGGCTTGGCCACTGAATCACGCAAGCGTTGTGCCTTCAGCCCGCCCTGTCAGCGGGCTTTTTTTTGGTTGTCGGGTGGTTTTTTTGGGGGGGGTTGGGGGTGTTCGTCGCAGGATTTTCGGCGCCTGTGAGATCGAGCGCCGCCCGCGCGGCGCTTCGCGGGGCAAGCCCGCTCCCACATCTGTTTCGGGCCAGTCATTCCTGTTCCATGGGCGCGCGGCCCCTTAGCGCCCACCTCAATATCGAGGTGGACCAACAAGGCGGTCGCGCGCAAATATCACAGGCTGCACTGGCCCGAAACAGATGTGGGAGCGGGCTTGCCCCGCGAAGCGCCGCGCGGGCGGCGCTCGATCTACGCCCCACCTTCACAACCTGAGGCAGGCACCTCGTCGCCCTCACCCACCCTGCCAAAGTGCAACATCTGGAAACAAACCTGTATCAATTGGCTACATCCCAGCGCATTCCAGCGCACTAATCACACCACTACCACTGCCAACACCCTCATCACAAAAAAAATTCATCCCAATTAAAACAATGCACTAGCAAATACCCCCTGCTACACCACCCCCTCTCAGGCCCGATTTTTGCTTGAAAATTCAAGTGAATTATAATGCTTTAAGGCACCCCTCCAAGAGTTCGCTCAAGCGAACCGTTCCACGTCCTACCGTGCGAGGCCCCCATGACACCAGCAACCCGTGTTACCGACGATCACTTCCAGGCCTGGCTCAGCCAAGTCAACGATGCCTGCGGCCACTTCAACGCCCGCAAGCTCGACGCAGGCTTCGTCGGCCAGCTCGAAAAGTGCCAGGTAGGCCAGATTTCCATGAGCATCGTCGACATGACCCACGTCAACCTGTTCCGCGGCCCGCGGGAAATACGCGCCAGCGGTGCCGACAACTACTATGCCGTCTTGCAGATGGCCGGCACCTCGCATATCGAGCACCAGGATGCACGCATCGAACTGCGGCCCGGCGACCTCACACTGATCGACGCCAGTGCCCCGCTGGACATGCACTTCCACCAGCGCTCGCGCCAGTTGTCGCTGATTTTGCCGCGCACTCAGGTCGAAAGCGGCACCCGCGGCGTCAGCGTGGCCTGCGCCAAACGCATCGAAGCGCAAACCCCGTTGGCCAGCATGGCCCGCCAGATGATGCTCGAAGCCGGCCGCACCCAGCACATGGCCAACAACGAAAGCCAGGCGGTACTGGAGGCGCTGATCGCCTTGCTGCGCCCCGCCATCACCCAGGACTCGGTGCCCGGCAGCCACGAGCGCATGTTCCGCAAGGCCCTGGCACTGATTGACCAGCGCATCACCTGCGAAAGCCTGACACCTGAGTTCATTGCCCGCGAAGTGGGCATCTCCATGCGCAGCCTGTACCGCATCTTCGCCAAGCACGACCTGGTCATAGCCCAGTACATCCGCAACCGTCGCCTCGACTTCTGCGCCGAAAGCCTGCGCAATCCGTCGATGGATCAGAAGGTGTCGTCGCTGGGGTATGCCTGGGGTTTTTCCGATTCGAGTTATTTCAGCACCGCATTCAAAGGCCGGTTTGGCATGACCCCAGGCGAGTACCGCAAGCGTCACGCCAACTGACAAGCCCAGCAAACACCCTGGCAGGCACAACAAAACCCGCCCGCCTGTACTCGCACACAATCAAGCAGAACACCAACAAGAAGCAGCCCCGCGCTGCCCTACCCAGGAACCGTGCGTGATGTCGACCGTCGTATCCAGCAAGTTCGTAATGCCCTTCCTGCTCGCCGCGCTGGCCAGCCCGCTGGCCCTGGCCGAAGACTGCGCAGCCCCGCAGCGCCAACAGGGCGAACAGGTGTTTGCGCGCGACTGCGCGGCGTGCCATTCGGCGCAAAAGGATGGCCCAGTGATGATGGGCCCCAACCTGCACGACGTGGTGGGCCGTACCCCCGGTACCGTGCCAGGGGCCAATTACTCTCAGGCCATGAAAACCCGCCAGGCGGCCTGGACGGCGCAAAGCATCGGCGCCTTCATTGCCCAGCCACAGGCGGCAGTACCCGGCACCTACATGCCTTATGCAGGGTTGCCGGACGCGGGCGAACGCCAGTCGGTGACGTGTTTCCTCGCCGGCCTCAAGTAACCACGTTTGCCCACGAAGGCCCCGCAATGGGGCCTTCTGCGTTTTTAACGCCCGCCCCATCAGCTTGGCACACCGCCAAAGTCAACTGGCAGCCAGGGCAAAAGCCCAGGGCTGGGCTTGCTTCATGATCATTGGCACGTCTTCGGAACTTCTGCCAAAACCATGACAAAGGAAGCCAGACCATGCACCACCGCCCGTTCCGCCTAACCTTGGCCGCACTCCTGGCCGGGGCTTCGCTGAGTGCGTCCGCGCACGAGCTGTACAGCGATGCCGAACGCCATCTGAACGCCAATGTGGAAGCCGTGTTCGGGGCATTCCACAGCGAACGCAGCTACGCCATCGCCCGCGGCCAACCCGGCTCCACCTCGTGGCGGGAAGGCTATATCAAGTATGGCTTGAGCGCCGACCAGGCCCTGGGCAGCGTCGGTTCGCTGTACGGCGCCTTCGCCATGCTCAGCTCAGCGACCTGGGGCGACGGTGATGCTGCCGGCTTCAGCGATGGCAGCGAACGCACCAGCAAGATCGAGGATGCCTACGTGGGCTGGAAGTCCGGCAACCTGGTGCCGATCCTGGGCGAGGACGGTATCGACCTGTCGTTCGGCAAACAGATGGTCGCCGTGGGCGATGGGTTTCTGCTTCAGGGTGACTCGCTGAACGTCGGCCATGGCCTTGCCGATGGTCAGTTCAACCGGGGCGGTGCGTACTACCTTGCCGCGCGCAAGAGCTTCGACAAGACCGCCGTGCTGCGCCTGGGCGGCAACAGTGGTTGGCGCGGCGACCTGATGTGGCTGCAGTCAGACAACCGCGCCCAGGCCAACACCGAACTGCACGTGGCCACCCTTGAGCACGTGGCGGACGCTGGCACCGTCGGCCTGACCTATATCGGCACTACCCATGTCGACGAGCAGTACGCCTCCCCGCTGCAACTGGAACGCGATGGCATGAAGACTTACAGCCTGCGTGGCCAGGGCAATGCCGGGGTAGAAAACCTGTTTTTGTCCGGGGAATACGCCAAACAGGACAAACCCCATACCGCCACCGAGGACGCCTGGTACCTGGAAGCCGGCTGGACCTTCGCCGACCTGCCCTGGCAACCGAACCTGAGCTACCGCTACAGCCGCTTTTCCGAGCAGTACGACACGCTGTTCTATGGCCTCGGGCGCGGGTTGGGTACCTGGTTCCAGGGTGAAGTGGCCGGTAACTATGCCGGGCCATTCAACAGCAATGCGCGGGTGCAGAAGGTCGGCCTGACGGTCAGCCCGACGCCGACGTTGAACCTTGGCGTGATGGGGTTCCATTTCGACACCATCGATCGCAGCCTGGGCAATGTGGACGGACGCGAGCTGGATATCTATGCCGAGTGGACCCTCAATGATAACCTGATGATCGTGCCGCTGGTGGGGTTGTATCAGCCGGATCGCAGCGTGGAGCAAGGGGGGACGCAGTTGGGCAACCACCACGACAACCTGTATGGCCAGGTGGTGTTCGTCAGTACCTTCTGAGCTGCAGGCACTGGGGCTGCTTTGCAGCCCCAGCATCCGTGACTACCGCTCTGGCACCGGCAACGGCGCGTCGCTGTTCCACGCCGTCACTGGTCGGCTGAACAGGTTCTCGGTCTGGAAATGCGCCATGCGCCACTGGCCCTCTTCCAGCGCAAAGCGCACGGTCAGCCGGGCAGCATTGAGGTGTGAGGCGCCGTCGGCAAAGGTACTGGTCTGCAACATCACCCAGCGCCCCAGCCCTTCCTCACCGGCCACCTCGATAACCTCACTGGTCAGAAAGTGCACATTCAAGGCGAAATGCGCCGGGGTCTTCATGTAGGTGGCGAACATCGCCCGGATCGCTTCGCGCCCGCGGTAGCCGCCAAAGCTCTCGGCGTACTTGGCGCCCTTGCCCTCCCACACCGCGTCACGGCAAAACAGCTGCGCCAATTCATCGAGCGGGGATTGCGCGTCCAGTTGGTCGCACAATGCCATGTAGCGGTTGATGCAGACGCGGATGGCCTGCTGGTGTTCAAAGCTGCGCAGGCGGGCCTGGAGTTCGAGGATATCGGTCATCGCAATCGTGGCCTCAATGATCGTTGCCGGCGTAAAGGTTCAGCAGCACGCGCTCGGCCACTGCCAGCAATTTCTCGTCGGCGCCTTTGGCCGCCACCAGTTGCAGGCCAACCGGCAAACCGGCCTCGCTGCCTAGCGGAATGCTCAACGCCGGGTGCCCCGACAGGTTGAACGGCCGCACCAGCGAGGTCATGCCCAGCACCGCGCGGGTATCGGCGGCGTCCTCCAGGCGCAGTGGGAAGTCCGGCATGGTCGGCAGGGCCAGGACATCGAAGTTGGCCAGGGCCTGGTCGACTTCTTCAGTAAAGCGTCGACGCACCTCCTCTGCCTCGGCCAGCGCCGTGTCAGTGGTCTGCCCCGCTGCCGCCAGGCGCCCGGCGATATCGCTGCCGACCTTGCCGGTTTGCAGAAGGTGACCACAGCCTTCGAACGTCTCGCGGTTGATCACGACCATGCCGGCGTCATAGGCGGCGCCAAAGTGTTTGAGTTCGACATTGCCCAACGGCAAGCCACTGGCGCTCAGGGCCCCGTGCACCACCTTGTGGATGGCGGCCTCGGCGGTCACCCGCAATACGCCGATGCGCGCCCTGGCCGGTACCTGGGCGGGGACGAAACTGGGGTCGATCATGCTCATGGCGCGTACCAGCATCGGCAGGCTCGCGGCGAACGGGCCCACGCAGTCGAGGCTGGTGCGGGCCGGCATCACGCCTTTACGGCTTACCCGGCCAAACGTTGGTTTGAGGCCGAACACGCCACAGCAACAGGCCGGGACACGCACCGAGCCACCGGTGTCGGTGCCCAGGCTGAAATCCGCCAGGCCCGCGGCCACCGCAGCTGCCGAGCCGCTGGACGAGCCACCGGGTATGCGCCCCGGAAAGCGCGGGTTGGCGGCCGTGCCGGTATAGCGGTTGATGCCGGTCGTGCCGAACGCCAGTTCGTGCAGGCTAACCTTGCCGGTCAGCCGGGCACCGGCCGCCAACAACTGGCTGACCACGTCGGCATGCCGCTCGGCCAACGGCGCATCCTCTAACGCCTGGCTGCTGGCGCGGGTCGCAGTACCGGCGACATCGATGGTGTCCTTGACCACGACCCGGGGGCCGGTGCCGCCCAGATCAAGGGTTTCTACTATGATTGTCATTGTTGTGCAGCCCTCTTCAAGAATGGATGCCGGGCCTTGGCCCAGCCGATAAAATGCGTGCCGATTACTTGAAATGTCAACTGAACATTCCAGTATTATGCGCCCGCTTTACGGTAGCCAAATGCGCGGAAACGTCTATGATGTCGCGACTATTTCCGCACAAGTAGTGAATCGATGAGCAACTCGAAAAACACAGGCCACAGCCACCACGACCCAGCCAGCGATGAATTTCGCAAGGAAGATTTCCCCTTCTACTGGCTGGCGCGCGTGCATGGCCGCTACACCCAGAACATGGAACGTCTGCTCAAGAAGATCGACCTCGACGTGCCGCGCTGGCGCGTGCTGTGGATCCTCAACGAGAACGGTGAATCGAGCATTTCCGAGATCTCCACCCACGCCATCGCCAAGCTGTCGACCATCACCAAGATCGTCTACCGCATGAAGGACGACGGCCTGGTCGATACCGCACCAAGCCCGGAGGATGGGCGCGTGACCCAGGTGCGGATCACCGAAGTCGGCCTGCAGAACATCGAGCGCATGCAGGACGTGACGCGCGAACTATTCCAGCGCAGTTTCAAGGGGCTGACCGAAGCACAGGTGCAGCGCCTGAACCGGATGCTGGAAGTGGTGTTCCATAACCTCGAAACACTTTAACTTAACGCCCAATCCCCCCCCCTGTAGGAGCAGCCTTGTGCTGCGAAGAGGCCGGCGCAAACGGCACACATCGCCGGTACTTTCACTGGCCTCTTCGCAGCACAAGGCTGCTCCTACACAGGTCCGCGCAAGCTGTTCGGCACGCCTTCGGGAGCACACATCGCGGGTGCTTTCACCGGCCTCTTCGCAGCACAAGGCTGCTCCTACACAGGGTCAGCGCAAGCTGCTCAGCACGCCTTCGAGGCCTCGCATACCCGGTGATAGGCGCGGTTGAAATACACCAGCCCATCGTCCGCCCCACCATGGCGGATGTCCTGGATCTCGCAGTAGAAAATGCTGTGCGAACCCACCTCATGCACCTGGGCAATGCGGCAGTCGAAGTTGACCAGCGCCTCCTGCATCACCGGCGCGCCGCTCTCCAGCACGGTCCAGTGCGTGGTCGCAAAGCGCTCTTCCGTGCTCAGGTTGCGGTTGGCAAACGCCCCCGACAGCTCCTGATGGGTACCGGCCAGCACGTTCACGCACAGCGCACCGTTGGCCTTGAATTGCTCATTCGAATACGAGGCGCGGTTCATGCACACCAACAACGTGGGCGGCGCGTCGGTCACGCTGCACACCGCCGACGCGGTAAAACCGAAACGGCCTGCGGGGCCATCGGTGGTGATGACCGATACGGCGCCACCGAGCAGCGCCATTGCATTGCGAAACTGGCTTACATCTACCATGGTCATGCTCCTCAGATATCCAGCACCAGCTTGTTGGACTTGGCCCGCGAGCAGCACACCAGGATCTGGTCGTTCGCGGCTTTTTCTTCATCGGTCAGGTACACATCGCGGTGGTCCGGCTCGCCTTCGAGCACTTCGCACATGCAGGTCCCGCAGACGCCCTGCTCGCAAGAAATGTCGATCTTGATGCCAACCTGGGCAAGCGCTTCGAGGATGGTCTGCCCCTCGGCCACCTGCACGGTCTTGTTGCTGCGCGCCGCCACCACTTCGAAACCTTGGCCACTGGCGTCGACCTCGACCTGGAAGTACTCCTTGTGGATGTGGTCTTCGGCATAACCCTGCCGACGCGCGCCTTCGATCACCCAGTCCATGAAGCCGGACGGGCCGCAGGTGTACAGGTGGGTGCCCTGGCTGGCAGCGCCCAGCACCGCCTCTAGGTTCAGGCGCTGTGCCGGGTCTTCATCATCGAAGTGAGTGACCACCCGCGCGGCGAACGGCGCCGCCGCCAGCGCCTCGAGAAACGCACTGCGGCTGCGCGAGCGCCCGCAATAATGCAGTTCAAAATCCGCGCCCTGCTGGTGCAGGGCATGGGCCATGGCGATCATCGGCGTGATGCCGATACCACCGCCCAGCAGGATCGAACGGCTGGCCTGCGGCGCCAGCGGGAACAGGTTGCGCGGCGCACTGATCTGCAGCTCGCGCCCTTCCAGCAAGGTCTCGTGCACGCCCAGCGAGCCGCCGCGTGAAGCTGGGTCTTTCAGCACGCCCAGGCGATACACCGAAGCATCGGCCGGGTCACTGCACAGCGAATACTGGCGCACCACGCCGGGCGCGACGTGGATATCGACATGCGCGCCCGCCTCGAAGGCCGGCAACGCCCCGCCATCAGCGCGCCCCAGGTCGAGGACGACCACGTCGGCCCCTTGGATCTCGCGCTTGCGCACGACTACGTTCAACAATTGTTCATTCATGGCCGGTGTCCCGTGTAACGACAGGAGGCGCGCAGCGCCCCGCAAAAAAAATCAACGCATGAACAGGCCGCCGTTCACGTCCCAGGTCGCCCCGGTGGTGAAGTAGGCTTCGGGCCGCGCCAGTTGCACGATCAGGTCGCCCAGAAAACCGGCGTCCCCCAGGCGCTGCACCGGGATGTTCGCCAGTAGCCCTGGCAGGCGCTCGGCAGGCACCGCGGCATGCACCGCCGGCGAATCGATCGGGCCGGGGGCGATGGCGTTGACCGTGACGCCACGGGCAGCGAACTCCTTGGCGAAGATCTTGGTCAGGGTGACGATCGCGCCCTTGCTCGCCGCGTAGTGCGCGCCGGTCGCGGTGCCGCCGTTCTGCCCGGCCAGCGAGGCCATGTTGATGATCCGCCCGTAACCGGCCTCGGCCAGGTACGCGCCGAACACCTGGCAACCGAGGAACACGCTGCGCAGGTTCAGGCCAACCACGGCGTCGAATTCTTCCGGGCTGATCTGCATCAGCGGCGTGGTCTTGGTCACCGCAGCGTTGTTGATCACCACGTGCAGGGCGCCAAAGTGCTCCAGCACCTGGGCCAGCGCCTGCTCGAAATCGGCCTTGCTGGCGACATCGAGCTTGACCGCGAGGGTACGGCCGCCCTGCCCTTGCCGGGCTTGCTGCAGTTGTTCGGCGCTGGCCTGAGCGAGCGCCAGGTCACGGTCCGAGACCACCACGTCAAAGCCTGCGGCAAGCAGTTGCGCGCAGAAGCGCTGGCCCAAGCCCTGGCCGGCGCCGGTTACCAATGCGACTTGGTTCATGGTCGGTTCCTCACAGGATGTAGCCGATACCGGCGAGGGTATCGTCACTGTTGATCAGGCTGATCACCTTGCGGTGGATCTTGAAGCTGCCTTGCGCCCGTACCAGGGTGTAGGTCAGGTCGGCGCTGTAGTGCTTGAGGCTCTCTTTGCGGAACTCGCGCACGTTCTGCGCGCAGCGCACGGTGACGTTGACGCCGTCGTCGCCCAGCACCCGGAAGCGCGAAATCGTGCGCACGGTGCGCGGCTGCGGGCTGGTGGAAATCGACTCGCCGCCGATCAACCGCTGCACGCGCAGGCCACGCATGTGGTGGTCGTCGTAGGCGTAGTTGAGGGTGTTTTCGTAGTCGCTCTCGCGCGGGTCGATGGGGATGATGTACGTGCCTTTTTCG
>NZ_JABWRW010000027.1:0-78894 GCF_014269095.1 Pseudomonas sp. SWRI50 | reverse complement strand
CAGCGTGTGCTCCCACTCGTGCTCGCAGCACCTCCGGCAGTCAGCTTGCCATTCACCGCTCTCACTCCTGATTCTAATACCCCCTCAAGACACAAGCCGGCTTGCCGGCGAAAGGGCCGCGCAGCGGCCCCCATGCACGGTCAGCGCTGGAACACTTCAGTCAGCAGATTGTGCATCGAGCGGAACGCCCGCTCCGATGTCTTGCGGTCGTACTGCATCTTGCCCGGTACATTGGCATTCGGGTCAGTGAACGAGTGCACCGCACCACCGTAGCTAAGCAGCTGCCAGTCGACCTTGGCCGCGTTCATCTCCTCCTCGAACGCCGGCAGTTGCTCCTTCGGCACCAGCGGGTCCGCTGCGCCGTGCAACACCAGCACCGAGCCCTTGATACGCTTGGCATCTTCAGGGTTCGGGGTGTCCAGCGTGCCATGGAACGACACCGCCGCCCTCAGGTCGGCGCCCGTGCGCGCCAGCTCCAACGCACAGCAACCGCCGAAGCAGAAGCCAAAGGTGGCCACCTTGCCAGGCTCAAGCAGTGCCTTCGACTGCGCCAGCAACTGCGACAGCGCTTCATTCATGCGCTTGCGCAGCTCGGCGCGGTCGTTCTTCAGCGGCATCATCGCCGCCCCTGCCTCGTCGGCATTGGACGGCCGCACCGACTGCCCATAGAGGTCGGCAATCAGCACCACATAGCCCTTCTCGGCCACTTCCTTGGCAATGCGCTCGGCACCTTCGCCAATACCCATCCAGTTCGGCGCCATCACCAAGCCAGGCTTAGGTAGCGCACCGGGCTCATGGACCAGACGGCTTTCATACGTTTTGCCGGACAGGTGATAAACCAGCGATTCGACGATTACCTTGCTCATCAAGCACTCCTTAAGGCTTCACCATGAAAAAAGCCCGCCGAAGCGGGCTTTCCTTTGCATCAACTCAAGCAGATAGCTCGACCAGCAGCTTGTTCAGGCGACGAACGTAGGCCGCCGGGTCTTTCAAGCTGTCACCGGCCGCCAGGGCCGCCTGATCGAACAGGATGTGCGACAGCTCGGCGAAGCGGTCTTCGCTCTGCTCGTTATCCAGCTTCTCGATCAGCGGGTGGGTCGGGTTGAACTCGAAGATCGGCTTGGAATCCGGCACCTTCTGCCCGCTGGCTTCGAGGATCTGACGCATCTGCAGGCCCAGGTCCTGTTCGCCGATGGCGAGGATAGCCGGCGAGTCGGTCAGGCGGTGGGAAACACGCACCTCGGCAACGCTTTCACCCAGCGCGCCTTTCAGGCGCTCGACCAGCCCTTCTTTGTCCTTGGCGACTTCTTCCTGGGCCTTCTTGTCTTCCTCGGAGTCCAGCTTGCCCAGGTCCAGGTCGCCGCGGGCAACGTCGACGAAGCTCTTGCCGTCGAACTCGTTGAGGTAGCTCATCAGCCACTCATCGATACGGTCGGTCAGCAGCAGGACCTCGATCCCTTTCTTGCGGAAGACTTCCAGGTGCGGGCTGTTCTTGACCTGCGCGTAGGTCTCGCCGGTGAGGAAGTAGATCTTGTCCTGGCCTTCCTTGGCGCGGGCCAGGTAGTCGGCCAGGGCGACGCTCTGCTCTCCGCTGTCGTCATGGGTGGAGGCGAAGCGCAGCAGGCCTGCGATTTTCTCTTTGTTGGCGAAGTCCTCGGCCGGGCCTTCCTTCAGCACTTGGCCGAAGTTCTTCCAGAAGCCCTTGTACTGCTCAGGCTCGTTCTTCGCCAGTTTCTCCAGCATGTCCAGCACGCGCTTGGTCAGCGCGGTCTTCATCGAATCGATGATCGGGTCTTTCTGCAGGATCTCGCGCGATACGTTCAGCGACAGGTCGTTGGAGTCGACCACGCCTTTGATGAAGCGCAGGTACAGCGGCAGGAACGACTCAGCCTGGTCCATGATGAACACGCGCTGCACATACAGCTTCAGGCCACGCGGTGCTTCACGCTGGTACAGGTCGAACGGCGCGCGGGCCGGCACGTACAGCAGCGAGTTGTATTCGAGCTTGCCTTCAACCTTGTTGTGGCTCCAGGCCAGCGGGTTTTCGAAGTCATGGCCGATATGCTTGTAGAACTCCTGATACTCCTCGTCCTTGATCTCGGTACGCGGACGGGTCCACAGGGCGCTGGCGCGGTTGACGGTTTCCCATTCCTCGGCTGGCTGTTCTTCGCCTTCGGCAGCGGCTTGCTCCTTTGGCAGCTGGATCGGCAGGGCAATGTGGTCGGAGTACTTCTTGACCAGGTTGCGCAGGCGCCAGCCATCGGCGAACTCCTGCTCGTCCTTCTTCAGGTGCAGGACGATGCGGGTACCGCGCTCTGGCTTGTCGACGGTTGCGACTTCAAACTCGCCCTCGCCTTTCGACGACCAGTGCACACCCTCGGAGGCTGGCTGGCCAGCGCGACGGCTGTAGACGTCGACCTTGTCAGCCACGATGAAGGCCGAATAGAAGCCCACACCGAACTGACCGATCAGGTGCGAGTCCTTCTTCTGGTCACCGGTGAGGTTCTTCATGAAGTCGGCGGTGCCGGACTTGGCGATGGTACCCAGGTGGGTGATGACGTCTTCGCGGCTCATGCCGATGCCGTTGTCGTCGAGCGTGATCGTACCGGCGTCCTTGTCGAAGCTCAGCCGAATGCGCAGATCCGCGCCGCCTTCGAGCAGGTCCGGCTTGGCCAGGGCCTCGAAACGCAGCTTGTCAGCGGCGTCGGAGGCGTTGGAAACCAGCTCACGCAGGAAGATTTCCTTGTTGGAATACAGCGAGTGAATCATGAGGTGCAGCAGCTGCTTTACCTCGGTCTGGAAGCCCAGGGTTTCCTTTTGTGTTTCCACACTCATGGTCTTCAAAACTCCGATCAGATGACAGTGGGCGCCTGGCAGCCGGTTCGGCCTGCGTTGATGGCGGATGTCATGCAGATGGGGGCTGCC
The DNA here is from genome assembly GCF_014269095.1 of Pseudomonas sp. SWRI50. NCBI lineage: Bacteria > Pseudomonadati > Pseudomonadota > Gammaproteobacteria > Pseudomonadales > Pseudomonadaceae > Pseudomonas > Pseudomonas sp. SWRI50. The sequence continues at coordinate 75,969 of NZ_JABWRW010000027.1, read as the reverse complement.
CAGACGATTTCAAGGGCTTTTCCGGTTCGATCTTGAAATGCGCCCGCGCAGTGGCGATTGGCGACTGCCGATCACCCTGCCAGGCGGTGATGGCGACATTAGTCACCCGCCGCCCCTGACGCCACAGCTGGCACTGGGCATACGTGTCGCGAAAATGACCGGCGCGCAGGTAGTCGATGGAGAAGTCGATGACCTTCGGAATGCTCGCACTCTCGCTGAAGATCAGCAGGTACAGCGCTGCAGAAAGCTCCATGAAGCCTGCGATCACCCCGCCGTGGATCGCGGGCAGTAAAGGGTTACCAATGTTGTCCGCACTGGCGGGCAGTCGAAACAACAGGTCCTCGCCCTCGCGCTCGCATTCGATGCCGATCAAGCCGGCATAGGGAATCAACGCCAGCAGGGGCCGGTAGTCACCGACCGCATGGGCCGCATTGAGCTGTTGACGGATTTCGCGCGGGATCATGCGTCACCTTCCTTGAGCCGGTTGCCAAAGCCGAGGCCGCCCTTGACTTGCGGCCCCAGGCGCATGAACGTGCCTACCACCTGGCAGATCGGCCGGTCGGGGTCGTCCTGGTAGGCACTGCCGCGTGTGAAGATCACATCCCGGGTAACCCGATAACACTGGGCGTGGCCAAAGATGTCCTTGCCGGCTTCGGCCGCGTGCATGTAGTCGATGCGCAGGTCCAGGGTCGGGCACACCTCGAATCGTGGCAGTGCACACAGGGTGGCCATGCCGCAGGTGGTGTCCAGCAACGTGGTCAACGCCCCGCCGTGCACCGCGCCGGTTTGCGGGTTGCCGACGATCGCAGGTGACCACGGCAGGATCAACGTCATGCCGTCGGCGTCGGCATGTGCCACACGCATGTGCAACAACTGACAATGCTTCAAGGCCGACAGAAAACGTTCAGCCATGGCTATCAAGCTTGAATCGCTCATCGCAAGTTCCAGGGCCGCTGATGCAACGGCATAAAAACGTTAAAAAGTCTATATAGAACGGGGGGTTATATATCTGTAACCTTCGCGGAACTTCTTCCTCGTAGTTGCACTCGAAGGAACAAGTCACTTATTCCACCAAGGAGATACACCCCCATGCGTAAACCTTTTGCTTTTGCTCTCATGCTGGCTGCTACCATGGGCCTGGCCGCTTGCGATAAAGCGAGCGAAGATAAAGCCCAGGACGCACAGCAACACGCTGAGCAAGCCCAGGAAAAGATGGGCGAGGCTCAGGATAAGATGAACGAAGCCGCCAAGGAAAACGCCGAAGCCGCCAAAGATCAGGCCGAAGCGCAGCAGAAGGCAGCTGAAGAAGCCGCTCCGTCGACGGAAGCAGCACCTGCTACTCCGGCCGAACCTGCCAAGCAGTAATCGGCGCGTACAAAAAAACCCGACAATGTCGGGTTTTTTTGTACCTGCAGTTTAAAGATTAAACGTTTCAGGCGCCGGAAACGGAACTTTCTTTAGCGGCGTCAATCGGCGCACTTTCCGTGGGCGTGTACACCATCACATCCAGCACATCGGAATGGAATTCGCGGCGGTACAGAATCAGCACTACGCCGACACTCATGCCCATAAATAACCACGGGCTGATAAACCAGCTCAACATGGCCATGCCAAAGTAATAAGCACGCAACCCGAAGTTGAACTGGTTGGCCGCCAGCGACAGCACCCTCGCCGCCCGTGAGGCAAATGCCTTGCGCTCCAGTTCATTGACCAGGCGCTCACCAATCATCGGCGCCGAACCGACCAGCACGGCTGCAAAGTTGTACTGGCGCATGCACCAGCTGAAGGTGAAAAAGGCATAGACGAACACGGTCGCCAGGCACAGCAGTTTGATTTCCGACATGCCCTGGGACGCCTGCTGCACCAAGGGCAGGTCAGCCAACAGCGACAGCGCCCGGTCCGAAGCGCCGAGCACAGTCAGAATGCCAGCAAGAATGATCAGCGTGCTGGAGGCAAAAAACGAGGCATTGCGCTCCAGGTTACCGATCACGCTGGCGTCAGCGATGCGGTTGTCGCGCAGCAACATGCGGCGCATCCAGTCTTCACGGTACAAGTGCAGCACGCTGGCCAGGCAGGCGGTGTCGCGGCCTTTCCAGATGGCATAGCGGGTATAGCCGCCCCAGCAGGCGACAAACCAGGCGATTGCCAGCAGGTTGTTGAGATTGCTTTGAATGAAGTTCATGCAGGTTTCCCGAAAGCCAGGTGCACAAGAGTAGAGACCGCATTTCGACGCCCGCAAGCCCGGAAAGACACACCGCTGTCACAAATTGTTTTTGCCTGCCCAGCCCATCGCCGGTGCACACAAACAAAAACCCCGCGCCCTTTCGGACGCGGGGTTTTCAGGTGAGAACCGCTGGCAGGCACCCTACGGCTTGTGGCCGGTGCCGCCCTCAGGTTTCAACCTATCAAGCCAGCGCTTCGCGCGGCTTGCCCAGCATGCGGTCGCAGACCACGGCAGCGGCCAGAGTCACCACCGACGGCACCAGCCAGGCCAGGCCTTGATCGCTCAGCGGCAGGTGTGCAGCGGCGTCCGGCAGGACATGCGCCAGGCTGCTGCCTTTGATCGCGTCGACAATACCGAACACCAGCGACACCAGCATGACCGGCGCAAGAATGCGCGTTGGCGAGTTCCACAGGTCCTTCACGAAGCTCAGGCCCACCACCACGATGCACGGCGGGTAGATCGCCGTAAGCACCGGAATCGAGAACATGATCAGCTTGGTCAGGCCCAAGTTGGAAATCAGCAGCGAGAAGCCCGCCAGGATCACCACCAGTGCGCGGTACGACAGCGGCAGAATCTGGCTGAAGTACTCGGCGCACGCGCAGGTCAGGCCAACCGCGGTCACCAGGCACGCCAGGGCGATCAGCACGGCCAGGAAGCCGCTGCCCAGCGAACCGAAGGTGTGCTGCACGTAGGCATGCAGTACGGCTGCACCGTTGGTAGCATCAGCCGCGATTTCGTGGCTGCCAGCACCCAGGCGGAACAGGCTGATGTACACCAGTGCCAGGCCCACACCCGCGATCAGGCCGGCGATGATGGCATAGCGGGTGATCAGCTTCGGCGATTCGACACCGCGCGAGCGGATGGCATTGACGATGACGATACCGAACACCAGCGCGCCCAGGGTATCCATGGTCAGGTAACCATCGGAGAAGCCCTTGGAAAACGCCGCGGCGGCATAGGCCGGTTGCGCTTCACCAATGGTACCGGCAGGCAGCGCGAACGCGGCGATGCCCAGCACGGCCAAGGCGATGATCTTCAGCGGTGCAAGGAAACGCCCCACGGTATCGAGCAGTTTGCCCGGATACATGGACACCGCCAGCACCACAATGAAATACACCAGGCTGTAGATGAACAACGCCAACGGGCTTTCACCGGTCAACGGCGCCACACCGACCTCGAACGACACGGTCGCGGTACGCGGCGTCGCGAACAGCGGGCCAACCGACAGGTAGCACACGGCGGCCAGCAGGCCACCGAAGAACTTGCCGATCGGGCTGCTCAGGGCATCCATGCCGCCACCGACCTTGGCCAGCGCGACCACGGTGATGACGGGCAGGCCCACGGCGGTCACCAGGAAGCCAAGGGCCGCCATCCACACGTGCGGGCCAGACTGCAGACCGACGATAGGCGGGAAGATGATATTGCCGGCGCCCACGAAAAGCGCAAACGTCATAAAGCCAAGCGCCAGGATATCCTGGCCTTTTAGAACTTTCATTTAAGGTAGTACCACACTGCTGAAATCGGGATTCGAGAGGGGATTTCCCTATGGATGAGGGAAATGCTGCCCGGCTTGGTGAGCCAGACCCGTTTAGCGTGTCGTTCCCTTTTGGGGGACGGGCACAGAGTGAACGCGTAGATTAACCGTTTTAACCGTTAAACGCACTGGCACAGTGCTGCTTGTCCGATGTGCGTATGTGTTTGTCGTCTGTGCGACCGGGGACGGGGTAATTATCGCTGCGGGGCGGAAAGTGTCTGTATGAAAATCCCGATCATAGCTATCGAACATTCTTTGTTGCCTGTGTCGGCCTCTTCGCGGGGCAAGCCCGCTCCCACAGAGCTAAGGTAGCATCGGCCTTGTGGGAGCGGGCTTGCCCCGCGAAGAGGCCGACACAGGCAAACATACCCCCAACAACGACAAAGGCCACCCGAAGGTGGCCTCTGTGCGCGTGGGGGGTGAAGCGTATTACTTCTTGGCTTCCCAGCCAGTCAGCTCGGCCAGGGCCTTGCCGATGTCGGCCAGCGAACGCACGGTTTTAACACCTGCGTCCTGCAGCGCAGCGAACTTCTCGTCCGCAGTGCCTTTGCCGCCAGAGATGATGGCGCCAGCGTGGCCCATGCGCTTGCCCGCAGGTGCGGTAACACCCGCGATGTAGGAAACGACAGGCTTGGTGACGTGGGCCTTGATGTAGGCCGCGGCTTCTTCTTCAGCCGAACCGCCGATCTCACCGATCATGACGATCGCTTCGGTCTTCGGGTCTTCCTGGAACAGCTTCAGGATGTCGATGAAGTTGGAGCCTGGGATCGGGTCACCGCCGATGCCGACGCAGGTCGACTGGCCGAAACCGGCGTCGGTGGTCTGCTTAACGGCTTCATAGGTCAGGGTGCCGGAACGCGAAACGATACCGACCTTGCCTGGCAAGTGAATGTGACCTGGCATGATGCCGATCTTGCACTCGCCTGGGGTGATGACGCCTGGGCAGTTAGGGCCGATCAGGGTAACGCCCAGCTCGTCGCACTTGACCTTGGCATCCAGCATGTCCAGGGTAGGAATGCCTTCGGTGATGCAGACGATCAGCTTGATGCCGCCGAAGGCCGCTTCCAGGATCGAGTCTTTGCAGAACGGAGCCGGAACGTAGATGACCGAAGCATCAGCGCCAGTCGCTTCCACAGCTTCCTTGACGGTGTTGAACACCGGCAGGCCCAGGTGGGTGGTGCCACCCTTGCCTGGGGTAACGCCGCCGACCATCTTGGTGCCGTAGGCGATGGCTTGTTCGGAGTGGAAAGTACCCTGCGAGCCGGTGAAGCCCTGGCAGATGACTTTGGTGTCTTTATTGATCAGGACGCTCATTACTTGCCCTCCGCAGCTTTGACAACTTGTTGAGCAGCGTCGGTCAGGCTGGTTGCCGCAATGATGTTCAAACCGCTTTCTGCCAGTACTTTAGCGCCCAGTTCGGCGTTGTTGCCTTCGAGGCGAACGACGACCGGAACTTTAACGCCGACTTCTTTCACTGCACCGATGATGCCTTCGGCAATCATGTCGCAGCGAACGATGCCGCCGAAGATGTTGACCAGAACGGCCGCGACATTGCTGTCGGACAGAATGATCTTGAAGGCTTCGGTAACGCGCTCTTTGGTAGCACCACCACCTACGTCGAGGAAGTTGGCTGGCTTGCCGCCGTGCAGGTTGACGATGTCCATGGTACCCATGGCCAGGCCGGCACCGTTGACCATGCAGCCGATGTTGCCTTCCAGGGCCACGTAGTTCAGCTCGAAGCTGGCAGCGTGGGCTTCACGAGGATCGTCCTGCGACGGGTCGTGGAAGGTTTTCAGCTTAGGCTGACGGTACATGGCGTTTGCGTCGATGTTGATCTTCGCATCCAGGCAGTGCAGGTCGCCGTCGGCCTTGATGACCAGCGGGTTGACTTCCAGCAGGGCCAGGTCGTGTTCTTTGAACAGCTTGGCCAGGCCTACGAAAATCTTGGCGAACTGTGCAACTTGCTTGCCTTCCAGACCCAGCTGGAATGCCAGTTCACGACCCTGGAACGGCTGAGCGCCGACCAGCGGATCGATAGTAGCCTTGATGATCTTCTCAGGAGTTTCGTGAGCGACTTTCTCGATGTCCACGCCACCTTCGGTGGAGGCCATGAACACGATGCGGCGGCTCGAGCGATCGACTACAGCGCCCAGGTACAGCTCTTTGGCGATGTCAGTGCAGGATTCGACCAGGATCTTGGTCACTGGCTGACCGTTGGCGTCGGTCTGGTAGGTTACCAGGCGCTTGCCCAACCATTGCGCAGCGAACGCCTTGGCGTCTTCCTTGCTGCGAACCAGCTTGACGCCGCCCGCTTTACCGCGACCACCTGCGTGAACCTGGGCTTTAACAACCCACTCGGAACCGCCGATCTTGTCGCAAGCTTCTGCTGCAGCTTCAGGGGTATCGACAGCGAAACCCTTGGAAACTGGCAGGCCGTATTCAGCGAACAGCTGCTTACCCTGATACTCGTGAAGATTCATGCTTTTTACCGTCTTCGTTAGGTACTGCGCTTCGGCGCTGCGCCATTGCTGGCGCCGCACCACCTGTGACCGTTAACCCCGGGTTATCCCGTGTAGTCCGATCCGGCGGACTTTCCGCGGTGAGTCATGCACGCAAGACTCACGACGGGCAGCCCGCCGTGGTTTCTTATAATTAACGCTTCTTACGGTTGGCCACGTGAATGGCGCCGCCATTCACTGCCAGCGCTGCTTCATGCAACGCTTCGGACAGGGTTGGATGGCTGAAGACCATCATGCCCAGATCCTCGGCACTGGTGCCGAATTCCATTGCGATTGCGCCCTGCTGTACCAGTTCGGCAGCCGATGGGCCAATCACGTGCACACCCAGTACGCGGTCGGTCTTGGCGTCAGCGATAACCTTGACGAAACCACCGGTGTCGTTGGCTGCCATCGCACGGCCGCTGGCCGCGAACGGGAAGGTGCCTACGTTAACCTCAACACCCTCGGCCTTCAAGGATTGTTCGGTCTTGCCGACCCACGCGATTTCCGGGTGGGTGTAGATCACCGATGGGATCAGGTCGTAGTTCATCTGGGCCTTGTGGCCTTTGATGCGCTCGACAACCATGATGCCCTCTTCCGAGGCCTTGTGCGCCAGCATCATGCCACGTACCACGTCACCGATGGCGAACACGCCCGGCACGCTGGTAGCGCAGTGATCGTCGACGAAGATGTAGCCACGTTCGTCGATGGTGACGCCGCTGTCGGAAGCCAGCAGATCAGTGGTCACTGGACGACGGCCGACCGCAACGATCAGCTTGTCGAAGGTGATCTTCTGTTCGCCTTCGGCATTGGTGTAAGTCACTTCGACTTCGTTGCCGTTGACTTTCGAGCCGGTGACGCGAGCGCCCAGCTTGATGTCCAGGCCTTGCTTGGTCAGGGTCTTCTGGGCTTCTTTCGACACGGCGGTGTCGGCAGCCATCAGGAAGGTGTCCAGGGCTTCCAGGACGGTGACTTCAGCGCCCAGGCGAGCCCATACAGAGCCCAGCTCCAGGCCGATCACGCCAGCACCGATCACACCCAGACGCTTTGGAACCGACTGGAATTCCAGGGCGCCGGTGGAGTCGACGATGACGTTCTGGTCGACCGGAGCCGGCGGAATGTCGATCGGACGCGAGCCGGAGGCCAGGATCACGTTGTCGGCTTCGATGATTTCGGTGGTGCCGTCAGCTTTGGTGACTTCGACTTTCTTGCCGGCCAGCAGTTTGCCGTGGCCCTGGATCGAAGTTACGCCGTTAGCCTTGAACAGGGTAGCAACGCCACCGGTCAGGTTCTTGACGATGCCAGCCTTGCGGCCAACCATCGCGGCGACGTCCATCTTCACTTCGCCAGTGGAGATACCGTGGACGTTGAAGCTCTCTTTGGCTTCCTTGTATTTCCAGGAGCTGTCCAGCAGCGCCTTGGACGGGATGCAACCTACGTTCAGGCAGGTGCCACCCAGGGCCAGTTTGCCCTCGGCGTCGGTGTATTTCTCGATACAGGCAGTCTTCAGACCAAGTTGGGCAGCCTTGATGGCAGCCACATAGCCGCCAGGACCTGCACCAATCACCACTACGTCGAATTTCTGGGTCATAAAAGATTCCTTATCAGCTACAAGCTACAAGCCGCGAACCGCGCGGCCCCGCCTCTTTCGAAGCCAGGGGCCGAACGGTACGCAGCCAGAGGGTTAGATGTCCAGCAGCAGGCGAGACGGATCTTCCAGCAGGTTCTTGATGGTGACCAGGAAGGTTACCGCTTCCTTGCCGTCGATCAGGCGGTGATCGTACGACAGCGCCAGGTACATCATTGGGCGGATGACCACTTGACCATTGATGGCCATCGGGCGCTGGATGATGTTGTGCATGCCGAGAATGGCAGCCTGCGGCGGGTTGACGATCGGGGTCGACATCATCGAACCGAAGGTACCACCGTTGGTGATGGTGAAGGTGCCGCCGGTCATTTCTTCGATCGACAGTTTGCCATCACGGGCCTTCTTGCCGAAGGTGGCGATGCCGTTCTCGATTTCAGCCAGGCTCATCGACTCGGCGTTACGCAGCACCGGTACTACCAGGCCACGGTCGCTGGAGACGGCAACGCCGACGTCGGCGAAACCGTGGTAGACGATGTCGTTGCCGTCGATCGAGGCGTTCACAGCCGGGAAGCGCTTCAGGGCTTCGGTGGCAGCCTTGACGAAGAACGACATGAAGCCCAGGCGTACGCCGTTGTGGGTCTTCTCGAACAGGTCCTTGTACTTCGAACGCAGGGCCATGACTTCGGTCATGTCGACTTCGTTGAAGGTGGTCAGCATCGCCATGTTGGACTGGGCTTCAACTAGACGCTCGGCGATCTTGGCTCGCAGACGGGTCATCGGCACGCGCTTCTCGGTACGATCGCCAGCGGCGGTCACAACCGGGGCAGCAGCGGCAGCGGCAGGCTTGGCAGCCGGCGCAGCAGCAGGTGCAGACTTCTTGTTGGCGACTGCAGCGACAACGTCTTCCTTGGTGACGCGACCGCCTTTGCCGGTGCCGGCAACGGTAGCCAGGTCGATGCCGTTCTCTTCAGCCAGCTTGCGTGCGGCAGGCGCGGCAACCGGGTCGTCTTCGCCAGCATCGGCGGCAGCGGCAGCCGGGGCAGCAGCGGCCGGAGCAGCAGCAGGCGCAGCGGCAGCGCCACCTTCAACGATCGAACCCAGCAGCTCGTCGGACAGGACGGTGTCGCCCTCGCCCTTGACGATGTCACCCAGCACGCCATCGGCGGTGGCCAGGACTTCCAGGACGACTTTGTCAGTCTCGATGTCGACGATCAGCTCGTCACGCTTGACGGCGTCGCCCGGCTTCTTGTGCCAGGTGGCAACGGTGCCGTCGGCGACCGATTCCGGGAAGGTTGGGGCTTTGATCTCGATAGCCATTATCAGTGTTTCCTTAAATTCGGTTTCAGGTGCGCGAAGGCGTTAAACAGTGAAGGCGTCTTGCAGCAGTTTTTCCTGCTGTTCGGCGTGCTTCGAAGCGTAACCACAGGCTGGCGCGGCAGAGGCGTCGCGGCCGGCGTATTCCAGGACCAGTGCCTTGTTGTGGCGGCCCAGGATACGGCGCATGTGGTGCTGGCTGCTGTACCAGGCGCCCTGGTTCATCGGCTCTTCCTGACACCAGACTGCATGCTTGAGGTTGGTGTACGGCGCCAGGATTTCGACCAGGTCGTCTTCCGGGAACGGGTACAGCTGCTCGATACGCACGATGGCGATGTCTTCGCGGCCTTCGGCACGGCGTTTTTCCAGCAGGTCGTAGTAGACCTTGCCGCCACACAGCACCAGGCGCTCGACCTTGGCTGGATCCTGGGTGTCGATTTCCGGGATCACGGTCTGGAACGAGCCTTCTGCCAGGTCTTCCAAGGTCGACACGGCCAACTTGTGGCGCAGCAGCGACTTCGGCGTCAGGACGATCAGCGGCTTGCGCAGCGGACGGATGACCTGGCGACGCAGCAGGTGGTAGATCTGAGCCGGGGTGGTCGGTACGCAGACCTGAATGTTGTGCTCGGCGCACAGCTGCAGGTAACGCTCCAGACGCGCGGAGGAGTGCTCCGGGCCCTGCCCTTCATAGCCGTGCGGCAGCAGCATGGTCAGACCGCACAGACGGCCCCACTTGTGCTCGCCGCTGGTGATGAACTGGTCAATCACCACTTGCGCGCCGTTGGCGAAGTCGCCGAACTGGGCTTCCCAGATCACCAGCGCGTTCGGCGTGGTGGTCGAGTAGCCGTATTCGAACGCCAGTACCGCTTCTTCCGACAGGAAGGAGTCGTACAGGTCGAAGCGCGGCTGGCCTGGGAACAGGTTCTGCAGCGGCACGTAGGTGCTGGCGTCCTTCTGGTTGTGCAACACCGCGTGGCGGTGCGAGAAGGTGCCACGGCCGATGTCCTGGCCGGTCATGCGGATCGGGTGACCTTCGAACTGCAGGGTGGCGTACGCCATGGTCTCTGCATAACCCCAGTTGATCGGCAAGCCACCGGCCTGCATCTTCTGGCGATCTTCGTAGATCTTCGACACCTGACGCTGAACCACGAAACCTTCTGGCAGCTCGAGCAGCTTGGCCGACAGGTCTTGCAGGGTCTTGAGGTCGAAGCGGGTGTCGTGACGCGCGGTCCAGGCATGGCCCAGGTACGGACGCCAGTCGACGAACAGCTCGCGGTTCGGCTCCTTGACCAGGCTCTTGACCACGTGCAGGCCGTTGTCCAGGGCGTTGCGGTACTCGTCGATCTTGGCCTGAGCACGCTCGGCATCGATGCGACCGGCCTGGATCAGCGCTTCGGCATACAGCTCACGGGTGGTGCGCTGCTTGCTGATCTGCTGATACATCAGCGGCTGGGTACCGTTCGGCTCGTCGGCCTCGTTGTGGCCGCGGCGGCGGTAGCAAACCAGGTCGATGACCACGTCACGCTTGAACTGCATGCGGTAATCGATGGCCAGCTGGGTCACGAACAGCACGGCTTCCGGGTCATCACCGTTGACGTGCAGGATCGGCGCCTGAATCATCTTGGCAACGTCGGTGGCGTACTCGGTGGAACGCGAGTCCAGCGGGTTGCTGATGGTGAAACCAACCTGGTTGTTGATTACGATGTGCACGGTACCGCCGGTCTTGAAACCGCGGGTCTGCGACATCTGGAAGGTTTCCATCACCACGCCCTGGCCTGCGAACGCAGCATCGCCGTGGATCGAGATCGGCAGCACCTTGTCGCCAACGGTGTCGTTGCGGCGGTCCTGACGGGCGCGCACCGAACCCTCGACCACTGGCGAAACGATCTCCAGGTGGGACGGGTTGAACGCCATGGCCAGGTGAACTTCGCCACCGGTGGTCATCACGTTGGAGGAGAAGCCCTGGTGATATTTCACGTCACCGGAGCCCAACTCGTTCATCTTCTTGCCTTCGAACTCGTCGAACAGCTCGCGCGGGTTCTTGCCGAAGGTGTTGACCAGCACGTTCAGACGGCCACGGTGGGCCATGCCGATCACGACTTCCTTGGTACCGTAGGAGCCGGAGCGCTGGATCATCTCGTCCAGCATCGGAATCAGGCTTTCGCCGCCTTCCAGGCCGAAACGCTTGGTGCCTGGGTATTTGGTGCCCAGGTACTTCTCAAGGCCCTCACCGGCCGTGACGCGCTCGAGCAGGTGAGCCTGCACGTCAGCGGAAAATTCCGGACGGCCGCGCACGCTTTCAAGGCGCTGCTGGAACCAGCTGCGCTGCTCGGAATCGACGATATGGGTGAACTCGGCGCCAATGGTGCGACAATATGTCTTCTGGAGCGCCTCGGAGATCTCGCGTAGGCTCGCTTCCTCTTTGCCGATGAACAGGTCGCCGGCACGGAAGGTCGTATCAAGATCGGCATTGGTCAAGCCGTAGTGATTGATCGACAGGTCTACGGGCGCAGGGCGCTGCCACAACCCCAACGGGTCGAGCTTGGCAGCCTGATGGCCGCGCATACGATAGGCCTGGATCAGTCGCAGAACTTCAACCTGCTTCTTCTCGTGTTCACTGCTCACGCTCCCGGCGGATACCGGTTGGGCGCGGCGCTGGTTCTTTGCCAGCAGTACGAAATGGTCGCGGATTGTCGAGTGCGATACATCGGTAGCGGTGCTGCCGTCGGCTGGCAACTTCTGGAAGTAAGTGCGCCACTCTTCTGGCACAGCGTTAGGGTCGTGCAGGTAAAGCTCGTAGAGCTCTTCCACATATGCAGCGTTACCACCTGAAAGGTGGGCGCTTTCCCACATGCGCTGCATCACGCTTTCTTGCATGCTTGGTCACCCTCGGTTAGGGGACGATCGGCGAGAGCCACAGCAAACCTGGAAAAGTCCGAACACAGCGACTGAACCACGCCACTTGGATCTTGCTGATTTTCCGGGTACCAGCCCGGAAAGCCCCTGCTGGTCTCATATCTTCATAGGTAATGAGCGCGGGCTTTGTGGGCCCTTGCTCGAGTTTTACCTCAGTGCGGGCTCACCACCCGCACCTCGGCTTACTGCAGGTACAACGCTTTGAATCAGGTACCGCTTTGCAGCAGCATGTTACGTACGTGACCGATTGCCTTGGTTGGGTTCAGACCCTTAGGGCAAACGTTTACGCAGTTCATGATCCCACGGCAGCGGAAGACGCTGAACGGGTCATCCAGGGACGCCAGGCGCTCCTGGGTCTTGGTGTCACGGCTGTCGGCCAGGAAGCGATAGGCCTGCAGCAAGGCAGCGGGGCCCAGGAACTTGTCTGGGTTCCACCAGAACGACGGGCAAGAAGTCGAGCAGCAAGCGCACAGGATGCACTCGTACAGACCGTCCAGCTTGTCACGCTCTTCTGGCGACTGCAGACGCTCGATGGCCGGAGCCGGGGTGTCGTTCTGCAGGAATGGCTTCACCTTCTCGTACTGCTTGTAGAAGATGCTCATGTCGACGACCAGGTCACGAATGACCGGCAGGCCCGGCAGCGGGCGCAGTACCAGCTTGTTGCCCTTGACCACGCCCGACAGCGGGGTGATGCAGGCCAGGCCGTTCTTGCCGTTCATGTTCATGCCATCGGAACCGCACACGCCTTCACGGCAGGAGCGACGGTACGAGAAACCCTCGTCCTTTTCCTTGATCAGTGCCAGTACGTCCAGGACCATCAGGTCCTTGCCGCCGGTATCGACGTCGAACGACTCCATCTTGGGCGCCGAGTCGGTGTCGGGGTTGTAACGATAAACTTCGACTTTCAACATAGCAGCCACCCTTAGTAAGTCCGGATTTTAGGCTCGAAGGCCGGCACGGTCTTCGGCGCAAAGTTGACGCCGCGCTTGGCAACGCGCTTCTCACCCGGGTAGTACAGGGTGTGGCACAGCCAGTTTTCGTCGTCACGGTCTTCGAAGTCTTCACGGGCGTGAGCACCGCGCGACTCTTTACGGGCTTCGGCCGCAATGGCAGTAGCTTCGGCAACTTCCAGCAGGTTCTGCAGCTCCAGCGCTTCGATACGCGCGGTGTTGAAGGCCTGGGACTTGTCGTTGATCTTCACGTTGGCGATGCGGTCACGCAGGCCAGCCAGCTGCTCGATACCCTTCTGCATGTATTCGCCAGTACGGAATACACCGAAGTAGTTCTGCATGCAGCTTTGCAGCTCGCGCTTCAGGCTTGCCACGTCTTCGCCAGTGGTACGCTCGTTGAGCTTGTTCAGGCGGTTCAGGGCAACATCGACGTCGGTGTCGCTGGCATCGCGGTACTCGACGCCTTCGGTCAGCGCCTTTTCCAGGTGCAGGCCTGCAGCACGGCCGAACACGACCAGGTCGAGCAGCGAGTTACCGCCCAGGCGGTTGGCGCCGTGGACCGATACGCATGCCACTTCACCTACGGCGAACAGGCCCGGAATGATGTGGTCCTTGCCTTCGGCGTCCATGGTGATGGCCTGGCCATGAATGTTGGTGGCAACACCACCCATCATGTAGTGGCAGGTCGGCACGACCGGCACCGGCGCGACCACTGGGTCGACGTGGGCGAAGGTCTTGGACAGTTCGCAGATACCTGGCAGGCGGCTGTGCAGCACTTCCTCGCCCAGGTGGTCCAGCTTCAGCAGTACGTGGTCCTTGTTCGGGCCCACGCCGTTGCCGGCGATGATTTCTTTGACCATGGAACGGGCAACGACGTCGCGGCCGGCCAGGTCTTTCGCGTTCGGCGCGTAACGCTCCATGAAGCGCTCGCCGTGGGCGTTGATCAGGTAGCCACCCTCACCGCGGCAACCCTCGGTGACCAGTACACCGGCGCCGGCGATGCCGGTTGGGTGGAACTGCCACATTTCGATGTCCTGCACCGGTACACCGGCACGCAGGGCCATGCCGACACCGTCACCGGTGTTGATCAGGGCGTTGGTGGTCGAGGCGTAGATACGGCCCGCACCGCCAGTAGCCAGAACGGTGGCCTTGGACTTGATGTACAGGGTTTCGCCGGTTTCGATGCAGATGGCGATCACACCAACGAACGCACCGTCCTGGTTCTTCACCAGGTCAACGGCGTAGTACTCGTTGAGGAAGGTGGTGCCGGCTTTCAGGTTGCCCTGGTACAGGGTGTGCAGCAGCGCGTGACCAGTACGGTCGGAAGCGGCGCAGGTACGAGCAGCCTGGCCACCCTTGCCGAAGTCCTTGGACTGGCCACCGAACGGACGCTGGTAGATACGGCCGGTTTCGGTACGCGAGAACGGCAGGCCCATGTGGTCCAGCTCGAAGACCGCAGCCGGGCCTTCCTGACACATGTATTCGATAGCGTCCTGGTCACCAATGTAGTCGGAACCTTTGACGGTATCGTACATGTGCCAGCGCCAGTCATCGTTCGGGTCGGCCGAAGCGATGGCGCAGGTGATGCCGCCCTGGGCGGATACAGTGTGCGAACGGGTCGGGAAGACCTTGGTCACTACGGCAGTCTTGTGACCACCTTGAGCCAGCTGCAGCGCTGCGCGCATGCCGGCGCCGCCGCCACCAATAATGATGGCGTCGAAGGAAATAGTTGGAATGCTAGCCATGGATCAGATACCCCAGAGAATCTGCACACCCCAGACGAAGTAAGCGAACATCGCAACGCCGCATACCGCCTGGAACAGGAAACGAATCGCAGTTGCCGACTTGCCGAACGCCATTGGCGTCAGGTAGTCGGTGGCAATGGTCCACATGCCGACCCAGGCGTGAGCGCCCAGGGCAACGAGGGCCAGCAGACTGAAGATCCGCATCGCGTTGTTGGAGAACAGACCGTGCCACTGGGCATAGTCGATACCTGGGTGGGCTACGACGTAACCGATCAGGAAGAGGAAGTAAGCCGCGAGAACGACCGCAGAGACGCGCTGTGCCATCCAGTCATAGAGGCCCGAACGCGACAGGTTCGTGACATTGGTTACCATACCCAAACTCCCACCAGAACGATCACCACCACGGAGATGACAATCACGATTTTCGAGCCCAGTTTGCCGCCTTCCAGCGTCTCACCGATGCCCATGTCCATGATCAGGTGGCGAACACCTGCCACCAGGTGATACAGCAGGGCGGACAGCAGGGCCCAGGTCACCAGTTTGGCCAGCGGACTGGTCAGACACGCCTTCACCTCACCGAAGCCTTCCTCGGAACCCAGGGACTTGCCCAATGCATAAAGCATGATGGCCAGGCCGAGGAACAGGATGACGCCGGAGATACGGTGCAGAATGGACGTGTACGCGGTGATCGGGAGCTTGATGGTCCTTAGGTCTAGGTTTACAGGTCGTTGGCTTTTCACGGCTTTTTTCACACTGAAGAGCCCCTAGCGAACAGGGCAAAGTTGTTGGTAAGTGTACTGGTCAGGTACCCACCACCCAGGGAACGGCGACCCCCAGCAGTTCGGGCTTGCAAGCCCCTGGCGGTCGGGTGCCGAGTATAGACAGTTAGGCTGCTTATGACAACGTGATGGGGTAGCCCAAATAGCGCATTGCCTTTAGCGAGCAAAAGGCGTAAATGGGCGACAATTTCGAGAAAAATCAGGCCTCAGGCCCCGTTTCAACCAGCCTTTAGGCAAATTGACATCTGAATTTATCCCTCTATAGTGGTGCGGGCCCTGCGTGGGGGGTCTGTCTGATGATTTCAAGCATTAATAGGAGGCCACATGGCTGACAAAAAAGCGCAGTTGGTCATCGAGGGCGCTGCCCCCGTCGAGCTGCCCATTTTAACCGGCACCGTTGGTCCTGATGTAATCGACGTCCGCGGGTTGGGGGCCACTGGTCACTTCACCTTCGACCCTGGTTTCATGGCGACTGCCTCGTGCGAGTCGAAGATCACCTACATCGACGGCGACAAGGGTATTCTGCTGCACCGCGGCTACCCCATCGAACAGCTCGCCGAACAATCGGACTACCTCGAAACCTGCTACCTGCTGCTCAACGGCGAACTGCCGAATGCCGAGCAGAAGGCCCAGTTCGTCAGCACCGTGAAAAACCACACCATGGTTCACGAGCAGCTGAAGTCCTTCTTCAACGGTTTCCGCCGCGACGCTCACCCAATGGCGGTGATGTGCGGTGTGGTCGGCGCCCTGTCGGCGTTCTACCACGACTCCCTGGACATCAATAACCCGCAACACCGCGAAATTTCCGCGGTGCGCCTGGTCGCCAAGATGCCGACCCTGGCCGCGATGGTTTACAAGTACTCCATGGGTCAGCCGATGATGTACCCGCGCAACGACCTGTCGTACGCGGAAAACTTCCTGCACATGATGTTCAACACCCCGTGCGAGATCAAACCGATCAGCCCGGTGCTGGCCAAGGCAATGGACCGGATCTTCATCCTCCACGCCGACCACGAGCAGAACGCCTCCACCTCCACCGTACGCCTGGCAGGCTCCTCGGGTGCCAACCCGTTCGCCTGTATCGCCGCCGGTATCGCCGCACTGTGGGGCCCTGCCCACGGCGGTGCGAACGAAGCCGTACTGACCATGCTCGATGAAATCGGCGATGTCTCGAACATCGACACCTTCATCGCCAAGGCCAAGGACAAGAACGATCCGTTCAAGCTCATGGGCTTCGGTCACCGCGTTTATAAAAACCGCGACCCACGCGCCACCGTGATGAAGCAAACCTGCGACGAAGTCCTGCGTGAGCTGGGCATCAAGAACGACCCGCAGCTGGAACTGGCCATGCGCCTGGAAGAGATCGCCCTCACCGATCCTTACTTCATCGAGCGCTCGCTGTACCCGAACGTCGACTTCTACTCGGGGATCATCCTCAAGGCGATCGGCATTCCGACCAGCATGTTCACCGTGATCTTCGCCCTGGCGCGTACCGTCGGCTGGATCTCGCACTGGAAAGAAATGCTCTCCAGCCCGTACAAGATTGGCCGCCCGCGCCAGCTGTACACCGGCGAGCAGAAGCGCGACATCGTCGCCCTGACCGACCGCAAGTAAGCTCCTCGAGCCGAACGCAAAAAGGCTGCCCTCGGGCAGCCTTTTTTATTGCCATCTTGCTCGATCCGATGCGGCGTCGCGGGAGCAATTGTCTTGCCTAAATTTTGAAAGTTTGCGCGATTACTGTGGGAGCGGGCTTGCCCCGCGAACACCGGCAAAGCCGGTGCCATTCACCGCGCCGCCCCATTCGCGGGGCAAGCCCGCTCCCACAGAGGCCGAAGCCTGCCTGAACTTCAGTTTTTCTCAGCCCGCTCACGCAACCCTTTCAGGGTATTGAACGGCGCATCGACCACGAACTTGTTAGCCACCATCGCCGGCACACTACCGCCCGGCTCGGTGTGCACCTGGTAGGTCACTTCTGTCGTGTCACCCTTGGGCACCAACTTCCAGAAGCCCTCGACTTTCGCCACCCGCACGAACCCCTTCTCCTCCGGGAGATAGGTCGGCTCTTCCTTCAGGTTACGCGTCAGGCTACCGTCCGCCTCCTTGACCGTGGTGATGTGCAGCACCGAGTCCCGCGGGGTGACCGGCCATGGCGTGTTGAACTGGGTGTAGGTCCAGCTCTGGTCACCTTCGTGCTTGAGCAGCTTCTGCGACTTGCACTCATGAATCCAGGCACACGCCCCGGCTACGTCCTCTTGCAGCGCCTCGACCTTGGCCAGCGGCGCCTTGATCACGGTAACGCCGCGGTAGGCCTTGTACTTGGAGCCCGCCACTTCACTGGTGGAAACCTTGATCCCCTCCTCGTCCTTGGCCACCTGCCAGTTCTCGGCCCAGGCAGCGGG
This sequence comes from Pseudomonas sp. SWRI50, assembly GCF_014269095.1. NCBI lineage: Bacteria > Pseudomonadati > Pseudomonadota > Gammaproteobacteria > Pseudomonadales > Pseudomonadaceae > Pseudomonas > Pseudomonas sp. SWRI50. Next base: position 58,022 of record NZ_JABWRW010000027.1, on the reverse strand, counting down.
CGCCAACAACGCACCCATGCCACACAGCAGTGCAATACGCTTGAACGATCTCATCATCTTTATCCTTATTGTCGAAGATCCAGCCTGTCACGCCGCCGTGATCTGCTCCCACCAACCGAGAATCCTGATTGCCTCATCGCGATCACTGCCGCACACCTCGATGTCTGCCTTGAACCCACCGCACACCGCCGGCCGCTCGGGCTTGCCGAACAGGTCGCAGAGGTTGTCGACGGTCAGGTGCAGGCAGCGCTCGCCGGCCGGCTTGCCTTGGGGCATGCGCGGCATTGCAGAGCTGATGGACGGGGCGATGCAGCAAGCACCGCAACCCTCACGGCAGTTCATGGTTATTCACCAAAATCAGGTCTCCCTGGAGCAAAACGGGACGAACGTCACCGGATAGTAACCGCTCAAACATGCGTTTGAAATTGCTGGCCCGACGAAATATGCCGTGACCCAGCAGTCAGTTGCCTGGCTATTGGCGGTATTCGAATTCGATGGCCGCCCCTTCCACATCGCGGCGGCTTTCATTGCGTAATTGAAGTTGCATTTCGTTGCTGATCAAGCGGCCATTGAGCTGGAACGGGCTTTCATCGCTCTGCGGCTTTTCAGTGAACATGGCCGGCAGCAAAGGTTTTCGTCGCGTGGGCGAACTGCCCACATTCGGTTCAAGGTCGTTGACCATGTCGACAGGCAAACTCAGATCCAGCGCGGGCTTGGGCAACGGTGTAGCCACCGCCTTGCTGACCGGCTTGTGCGCCGTACGCTTTTTGGCAGGCTTGGCAGCTTTGCCAGCCGCCTGTTTCGACACAGGCTTGGCCACCGGCTTTTTCACGGGTTTGGTTTGGGAAGCCTGCGCCTGGCCGGCAGGCTGCGCAGCCTGGGCGACGCCGCTGAAACAGCAGATCGGCACCAGGCAAAAACTCAGAGCGATACAGCGCAACAGTTTCATGGACATCGGCAGTCAGGCTGGAAAATGCATATGCTCCCTGTTCCGCCTGCGCCTGACAAGCCTACAAAAGTGAACCTGTCGTCTCTCTGCACAATTGCTGGGCCAAAAGCCCCAGGGTAATCACCGCCCGCTCGGCCTCTTTGTTCCACGGGATGCCGCAGTTAAGCCGGATGCAGTGGTTGAATTGCTCGGTGTTACTGAAGATCAACCCCGGCGCGATACTGATGCCCTGCTCCAGCGCCCGCACATGCAGGTCCTGGGTATTGACCCGCCCCGGCAGGCTCACCCAGAGAATGAACCCGCCGGTAGGCCGGGTCATCTGCGTGCCTTCAGGAAAGTGCTGTTGCACCGCCAACTGGTAAGCACTGAGGTTCTTGCGGTACTCCTGGCGGATGTAGCGCAGGTGCCGGTCATAGCCGCCGTTTTCCAGGTAAGCGGCCACCCCCATCTGCGTCACGCTGCAGGCCGAATGGGTGGTGAAGGTCTGCAGGCGCTGGATTTCGTCCTGGTACCGCCCCGCCACCATCCAGCCGACCCGCACCCCCGGCGACAAGGTCTTGGAAAAGCTCGAGCAATAGATCACCCGGTCCAGCCGGTCGAACGCCTTCAGCGCCTTGGTCTTGCCTTGTTCGAACATCAATTCGCCATAGATGTCGTCTTCGACGATCTGGATATCGAAGTCCGAAGCCAGGCGCAGCAACTGTTTTTGCCGCTCCTCAGGGATGGTGCCGCCCAGCGGGTTGCTCAGGCGCGACGTCAGCACCAACGCCTTGATCGACCACTGGTTGGCGGCCAACTGCAAGGCTTCCAGGCTGATCCCGGTGGACGGGTCGCTTGGAATTTCGATCACTTTCAGGCCCAGCAGGTCAGCCAACTGCAGCAAACCGTAGTAAGTCGGCGACTCGGCGGCGATCAAGTCCCCCGGGCGGGTCAGCACGCGCAGCGACATCTGCAAGGCATCGACGCAGCCATGGGTCACGATGATTTCACGCGGGTCGACCAGCACACCGGCATCGCGCATGCGGATGGCGATCTGTCGGCGCAGCGGCTCGAAGCCTGGGCTGAACATGTAACTGAACGCACGTGGGCTATGGAAGCGGGTCACTTTGGCAATCTGCTGGTGCAGGGCGCGCACCGGCAGGTAATCCACATGAGGCACCGCAGCACCGAACGGAAACACGCCGTCGCGGCGCGCTTCGGTCAACACCTGCTGAATGATGCTGGCCCGGGTCACCAGGCCAGGGCGCTCTACCCGGGCGATATCCGGTGTTTGCGCGGTCAGGGCGGGGGTCTGGTGAACGTAGTAGCCCGACTGCGGGCGCGCGCGGATCAGCCCTTGGTCTTCAAGATTGGCATAGGCCTGCAGCACCGTGGCGTGGCTGACATTGAGCTGGGCGCTCATCTTGCGCACGGAGGGCACGCGCTCACCCGGCTGGTAGACACCCCGGCGGATGTCCTCGGCCAGTTGCTGGGCGATACGCTGGTATAGCAGCAGGTTGGTCATGGCGATATCTCGACGCGCGGACGGGCTCGTTATTGTTGTGCGACTCACTGACGGTAGAGAATACCGTAACAGTTGCGAAGTGTACTGGGACAGATTGCAGAATAGCCAACAATACAATGCCAGGACAGCATCCAGACAAGCGAGCCGGCCCGCTCACCGGTAATTGGCAGACAACCAAGGGGGCTGGGCTGGTGAGCGGGCTAACCCGTGGGAGCGGGCTTGCCCCGCGAACACCGGCGAAGCCGGTGCCATGCATCGCATCGCCCCCTTCGCGGGGCAAGCCCGCTCCCACAATGACCAGGCTCAATCACCTACAAGAAGGACCATCCGGCAGCGAGATCAACGCGCGGGGGCGAGCTTGCCTTTGTCGTCAGAAAAGACGATTTCTACCCGGCGATTCTGCGCCCTGCCCCGCTCCGAAGCATTGGCTTCGATCGGGTACTGGTCACCATAGCCTTCAACCTGCAGACGCTTTTCGTCGATGCCCAGGTCCACCAGCATGTCAGCCACCGCCTGCGCGCGATCACGCGAGAGCTTCAGGTTGTCTTCCGGGGCGCCGGTGCTGTCGGTGTAACCCTCGATGCGCACCACACGGCGCGGGTTGAGCTGGAGGAACTGCACCAGTTTTAGCACCGTACGACTGGCCGAATTCTTAAGGTCGGCACGCCCGGTATCGAACAGCACATCGCCCAAGGTCATCACCAGGCCACGGTCCGTCTGCTCCGAAGCCAATGCGGCAATCTGCGACTCGACCCACTTGCCTTGCTGCTGCACGCTGACGAGCTTCGCTTCACGCAGCGCCAATTGCAGGCGTTGGCGCTCCAGGTCGAGCTTGGCCAGGCGCTCCTGGTTCAGCGCAAGCTTGGCATGTTCGCTGGCAATTTCGCTGTAGCGCTGGCTCAGGTAGGCGTAGTGGCGCACATCGGTACCGGTGCCGATATAACTGGACAGGCGCTCGGCCCGCGCCAGCGATTCACCGGCACGAATCACATCGCGCGGCGCACTGCGCAGCACGTCGGAGTCGTCTTTTACCTTCTGGAAGGTGGCACTGGCTTCATCCAACGCCGCCTCGCTGCGATGGCTGGCGCACCCGTGCAAGCCTGCCGTCAACGCCAGCAACACCAGCGCCGTCATGGGTGTATGGCGCATCATGGCTGCACCTCCAGCTGTTTGCGCAGGCGCGTAACCCGCGATTGCAGCACTTGCAGCTGCTCTTCACTCTTCTGGTTCAGCACCTGGGCCTCGGCCAGGCGTGCATCCAGTTCGGCCTGCTCGGCACGCATGCGCGCATCGCGAAAATCTTCGGTAAGCATGTTGGTCTTGGCCCGGGCAAGCTTGTCTTCGGCCAGCTTCAGCGCCTCGACCTGCTCGGTGGCGCCAACGGCCTTGGCCTGTTCCAGCGCCTGCTCAGAAATGCGCAGCTGCTCGTTCGGCGCCGGGTCGTTGGCGCAACCCGCCAGGCCGAGCATGGCCAGAGCAAGGAATAGTGGTTGGATTCTCACGCAATCTTCCTAATGTTTGGGGGCGTCCAGCGGCACCTGCATCTGCGCCTTCCAGCGCTCGACATTTCGTTGCAGCACAGCCTCGGACGCACCGGAGATCGGCAATTCTGTCAGTTTTTTCGCCAGTTGCCCACGCAACCAGCTGTCATTGCACGCCGAGTTGTGCGACACGGCCAGGTACAGCCCTGGGCGATCGACTGGCAGGCCGCGGGCAATCAGGTCGTTGCTCATGCCCAGGCTCTGGGTCATGGCCATGCCGGAGTAGCGCCCGGCGAGCACATAGTCCACCTGCCCCAGCACCAGTTTCTGGAATGCCTGGGTCAGGTTTTGCGCAGGCTGCAACTTCAGATGGGCTTTGGCGAACGCTTCAAAGGCCGGCGTGAGACGCGCGCGCTCAGACAAACTGCCCTGGTACTTGGCCAGGTCTGCCGGGCCCTCGAAGGCCAGCTCGGCGTCATGCCGCGTCCAGACCAGGTATTCGTTCAACTGCAACGGCGGGTGGATGTAGTCCAGTGCGGTCAGCTGGCCGACCTGCAGGGGCGTATCGAGCAGCAGGTCCATTCGCCCACTGCGCACTTCTTCCAGCGCCTGGTCACGTCGCCCTGCACTCAGCACGTCCACCTTCACACCCAGCTCACTGGCCACCTGCTGCAACAGGTCGACATTGGCGCCGATCAGGTGCTTGGGGTCTTTCGGGTCCTGCCAGGAATACGGGGGCGCATCGGGGCTGCCGGTCGCGACCAAACGTTCGCACTTGCCTGCCGCCATCGCGACGGGCGCCAGCATCGCCGCCATGCATGCCAGTACACCGCCTGCTTTACGCAGCACCATTGCTCACTCCTTGTATTGCTTGGCCCGGCCCATCAGGTACACGCCGCACCTGTAGGAGCAGCCTTGTGCGGCGAAAGGGCCGGCATGACCAACAAATTTTTGTGGCTGTGACTGCCTCTTCGCAGCACAAGGCTGCTCCTACAGGAACCGCGACAAGCACTGCATCGGAAAAGGCCATAAAAAAACCCGGCCCTCAGTACGAGGGCCGGGCTTCTTTATAAGTGAAGCAGGCGGATCAGACCAGCTTTTCCAGCTCCGGAACCGCTTCGAACAGGTCAGCGACCAGGCCGTAGTCGGCCACCTGGAAGATCGGCGCTTCTTCGTCCTTGTTGATCGCAACGATCACTTTGGAGTCTTTCATGCCGGCCAGGTGTTGAATCGCGCCGGAGATACCGACGGCGATGTACAGCTGCGGTGCGACGATTTTGCCGGTCTGGCCGACCTGCATGTCGTTTGGCACAAAGCCTGCGTCGACTGCGGCGCGCGAGGCACCGACGGCTGCGCCGAGCTTGTCAGCCAGGCTGTACAGGTGCTTGAAGTTGTCACCGTTGCCCATGCCACGGCCGCCGGAAACGACGATCTTGGCAGCGGTCAGTTCTGGGCGGTCGGACTTGGCCAGCTCTTCACCGACGAAGGTGGAGATACCGGCGTTGTGCGCAGCGCCAACAGTTTCGACAGCAGCGGAACCGCCTTCTGCAGCAACGGCGTCAAAACCGGTGGTACGCACGGTGATGACCTTGACCGCAGCGCTCGATTGCACGGTGGCAATGGCGTTACCGGCATAGATCGGGCGCTTGAAGGTGTCGGCCGATTCAACCGAGATGATCTCGGAGATCTGGTCGACGTCCAGCAGTGCGGCGACGCGCGGCAGGATGTTCTTGCCGTTGGTGGTGGCCGGGGCCAGCACGTGGCTGTAGCCCTTTGCCAGCTCGACGATCAGCGGCGCGACGTTTTCTGGCAGGACGTGGGCGTAGGCTGCGTTATCAGCAACCAGTACCTTGGCAACACCCGCGATCTTGGCAGCAGATTCGGCAACGCCGCCGACGTTCTGGCCAGCGACCAGCACGTGCACATCACCACCGATCTTGGCGGCTGCGGCGACAGTGTTCAGGGTGGACGGGGCTACAGCACCGTTCTCGTATTCCGCGACAACCAGGATAGTCATTTAGATTACCTTCGCTTCGTTCTTCAGCTTCTCGACCAGTTCGGCCACCGACTTGACCTTGATACCTGCGCTGCGTGCAGCCGGCGCTTCGACTTTCAGGGTCTTGTTGGTGGAAGCGAGCGATACGCCCAGCGCGTCTGGCGTAACGGTCTCCAGCGGCTTCTTCTTGGCCTTCATGATGTTCGGCAGCGACGCGTAGCGCGGCTCGTTCAGGCGCAGGTCGGTGGTGACGATCGCTGGCAGGCTCAGCGATACGGTCTGCAAGCCGCCATCGATTTCACGGGTGACGTTCAGCTTGTCGCCAGCGACTTCAACCTTGGAGGCGAAGGTGCCTTGGGCGTAGCCGGTCAGCGCAGCCAGCATCTGGCCGGTCTGGTTGTTGTCGCTGTCGATGGCCTGCTTGCCGAGAATGACCAGCTGTGGCTGCTCTTTGTCGACAACGGCTTTCAGCGCTTTGGCCACGGCCAGCGAATTCAGCTCATCAGCGGCTTCGACCAGAATGGCACGATCGGCACCCAGTGCCAGCGCAGTACGCAGCTGCTCCTGGGCAGTGGTCGGGCCGACGGAAACGACGACGATCTCGGTCGCAACGCCCTTCTCTTTCAGGCGTACGGCTTCCTCAACGGCGATTTCGCAGAAGGGGTTCATGGACATCTTGACGTTTGCAAGGTCGACGCCGGAGTTGTCCGCTTTGACGCGAACCTTGACGTTGTAGTCGACCACTCGTTTGACAGCTACAAGAACCTTCATGGATTCCTCGTTACTCTCCGGTGAATAGAAAGTCGCCTGGGGACATGCCCGGCGATGCGCGTGGGTACAAGGGCACCTCTAAAAACGTACCGGGAGAAGCAAACTTCAAGGTGACCGAGCAGTCTTGTCGCGACGCTTGCGGCAAATACCCGCGGGTCATTTTCTGTGGTGGCGTGTAAACTCCACTACATACCGTGAATTGGCCCGAAAGCCTTACTCCACACCTGGTCTTTAGAGGTGTACCTGCGCCCGGCGGTAAGCCTACGGCGAACGTAAAACCGCTCGTATCTTGACCGCAACACCCAATCCGGTCAATACGGCAAATCGGTCACCCTCCAGCCGTACGCCTGTGATTTTACTGGCCTGCGGCAAATTCAAACAAACGTTTGTATTGGACCCGCCAAGTGGTGTAGATATAATGCGCGGCCAAGACAAAACGGTGTAGTCCATCCTCTGCGCTGCTACAGCTCCGCTCCCGTGAAGCGCGGTGCGCATGATCACCCCACACCCATAAGACAAAGCAACAGCACGAGCCTTGATGAGTAGGAGAGAACCAGTGGAACGCGAATACATGGAATTCGACGTGGTCATCGTCGGCGCCGGCCCGGCGGGGCTGTCCGCCGCCTGCCGCCTGAAGCAGAAGGCCGCCGAAGCCGGTAGCGAGATCAGCGTCTGCGTGGTCGAAAAAGGCTCCGAAGTCGGTGCGCACATCCTCTCCGGCGCGGTGTTCGAGCCGCGCGCACTGAACGAACTGTTCCCTGACTGGAAGGCACTCGGCGCGCCGCTGAACACCGAGGTCAAGCGTGACGATATCTATGTGCTGAAGGACGCTGGCAGCTCGACCAAGGTCCCCGACCTGTTCGTGCCCAAGACCATGCACAACCACGGCAACTACATCATCTCCCTGGGCAACCTGTGCCGCTGGCTGGCCCAGCAGGCCGAAAACCTGGGCGTTGAAATCTACCCAGGCTTCGCTGCCCAGGAAGCGCTGTTCGATGAAAACGGCGTGGTGCGCGGCATCGTCACCGGCGACCTGGGTGTCGACCGCGAAGGCAACCCGAAAGACGGCCTGTACACCCCTGGCATGGAACTGCGTGCCAAGTACACGTTGTTCGCCGAAGGTTGCCGCGGCCATATCGGCAAGCAGCTGATCAAGCGCTTCAACCTCGACAGCGAGTCCGACGTCCAGCACTACGGCATCGGCCTCAAGGAAATCTGGGAAATCGACCCAAGCAAGCACGAGCAGGGCCTGGTGGTGCACACCGCAGGCTGGCCGCTGGACGTGATGAGCGCCGAAAACACCGGTGGTTCGTTCCTGTATCACCTGGAAAACAACCAGGTGGTGGTAGGCCTGATTGTCGACCTGTCCTACAGCAATGCCTACCTGTCGCCGTTCGATGAGTTCCAGCGCCTGAAGCACCACCCTGTGATGAAGCAGTACCTCGAAGGCGGCAAGCGCATCAGCTACGGCGCCCGCGCCATCTGCAAAGGCGGCCTCAACTCGTTGCCGAAGATGGTATTCAACGGTGGCGCATTGATCGGCTGCGACCTCGGCACCCTGAACTTCGCCAAGATCAAGGGCAGCCACACCGCAATGAAATCCGGCATGCTCGCCGCAGAAGCGGTCGCCGATGCGTTGATCGCAGGCAGCGAGGGCGGCGACGCACTCACTACCTATGTCGACGCTTTCAAGGCCAGCTGGCTGCACGAAGAGCTGTTCGCCAGCCGAAACTTCGGCCCGGCGCTGCACAAGTTCGGGCCGATCCTGGGTGGTGCGTTCAATTACATCGACCAGAACTGGTTCGCCGGCAAGCTGCCCTTCACGCTGCACGACACCAAGCCCGATTACGCCTGCCTCAAGCTCGCGGCCGACTCGAAAAAGATCGACTACCCGAAACCGGACGGCAAGCTCAGCTTCGACAAGCTCAGCTCGGTATTTCTCTCCAGCACCAACCATGAAGAGGAACAACCCTGCCACCTGAAGCTGACCGACCCGAACATCCCGATCGCCAGCAACCTGCCGCTGTACGACGAGCCGGCCCAGCGTTACTGCCCTGCCGGCGTGTACGAAGTGGTCAGCCAGGATGACGGCAGCAAGCGCTTCCAGATCAACGCGCAAAACTGCGTGCACTGCAAGACCTGCGACATCAAGGACCCCGCCCAGAACATCACCTGGGTAACCCCTGAAGGCGCCGGCGGGCCGAACTACCCGAACATGTAAGGCCCGTGCCCTTGCGGCATTAAAAAGCCCCCGCCTCGTCAGAGCCGGGGGCTTTTTGCTGCCTACTCGCATCAGGCAGTGCGTACTTCTTCGAACAGTTCCGGGTGGCGATCCAGCAGTTTGAACAGCTTGACCAACGCCACGGGTGGCCTGGTTTTACCGTTTTCGTAACGGGAGAACGCATTGACGCCACCCCCGAAGATCTCCCCTGCTTCACGCTGGTCGAGATCGAATTTCTTGCGTACTGAGACGATGAAGCCCGGGTCGACCGCCGCAGCGTTGACCTGGCGATTGAACGCCGACATCAGGTCACTGATGCGCAAAGCTTCATCATGGCTCAGCACTGCCTCACCACAGGCAGCACAGTAGTCGCCACTGACATTCGGAATAAGGGTCGCTTCACCCTTGTATCGATAGGGCATGTCCTGAGTGTCGGGCGCAAGCTCCGCACCGCCGCAGATTGGACATCTCATGGTTACATCTCCTTGAAAGACACGATGAGAACGTCGTCCACCACAGACAGTTTGAGGTACACGTACCCCTTGACCGTAAGCGGACGATAAACATCCTGCCAAACGCGATGATCAACGTAGCTGGTCATGCTTTTGTAAAAGTCTCTGCGCTCCAAGCCATTGATGACATCGAGCATATCCGGGTATTCCATCCCCAGTGCCTGGGCGTCTCGCAACGAGGCGGTAGTCGGGCTGATACGTCCAGCACTGACCAATGCCCTTATCCGCTGCAGCGGACAGTGAGGCGTTCTCTTTTCCATGAGAAATTAACCTTCCAGGTTAAATTTGGCTAATAGGTTATTCCAATAGCCCCCACCCGGAAGTCTGCCTCACCACTTGCCAGCCGCTAGTGGCTCATTTGTCACCGCACATGATTGGCATGGGCTCCGCCGCAAACGCCAAGGGCTCGCGACGCCCGAAGTACAGGGCAGTGAGCAGCCCCACCATGCCCATGATCAGACAAAACCCGACACACACCCATGGGCTCCACGGCATCAAGGCGATCAGCGCCAGCGGCGTGGTGCTGGCCCACAGGGCATAGGCGACGTTATAGGTGAAGGAAATGCCCGACACCCGGATCTGCGCAGGGAACAGCCCGACCATCACCGACGGCACCACGCCCACCACGCCACAGCACAGCCCTGCCACGGCATAAGCCAGCCAGGTTGCGCCCCACTGGCCCACCAGGCTTGCATACAACACACCGATGCCCAGCGGCAGCAGCAGGCTGTAGATCATCAGCGCTCGCCAGGCGCCCAGGCGATCGACCAGCAGGCCGGCCAGCACACAACCGATATTAAGGAAGACAATACCCGCACTGCTGAGGGCAAAGGTGTGCCCGGCAGTCATGCCAAAACGCTGCTGCATCACCGTCGGCGTGATCACCACCAGCACCACCACCGCCGACGTCAGCACACAGGTCAGCAGCGCCGCGGGGATCAGCGCCCGGCGATGCTCGCCCAGCACGCGCCGCAGCGGAAACGCCACCGGCTGCTCCTGGCGCTCGCGCAAGGCCAGGAACACGGGCGTTTCACTTAGCCACCGGCGCAGCCACACGCCTATCACGCCAAACACCCCACCCAGCAGGAAGGGGTAGCGCCAGGCATGGTCGAGAATTTCTTCGGGGGTGAACACCTGCGCCAGCAGCGTGGCCGTCAGTGCGCCCAGCAAGTAACCGAAGGTAAGCCCAGCCTGCAAGAAGCCCAGGGCATAGCCCCGTCGCCCAGGTGGCGCATGCTCGGCAACGAACGTCCAGGCACTGGGCACTTCGCCGCCGACAGCCGCCCCCTGCAGAATGCGCAGCGCCAGCAGAATCAACGGCGCGGCGTAGCCGATATCGGCGTACGTCGGCATCACACCGATCAGCAGGCACGGCAGGGCCATCATCAGGATGCTCAGGCTGAACACCCGCTTGCGCCCCAGATGATCGGCGAAATGCGCCATCAGGATGCCGCCCAGTGGCCGCGCCAGGTAACCGGTGACGAAGATCCCGAAGCTTTGCAGCAGGCGCAGCCATTCAGGCATTTCTGGCGGGAAAAACAGCTTGCTGAGGGTCAGGGCGAAGAACACGAAGATGATAAAATCGTAGATTTCCAGCGCGCCACCCAGTGCCGCCAGGCCCAAGGTCCGGTGGTCGCCACGGCTGAACCGTGGCGGGCGAGCGGTATCGATGGCAGTCATGGCAGAGTCCGCAGATCGGCAAAGGGCAAGAGGATAGCAAATAGCTGCCCCCTTGCCCCGCCCACATCGGCGCTAGCGGCTGAAGACCGTGTGCGCGAAGTTCACCCGCGGGCGCAGGTGCAGCGCGCTGGCGGGCACGGCAGCTGGCAGGGGCAGCTTGCCGACCAAAAGCGGCGCATCAATGATCGCCATGAACGATTCCAGTGCCTCGTTATCGGGCGCTTGCGGCAGGCTCACGCTCACGGATTGGCGCTCGGTTTGCGGCACCGAAGGCACTTGCAACTGCTGGGAGTGATAAAGCAGGGCGTGCTGGATTTGCGTGCTCACCCGGCAGAAACGCGCCAGGTCGACGCCGACGTGGCTGGCCAGTTCGATGTTGCCAAGCAACAGATGAAAAGGCTGCAAGGCAGATTGCACCAGGCGTTGCAGCTCCTCGAAGCTGTCCACGGGCGCAATCCGGTAATAGCCCAGGCCATTGAGCAACTTTTCCAGCTGCAAGCGCTGGCTGGGGTGCTCGTCGGCGATGAGGATGCGCAGGGTCTTGTTTGCCATTTTCGGACCTGGGCAGTTAGGTAATAAGGGACACTCCCTGACCATACTGCGCCAGTAACGGCAATCGCCAAAGCTTTGCCTGGCTGGGGTCTACCTAGATAGTTGTCGGGAAACCCGCAGAAATCAAGTCGATGCTTGACGGAATTTTCATTCGTCTTTCACCAGACTTTCAGGATTCCCACTCACGCATGCGCACCCGGCAGTGCTTCATGGCATTGACGATGTGCTTTTCCACCACGCTGCGAGACACCCCCAGGTGCTCGGCAATCTGCTGATGTGACAGGCCATCGAGCTTGCGCAACAGGAAGCAGTCGCGGCAGACCTTGCCCAGTTCATCCAGGGCGCGCTGCATCAGCGCCAGGCGCTGATCGAGCTGCATGTCATGGGTGGGTGCCGGGCTGTGCCAGCGCTCATCGCTGTCGAGCACCTCCAGTGGCTCAGCCTGGCGAACCTGATGCCGCCGGTGGCGGTCGACCACCAGGTTGAGCGCGGTACGGTACAGAAAGGCACGCGGGTGCTCGATCCGTTCCGCATCGGTGCGCTCCAGCACCCGCAGATAAGCATCGTGCGCAACATCTTCGGCCGCCTGACGACTGCCCAGGCGCGCGGAAAGGAAGCCCACCAGTTCGCGATAGTAATGTTCCACGACGTTACCTGAGAGGGCCCTGCTGCTTTTTCTGAAAGCCATTTCACAAAGCTGTGCAGGACCGAAGTGATGTCAACGTGCGATCTTACAAATTATAATTATTCTCAGCAACACGACATCCTCCTGCCCTGTACGCTAAATCCCGCCCGCTAGCCTTCGTCTATCTGGGACCTCAGTGCGCGCCGCTTCTTGCGCTGCGCGTAGCCTTCACTCCTGGCTGGAAGTCTGCATGCGACGTTTACCCCACACCCGCCGTCGGCTACTGCTCAGTGGCTTGGCCCTGCTGAGCCTGGGCAGTTTGCTGGCCTGGAAAACCCTGCCCTTCGGCGCGCAGCCGATCAGCACAGTCGCCGTCACCCGTGCCGATATCGAAAGCAGCGTGACTGCCCTGGGCACCCTGCAGCCGCGGCGCTACGTCGACGTGGGCGCCCAGGCTTCCGGGCAGATCCACACGCTGCACGTTGAAGCCGGTGACCAGGTACGCAAAGGCCAACTGCTGGTAGAGATCGACCCGTCCACCCAGCAAGCCAGGCTCGATGCCGGGCGTTACTCGATCGACAACCTCAAGGCACAACTGGCCGAGCAACGTGCACAGTTTCAACTGGCCCAGCAGCAGCTCAAGCGCCAGCGTGACCTGGCGGCCGCCGGTGCGACCCGTGACGAAGACGTGCAGACGGCCGCTGCCCAGCTCAAGGTGACTCAGGCCCGCATCGACATGTTCCAGGCGCAGATTCGTCAGGCCCAGGCCAACCTGCGCAGCGACGAGGCGGAACTGGGCTACACGCGCATTTATGCCCCCATGGACGGCACCGTGGTAGCGGTCGATGCCCGAGAAGGCCAGACCCTCAATGCCCAACAGCAGACCCCTCTGATCCTGCGCATCGCCAGGCTTTCGCCAATGACCGTCTGGGCCCAGGTGTCGGAAGCCGACATCGGCAAGGTCAAGCCCGGCATGACCGCTTACTTCACCACCTTGGCCGGCGGCAAGCGCCGCTGGACCAGCACGGTCCGGCAGATTCTACCGATCCCGCCCAAACCACTGGACCAGAGCAGCCAGGGCGGCGGCAGCCCGACCAGCGCCACCAATGGCACCACCGGCAGCCAGGTGGTGCAGTACACCGTGCTGCTGGATGTCGACAACCCGGATGGCGCCCTGATGGCCGAGATGACCACGCAGGTGTTCTTTGTCGCCGGCCAGGCCAGCCAAGTGCTGACCGTGCCGCTTGCCGCACTGGACGACAACAATGGCTTGCGCCTCGCCCGGGTACTCAACAGCAAAGGCGAAGTGGAACAGCGCCAGGTCCAGACCGGCCTGAGCGACCGGCTGCGGGTGCAGGTACTTGACGGCCTCAGCGAAGGCGAGCGCCTGGTGATCGGCGCCCCCAGCATCAGCGGAGGTTGAATGACTACGCCCCTGATCGAACTGATCGACATCCGTAAATCCTACGGCGGCGTCGATACCCCCAAGGTCGACATCCTCCAAGGCATCAGCCTGAGCATCCACCCCGGCGAGTTCGTCGCCATTGTCGGCGCCTCCGGCTCCGGCAAATCGACGCTGATGAACATCCTCGGCTGCCTCGACCGGCCAACCGCTGGCAGCTACCACTTTGCGGGCAAGGACGTGGCCGAGCTGGACAGCGACGAACTGGCCTGGTTACGCCGTGAAGCCTTTGGCTTCGTCTTCCAAGGCTACCACCTGATCCCCTCGGGTTCGGCCCAGGAGAACGTCGAGATGCCGGCCATCTATGCCGGTATCGCCGCCAGCGAGCGGCACGCGCGCGCCACCGCCCTGCTCACCCGCCTGGGCCTGGCCAGCCGCACGGGCAACCGCCCGCACCAGTTGTCCGGCGGCCAGCAACAACGCGTATCGATTGCCCGGGCACTGATGAACGGTGGCCACATCATCCTCGCCGACGAACCCACCGGCGCGCTCGACAGCCACAGCGGCACCGAAGTCATGGCGCTGCTCGACGAACTGGCCAGCCAGGGCCATGTGATCATCCTGATTACCCACGACCGCGACGTGGCGGCGCGGGCGCAGCGGGTCATTGAAATCCGCGATGGCCTGATCATCAGCGATTCGGCCGCCGAGCAGCCACCGCCCCCCACACGCCAAGGGCTGCAGGCCGACGACCTGCGCCAGCGCCTGGGCCGCGGCGCCACCCTGCGCGGGGCCTGGAAAGGTGAGCTGGTCGAAGCCTTGCAGGCCGCTTGGCGAGTGATGTGGGTCAACCGTTTTCGCACCGCCCTGACCTTGCTCGGCATCGTCATCGGGGTAGCCTCAGTGGTGGTCATGCTGGCCGTCGGCGAAGGCAGCAAGCGCCAGGTCATGGCGCAAATGGCGGCCTTTGGCTCGAACGTGCTCTACCTCAATGGCAAGCCGGCAACGCTGGGTGAACAGGCCGGCACCATCACCCTCGACGACGTCGCGGCCATCGGCGAGCTGCCCCAGGTCAAGCACGTCATGCCGGTGATCGGCGACAAACTGATGGTGCGCCACGGCAACAACAGCCAGCAGTTTTATGTCGGCGGCAACAACATCTGGTTCCCGGAGATCTTCAACTGGCCGGCGGTCGAGGGCACCTTTTACACCGAGGCCGACGAAGCCAGTGCCGCGCCTGTGGCGGTGATCGGTCAGAAGGTGCGGGAAAAGATGCTCGACCCGGGGCGCGACCCGCTGGGGCAATACATCCTGATCGGCAATGTGCCTTTCCAGGTCGTCGGCATTCTCGCCGGTAAAGGCGCCAGTTCCGGCGACCAGGACAGCGACGGGCGCATCGCGGTGCCCTATTCCGCCGCGGCTATCCGCCTGTTCGGCCAGCGCGACCCAGACTACATCGCCGTCGCCGCGCACGACTCCACCCGGGTCAACGAAGCCGAAGTGGCCATCGATCACTTGCTGCGCCAGCGTCACCAGGGCCGTCAGGATTTCGAGCTGACCAACGACGCAGCACTGATCCAGGCCGAGGCACGCACGCAGAACAGCCTGTCGCTGATGCTGGGCGCGATCGCGGCAATTTCGTTGTTGGTGGGTGGCATCGGGGTGATGAACATCATGCTCATGACCGTGCGCGAGCGTACGCGTGAGATTGGCATCCGCATGGCCACGGGCGCGCGCCAGCGCGACATCCTGCGGCAGTTTCTCAGCGAGGCCGTGATGCTGTCGATGGTCGGCGGCGTGGCCGGCATCGTCCTGGCCCTGGCCATCGGCGGCGGCCTGATGCTGGCCGAGGTTGCCGTAGCCTTCGCCCTGCCTGCCATATTCGGCGCGTTCGCCTGCGCTGTCGTCACCGGCATCGTGTTCGGCTTCATGCCGGCCCGCAAAGCCGCCCGACTCGACCCGGTCAAAGCCCTTACCAGCGAATAATCCATGACCTTGCCAAGCCGAATCAGCCTATTGACCTTATGCCTGAGCCTTGCCGCCTGCAGCACGCCGCCCACGCCTGACAGCGGGATTGCCGCGCCGCACGCCTGGCAAGGCGAGGCCGCGCCGTCATCCACCGAGCTGCCATCAGCACAGTGGTGGCGCGCGTTTGCCAGCAGCGAGCTGGACCGCCTGGTCGAGCGCGCCCGGCTCAACGCTTATGACCTCGCGGCCGCCACGGCGCGTGTGCGCCAGGCCCAGGCCCAGGCCGTCATCGCTGGCGCGCCATTGCTGCCCGAACTGAACCTGGGCCTGGATGGCAGCCGCCAGCGGCTGTTGAAGGGTGAAGGCAACGACCAACTGGACGTCAGCAGCAGCGAACGCACCAGCACCGCGTTCGACCTCAAACTCAGCGCCAGCTACGAGATCGACTTCTGGGGTGGCCTGCGCGCAGCACGGGCCAGCGCCTTGCGCAGCCTCGATGCCAGCCGCTTCGACCGGCAGACGGTCGAGCTGACCTTGGTCAGCGCCGTGGCCGACAGCTACCTGCAAGGCCTGGCCCTGGAAGCGCAACTGAACATCGCCCGGCTCAACCTGCGCAATGCACGTGACGTGCTGGGCCTGGTCGAAGCCCGCCAGCGCACCGGCTCGGCCACACGCCTGGAACTGGCCCAACAGCGAAGCCTGGTGGCTGCCCAGGAGCGGCAAGTGCCGTTGCTCGAACAGCAGTGGCAAGACAGCCGGGTCACCTTGGCGACGCTGCTCGGCGACCCGGTGCAGGCCCTGCCGCCCAGCCGTGAAGCGTTCGATGCGCTGCAGTGGCCGTCCATTGGCAGCGGCGTCCCCAGCGAACTGCTGGCCCGTCGCCCCGACATTGCCGCCGCCGAAGCGCGGCTGGCAGCGGCCAGCGCCAACGTACAGGTGGCCAGGGCGGCGATGCTGCCCAAGCTGACCCTAGGGGCCAACCTGGGCAGTGGCGCCAATACCTTTGCTCATGTGCTCGACAGCTCTTTTTATACCCTCAGCGCCGGGCTGGTCGCGCCGATCTTCAACAACGGCCGGCTGCGCGCTTCTCGCGACCTGGCCGAGGCCGAGCAAGCTGAGTTGCTGGAGACGTACCGAGGCAGCATCCTGGCCGGTTTCGCCGATGTCGAGAAAGCGCTCAATGCGATTCACGGCGTGGACCGCCAACGCCGGTGGCAGGACGAAGAAGTGCAGGAGGCGCGCCTGGCTTTCGAGCTGGCTCAGCAACGCTATGGCGCGGGCGCCGAGACCCTGCTCAGCGTGCTTGAAACCCAGCGCACCCTGTACCTGGCCCAGGATCAGCAGGCGCAGCTGCGCTTGGCACGGCTGCAAGGGAGTGTGGCGCTGTACAAGGCGTTGGGGGGTGGGTGGAAGGTTGAGCGGTAGTGTAGGGCGATGGATTTGCTGCGGGTTCGAGATCGAGCGCCGCCCGCGCGGCGCATCGCGAGCAACGCTCGCTCCTACGTTTGTTTCGGGCCAGTTATTCCTGGGACAAATGCGCGCGGCCGCCTTGGCGCATGGCGCGATATCGCGTCGAACAAACAAGGCGTTCGCGCGCGCCTGTCACAGGCGTTATTGGCCGAGAACAAACGTAGGAGCGAGCGTTGCTCGCGATGCGCCGCGCGGGCGGCGCTCGATCTAAAACCCGCCGACAATCCCTCGCCCTACACCCCGATCCCATCCCCACCCCCTCAAAGCGACCGCTGCGCCACCTTGAGATTGCGCGCATACCAAGGCCGCTGGGGCACCTTCGGTCGCAACTTGTCGAACAGGTCTTCATCGCTGTAGATGATGCGCAAAGCCAGCTTCATCGTCTCCGGGTCCATCTCGACGCTGCGCCCCGGCCGCAAGCCCGGCACCGTCGAGCAACCATGGGTGTCAGGCCCTAGCCAAGGGTCTGCCACTTCGACCCAGCGCCCTGGCGCAAACCAAGGCACGCCATTGATTTCCAGGCGCCGCACCTCGCCGGGGTGAACCCGCTCATGGGCGCGGAACCAGTCCTCGATGCGGTCATCGATCCAGCCATGAAAGTGCCAGAACACGGGGTTTACATGGGATGAAAACGGGTCACCCAGAAAGTCGTTTTCGGCCGCGAACCAACGCGCTGCAAAGTCGTCAGGCGTGCGCGCCGTCGGCACCGGCATGCCGTTGGCCGGGTCACGCGGCACCGAGGCCCAGCGCATGTGCAGCCAGTCATGCAGGCCCAGTTCCACCTCTGAACCGAACTGGCCCAGGGTCAGTGTGCTCAGGTAGTCCGGGTCGCTGTAACGCGACTCCCAGACCTGGAAGTTGCCATGGTAGGTATCCGGGTGCTTGATGTCGCGCACCCACTGGGTGTATTCCGCATCACCACTCGCCAACCAGGTGGGCGGCAAGGCGTTGCCGTCATGGTTGTCCCAATAGCGAGCGAACCCGGCACGGTCGCGCTCAAGCTCCGGCTGTGGCTGCGGAAACCGCGTCCATGAAGGCAGGTCCTGCAAGGCGCGGGCACTGCCAAGCATGTGCCGGTGCATGAAAAAGAAATCCTCACCCGAGCCGTTGCGGTCCTTGTGCCGGCCGCGCGCGTCACGCTCCCGATCACGCGGCCCCGGCTGCCAGCCCAAGCCGCGTAGGGCCGCTTGTTTGTCTTTGTCCAGCTTGTGCCATTTGTCACGCGAGGAATGCCACAACTGGTGGAACAATCGGTGCTCCGGGGTGATCAGCCAGGCCAGCAGTTGCGGGCTTAACGGCGTGCGCTCGCGCGCCTCGGGGAAGGTGTGTTTCAGCGCCAGAAAGTGGTTGTCTTGCACCGGCAACGACAACGCTCGGTCCAGTGGCGCAATGCGCCCGTTGAGGGTCGCGGGCCCGGCATTGCCGAAGCGGCCCCAAACCTCGTCGATGACGATATGGCATTCGTAGCGGGCCTGTACCTCACCTGGCCGGTTCGAGAACAAGCGCCAGCGTAAAGTGCCCGGTTTGTCTGCCAGCAGGTCACCCACCACACGGTAGCGCGGTTGTTCATCGCTGCGTAGGCGCTCGGGGGTATCCAAGTAGCCGCGCAACGCCCGCCCACTGGGCGCAACATCCAGGAACAGCTCCAGCTCGCCTTCAGGCAACCCTTGCAGGCCCGCGTCCTTGCCCTGCAAGGTCCAGCGCCAGATCCCGCGCAAGGTATCACCCAACTGCTGAAGGTGCGTATCAGCCCGTTCGACGACCGCCTCGCCGGGGGTTTCCGGAAACGCCTCGGCGGCCTGCTGGCGCTGTACATACAACGCGCCGGGCACCACCACGCCCGTCAATGCCACTCCGGCGATGAACCCGCGTCGAGAAATCGTCATTGCAACTACCTGTGCATTTATTGCGGCCGTGGAGCACAGCCCGTCCAAGGCTAGAACGTTGTCCACACCGCGAAATTTACCGATGCCGCCGCAGGGGTGCCGCCACGGCTGGGTAAATTTCCACAGGGTGGGCTCGTTCACTCCAGGTAGCGGCGGCCTCTGTGCCCATCCCTCGACGGTGAACCTACTGAGACCAAGATGACGACTCCACGCTGGAAAAAAGCCCTGTTTATCAGCCTGGCCGCGGCCGTGACCGCAGGTGCCGGATTTGCCGCCTGGCACTACTTCACCACGCCGGCCGGCTACTCCAGAGAGGTGGTGCGCCAGGCCAACGACCTGCAGGAACGCATCATCTCGTTCGACAGCCATATCACCCTGCCGCTGACGTTCGGCACTGAGGGCAGCGAGGCCGACAAGGATGGCAATGGCCGCTTCGACCTGGCCAAGGCCGCCCGCGGGCGGCTGTCTGGCGCCGCGCTGACGATCTTCGCCTGGCCCGAATCGTGGACCGGCGACGATGGCCCGCACCGGCCGACCGCAGGCTTCGTCGAAGCCGCACGCCACACTCAGGAGGTGCGCTACAACGCTATCGACGCCATGGTCCGCGACTTCCCCGAACAGGTCGGTATCGCCTACACCCCTCAAGACATGCGACGCCTGCACGGCGAAGGCAAGTTCGCGGTGTTCCTCAGCATGCTCAATGCCTATGCCCTGGGCGACGATATCGACCAGCTCGACCGCTGGGCCGCCCGCGGCGTGCGCATGTTCGGCTTCAGCTACGTGGGCAACAACAGCTGGGCCGACTCTTCGCGCCCGTTGCCGTTCTTCAATGACACCGCCGATGCTTTGGACGGCCTTTCGCCGGTTGGCAAACGCGCCGTACAGCGGCTTAACGACCTGGGTGTGATCATCGATGTGTCGCAGATGTCGAGCAAGGCACTGGCCCAGGCGGTCAGCCTCAGCCGCGCGCCGGTGGTGGCGTCGCACTCTGCGCCACGCGCCATGGTCGACATTGCCCGCAACCTGTCCGACAAGGAAATGCAACTGATCAAGGACAGCGGCGGCGTGATTCAACTGGTGGCCTTCTCCACCTACCTCAAACCACTGAGCGTGAAAACCCAGGACAAACTCAACGCCCTGCGCGCCCGCTACGACTTGCCGCCGCTGGCCAACCTCAACTACGCGCTGATGCCAGGTGACCCGGTCATCGCCGGCTGGCCCGAGCAGAAGGTGGGCCAGTACGCCAACGCGTTGTACGGCATCCTCGACGAAGAGCCACCGGCCACGCTCAAGGACTTCGGCGACGCCATCGACTACACGGTGCGCAAGGTCGGCATCGACCATGTGGGGCTGAGCTCGGACTTCAATGAAGGCGGCGGCATCGACGGTTGGCACGACGCAAGCGAAGCGCGCAACGTCACCGCCGAACTGATCACCCGCGGCTATTCCGAGGCCGATATCGCCAAGCTCTGGGGCGGCAACTTCCTGCGGGTATGGGAGCAGGTGCAGCACGCCGCGCAACCCGCCACCACTTCGTCCCGATAACCCTGCGAGCGCCTTCATGAACGACCGCCGTACCTTCCTCAAGCAGGCAGGCCTGCTGGCCGCTGCCCTGCCCCTGGCCAGCCAGTTGTTGCCGGGCGCTCAGGCCGCGCCATTGCCACCCGCTGGCAGCGACGCCTGGGCCGCTTTTCGCGGCCTGTTCGACCTGGACCCCGCCTACGCGCACTTCGCCAACTTCCTGATCACGTCACACCCAAAGCCGGTGCGCGAGGCCATCGAGGCCCTGCGTGCGAGCTTCGACCGCCACCCCGCGCGCAGGGTTGACTGGGACAGCCAGGCGGAGTGGAAGCACGAGGCCGCAGTGCGTGAATGGGCCGGTCGCTACCTTGAGGTAAACCCCCGACAGATTGCCCTGACCGGCAGCACCACGGAAGGCCTGGGCCTGATCTATGGCGGCCTGAAGCTTGCACCTGGGCAGGAAATTCTCACCACCGTGCACGAGCATTCGGCGGCGCGCCAGACGATGAGTTTCCGCACGGCACGCGATGGCACGCCGGTGCGCCGCTTGCGCCTGTTCGAGAACCCGTCACAGGTCAGCACCGACCAGGTACTCGGCACCCTGGCTGCGGCCATCAGCGCCAAGACGCGGGTACTGGGCATGACCTGGGTCCATTCCGGCAGCGGTGTGAAGCTGCCGGTGGGTGAGATTGGCGCGCTGGTGCGCGAGGTCAATCGCCAGCGCGACGAGAAGGACCACATTATTTACGTGATCGACGGGGTACATGGCTTTGGCGTCGAGGACATGCGCTTTGCCGACCTGAACTGCGACTACTTCATCGCCGGCACCCACAAGTGGATGTTCGGGCCACGTGGCACCGGGATCATCTGCGCGGCCTCCACCGAGCTCAAGCAGCTGAACCCGACCATTGCCACGTTTTCCGAGAATGAAGACTTCGCCACCATCATGACCCCAGGCGGCTACCATGCCTTTGAGCACCGCTGGGCGCTGGGCAAGGCCTTCGAGCTGCACCTGCAGCACGGCAAGGCGAACATCCAGGCGCGTATTCATGGGCTCAATGACTACCTTAAGCAGCGTCTTGAGGCGGTTGAAGCGGTCGAACTGGTGACGCCGCGCAGTGCCCAGTACTCGGCTGGGTTTACCTTTTTCAGGGTCAAGGGCCAGGATGCGGATGACGTGGCCGGGTATCTCAACAGCCAGCGCATTGTCGTCGATGCCGTGTCACGTGATGCTGGGCCGGTGGTGCGTACCGCCCCTGGGCTGCTGAACACCGAGGCCGAGATCGACCGCTTGGTCGATGTGCTGGGGCGGCGGGTGCGTAGTTCGTGACGAATGCTGGGGGCGCTTTGCGCCCCTTTCGCGACGCAAGGCCGCTCCTACAGGCTGAGGATAGCGCTGGACGTGTAGGAGCGGCCTTGGGTCGCGAAAGGGCCGCAAAGCGGCCCCAGTGCCCCCAAACTAACCCCCAACCTTCTGCAGCCAGCCCCCCACATCCTGATAAATCTCCCCCACCTGCCCCACGATCCCGGACATGCGCAAGAAGTCATGGGTCAGCCCCTCGACCCGGGCAAACGTCACCTCGGTACCCCCCGCCACCAGCCAGTCACGGTAGGCAAGCCCTTCGTCATGCAACGGATCGTACTCGGCCACGAACAGGTACGCCGGCGCCAATGGCTCACGCACCGTCGACAGCAAGGGCGACACACGCCAGTCCAGACGCTGCTCCGCCTGCGGCGCATAGTGCTGGTAGAACCACTCCAGGGTAGGCGTTTCCAGCAGGTACCCCTCGGCATGCTCGCGGTGAGAGTCGCGCTGGCAGGAAATGTCTGTCACCGGGTAGAACAGCAACTGCGCCAGCGGCTTGAACGCCAGCGCTTCGGGCTGCTCGACGGCCGTGATGGCCAGCACGGCGGCCAGGCTGGCACCGACGCTGTCCCCGGCCACCACCACCCGACGGTTGTCCAAGCCCAACGCCCCAGCCTGCTCGGCCAGCCAGTTGGCGGCATCCAGCACATCGTGCAGCGCTACCGGAAACTGCTGCTCCGGCGCCAATCGGTAGTCCGGCGCCAGCACCGCGAACTCACCCATGGCTGCCAGGCGGCGGCACACCGAGTCATGCGAGTCGAGGCTGCCTACCACATAGCCACCACCGTGCAGGTAGAAGATCACTGGCTGCAAGGCATCGCCTGCGTCACCCGTGCGGTACAGCCGCGCTGGCAGGCTGGCGCCATCGCGCGCCGGGACCTGCAACTCGCTCACCGCCACGCTGCCGGGCGGGCTTGGGTCGAGCACTTGCGAACTGCCCTCGAACTCGGCCCGGGCCTGGGCCACGTCCATCGCGTGCATGGGCAGGCTTCTGCCCGTCAACCGGCCAAATTCGACCAGCTCCAGAAATCCCGCCAGATCAGGGTGCAATGCCATGTCGGATCCTTGCTTGAACAATATGACTGCTGTCCCTACGGGACGTAGAAGGCGCACCGAAAATTAGCTGTAAGCGCCGCTAAATCGATGGCGGACACACTCGTTATCCCTGCACAACGAAATCCCATCAGAGGCTAACCGTGGACCTTCAGAGCATCCTCAGCAAACTGTTCGCCAACGCCCATGCCGTCGGCATCGAAGGCGTGTTCCAGTTCGTCTTCGGCCCGGACCGTGCCTTCTGGTCGGAAGTGCGCGACACCAGCCGCACCGGCGCAGGCCGGCACAGCACCCCGGATGTCACCATCGAGGTGGCCGAGCGCGACTTCCTCGGCATCATGGGCGGCACGGCCAACGTCGAGGAGCTGTTCGCCAGCGCACGCCTGAAGATCACCGGCAACATGGGCCTGGCCACCTTGCTGCCGCAAATCATCAACAACGCCCGCAAAGGCGCCGCAGCGACCAAGGTGGCGATGAACCAGCGCTACCCAACGCCGGCACGCCTCAGCGAGCGGGTCTCGGCCGCGCTGCCGGTGCAGTGCGAGGTGCAGCGCATTGCCCGGGCAGACATGCCCCTGCAACGGTTTCAAAGCGACTACCTGGCGCACGGCATACCGGTGGTGCTCAGCGATGCCCTGCAGGACTGGCCACTGTTCACCATGGGCCGCGAAGCGTCACTTGAGCATTTCGCCGAGCTGCAAGGCATTACCCGGCACGGTGACTACGTCAAGAAAACCTTCTCTACCGACCGCGACTTCCGCTCGACCTCCATGGCCGACTTCATCGCCTCGCTGGACACCCCGGCCAAGCCTGGCGAAACGCCGGCCTACATGGGCAACAACATCGTCCCGGAAAAACTCCTGACCCTGATCCGCTTTCCGGACTACTTCGAGCGCCAGCGCTTCATCTCGCCACGCATCTGGATCGGCCCAAAGGGCACCCTGACGCCCCTGCACCGCGACGACACCGACAACCTGTTCGCGCAGGTGTGGGGGCAGAAGTCGTTCATCCTGGCTGCGCCCCACCACCGTGCGGCACTGGGCACCTGGTCGACCAGCCCCAAGGGCGGCCTGGACGGCTGCGATTTCAACCCCGACGCACCGGACTACCAGCGCTTCCCAGCAGCGCGTGACGTGCCGTTCCTGCGCGTGGTGCTGCAGGCCGGTGACCTATTGTTCCTGCCTGAAGGCTGGTTCCACCAGGTGCAGTCGGTGTCCACGTCGTTGTCGGTGAACTTCTGGGTGAATTCCGGGCGCGGCTGGTAGCCGCACCTGCGGGGTTAATTTGCAGTGGCGTCGGCTCGTTCCTTGAGAAACCGCTTGCAAGAGTACTCCCGCATGCCCCCCTCAAAAGGTCTGAGCCTGCGCAGTTACCTGTGGGAGCTGGCTTGCCGGCGATTGGGCCGCAGAGCGGCCCCGGAAATGATCAGACAGCAGCCCTGAGGGCTTCGGCAAACCGCTGCGCCACGTCGTCGATCTGCTCGCCACTGATGATCAACGGCGGCAGGAAGCGCACCACCGCGCCATGGCGCCCACCCAGCTCCAGGATCAGGCCACGCTTGAGGCACTCACGCTGCACCTTCGGCGCAAGCTCACGGTTGGCCACAGGGTGACCTAGGGCATCGCGCTGACCTTGCGGGTCGACCAGCTCCACCCCAAGCATCAGCCCACGCCCACGGATATCACCCAGTTGCGGGTAATCCCGCTGCAGGTGAAGCAAATGCTGGCGCAGGCGCTGGCCCATGGCCTCGGCATGCTCGGCCAGGCGATGTTCGACCAGGTAATTAATCACTGCAGAACCTGCGGCCATAGCCATCTGGTTGCCACGGAAGGTGCCGGCATGGGCGCCCGGCTTCCAGGTGTCCAGCCAGTCGCGGTACACCACCACTGCCAGCGGCAGGCTGCCGCCAATTGCCTTGGACAAGGTCACCACGTCCGGCACGATACCGGCATGTTCGAAGGCGAACATCCGCCCGGTGCGGGCGAAGCCGCTCTGGATCTCGTCGACGATCAGCGCCACCCCCGCTTGCTCGGTGATCCGCCGCACGCCCTTGAGCCACTCGATATCGGCCGGGATCACCCCGCCTTCGCCCTGCACCACCTCTAGAATCACTGCAGCCGGCAGCGGCACACCGCTTTCAGGGTCGAGCAGCAGGTTTTCCAGGTAATGCAGGTTAGCCTTCACCCCCGCTTCGCCACCCAGGCCGAACGGGCAACGGTAGTCGTACGGGTACGGCATGAACTGCACACCGTTGCCCAATAAGGCACCCAACGGCTGCTTGGGCCCGTGGCTGCCCATCAGGCTCAGCGCACCTTGGCTCATGCCATGGTAGGCACCTTGGAAGGCCAGCACCGTGCTGCGCCCTGTGGCGCCGCGCACCAGTTTCAGCGCCGCCTCAACGGCATCGGTCCCGGTCGGGCCGCAGAACTGCACCTTGGCTTCCCGGCGCAGCGCCTCGGGCAGCACGCCGAACAGGTCCTGAACAAAGCGGTCCTTGACCGGCGTGGTCAGGTCGAGGGTGTGCAGCGGCAGTTCGTCGGCCAGTACACGCTGGATCGCCTCGATCACCACCGGGTGGTTATGGCCCAGGGCCAAGGTGCCGGCACCGGCGAGGCAGTCGATGAACTGACGGCCTTCGACATCTTCGACATGGATGCCACGGGCGCGCTTGAGCGCCAACGGGATGCGCCGCGGGTAGCTGCGGGCGTTGGATTCCTGTTGCTGCTGGCGTTGCAGCAAGGGCGAATCGGTGAACGCGTACAGGGGTTGCGGCGCACTGGCCGGCAAGACCTGGGCAAAGCTGGAAGCGGTCGACATGGGTAGATCCTCGCAAGCAAGCGAAAGTGCCCCGCCACGCCCCTGTAAGCAGATGTGTGCGGGTAGTTGTCGCTTGGAGAACGCTTCAGCGCAAGGAGGATTTAGCGGTTGTTGTGGGATTTTTACAGCCTGGGCCGGCCAATAGGCCGGCCCAGGCCAGCAGATCAACGCCCCGAACGCGCCGGTACCTGCAACAGCACCCGCAAGCCATCGCTACGGCTGTCGAAACGCAGGCTGCCGGCACAGCGCTGGACGATTGCCTGGACGATCGCCAAGCCCAAGCCACACCCGCCACTCTGGCCGTTGCGCCAGAAACGCTCGGTCAGGTGCTGCAGGTCCGCTTCGGCAATGCCGGGCCCGTGGTCGCGCACCATGAACCCCACCTGGCCGTCAGTCATCTGCACCTCCAGCTCCACCGCGCTTTCGCCACCATGGCGCAGGGCGTTGTCCAGCAGGTTGCGCAAGGCCGCAACTGCCAGCGGCGCGGGCATGCCTAGGTAGATTTGCGTGGCCTCCTCGGGCAGGCGCAATACGATGCGACGGTTATCGCCACCGCCGGCATCCTGCACCGCCTGGCGGGCGACCTGCTCGGCGCTGCACTGCACGCCATCCTCGAACGACAGGCTGCCTTCCACACGCGCCAGCATCAGCAGTTGCTCAAGCGTGCGGTGCATGCGGTCGGTACCTTGCTCGGCATGCTCCAATGCCTGTTCACGCACCGCGCCGTCGGTCATCCGCGCCACCTGCAGGTGAGTCTTGATCGCCGTCAGCGGGCTGCGCAGCTCGTGGGCGGCGTCATCGGTCAGGCGCCGTTCGCGCTCGATGGTTTGGGCGATCCGCAGGAACAACTGGTTCTGCGTGTCCAACAGCGGCTGCAGCTCGCTGGGCAGGCCCGACACCTGCAGGGGCTCGACGCTGTCGGCGCGCCTTCGACGCAAGGCGTCGCGCATCCGGTTGAGCGGCTCCAGGCCCTTGCCCAAGCCGATCCACAACAGGCCGAGGCTGCCGAGCAATGCCATCAGCACCGGCGCCGAGGCGGCCAGCAGGATCGACTGGTTGAGGGCCTCGCGCTCCATGTGGCGGTCGGCGGTGGTGATGCGCACATCGCCGTGGTTGTAGGTGAACGTACGCCACAACGCGCCGTCGATGGTCTGGTCACGGAAGCCGCTGCGCTGGTCATCCATGGCGCCATCATGCTTGTGGTTGCTGGCCAGGATCTCGCCGCGCAGCGAGCTTACCTGGCACGCCATGCCATCCGGCACGCTGAACTGGTCGGCGGAAAAATGCGCGTCCTCGCCCTTGGCCGCCAGCGGCTGCGGCAACTGGTCGATCAACCCGGCCACCATGCGTGCCGAAGCCACCAGGCGCTGGTCGAGGGAGAACATCATCTGCTGGCGCAGGTCGCGCAGCATCCACGCGGCAGCCAGTACCCAGATAATCACGAAGGCGCTGCCCAGGATCAGGCTCAGGCGTACCCGCAGGCTCATGAAGCAGCCTCTTCCGGTGCTTGCGCCGGGCCAAGTCGGTAGCCCAGGCCGCGCACGGTCTCGACGATACCATTGCCAAGCTTGCGGCGCAGGTGGTGGATATGCACGTTGAGGGCGTTGCTTTCGACCTCGTCGCTGAAGCCGTACACGCAGTCCTTCAACTGCTCGCTGGACAGCACCCGCCCAGGGTTCTGCAGCAATGCCTGGAGCAGCGCCTGCTCACGACGGGACAGATCGACCGGCTGCCCGGCCAGGAAGGCTTCGCAGCTGCTAGGGTCGTAACGCAGCGGCCCATGCTCGATGACATTCACCGCGCGCCCGGCCACCCGGCGCAGCAGGGTGTGCAGGCGCGCTGCCAGCTCGCGCAGGTCGAACGGCTTGAGCAGGTAGTCGTCGGCACCGGCTTGCAAGCCATCGACCCGGTCGGTGACCGCATCGCGGGCGGTGAGCACCAGCACAGGCAGGGTCTCGCCCTGCTGACGCAAGCGCCGCAACAGCTTCAGGCCATCCTCGTCGGGCAGGCCGAGGTCGAGGATCATCACATCGAACTGCGCGGCCTGGAGCATCGCCCGCGCACCTGCGGCATTGGCTACCCGGTCCACGGTCAGGCCCTGGGCGGTGAGGCCGGCGCAGATGCCGCTGGCGATCAGGTCATCGTCCTCGCAGAGCAGAACGTGCATGGTGGGGGCTCCGGGGTAAGTGAGGCAGATACTGCACCACGGGTGGATTAAGTGGGGATTATGGACCTTGAGCGTGCGTTTAGGGGGGATGTAGGACCGGGTTAACCTTGGGTTAATCGACCCAGGCCAGCATGGCCCACTTCATCGTATAGCCAAGGCGAAGACATGCGCGCCCTCTTTCTGTTCCTGGCCCTCCTGCTGGCCGGCCCCCTGCAAGCCAACCCGTTCGAGGTCAAATCCGACTTCCTGCCCGTCGACCAGGCCTTTGTCCTGAGCCACGACCGCCAGCCCAACGGCCAGATGCGCCTGTTCTTCCAGATCAAGCAAGGCTACTACCTGTACCAGAAGCGCCTGAAGTTCGACGGCCTGAGCCCCGAGCAGCAGCCACAGCTGCCCCCCGCGCTCAACCACCATGACGAATTTTTCGGCGACAGCGCGGTGTACCGCGACCAGCTCGAACTGCTGATCCCGGCCAGTGCGCAAGGCCAACTGCGCCTGGGCTGGCAAGGCTGTGCCGACGCCGGCCTGTGCTACCCACCGCAGACCACCGCCATCGACTTGGGCGGCAGCGTGGCCCCCGCCGCCGATCAGGCCAGCGACCAGGCCCTGGCCAGCAACCTGCAACAGGGCAACCTGGCCTGGGGCCTGCTGGCCTTCTTTGGCCTCGGCTTGCTGCTGGCCTTTACCCCCTGCTCGCTGCCGATGCTGCCGATCCTTGCCGGGCTGGTGCTGGGCAATGGCGCCAGCGCCCGGCGCGGCTGGCTGCTGGCCGGGGTCTACGTGCTGAGCATGGCCTTGGTGTACGTCGCCCTGGGGGTGGTGGCCGCGCTGCTCGGCGCCAGCCTGCAGGCCTGGTTGCAGCAACCCTGGCTGCTGGGCAGCCTGGCGGTACTGTTCGTGTTGCTGGCGCTGCCGATGTTCGGCGCTTTCGAGCTGCAGTTGCCCGCTGCCTTGCGCGATCGCCTCGACCGCGCCGGCCAAGGCACCCGTGGCGGCAACCTGTACGGCGCGGCGTTGCTCGGGGCGCTTTCCGGCTTGCTGCTCGGCCCGTGCATGACCGCACCGCTGGCTGGCGCGCTGCTGTATATCGCCCAGAGCGGTGACGTGCTGCAGGGTGCGCTGGTGCTGTTCAGCCTGGGCCTGGGCATGGGCGTGCCGCTGCTGTTGCTGGTGACCCTGGGCAATCGCTACCTGCCACGCCCCGGCGCATGGATGAATCGGGTCAAGGGCGTGTTTGGCTTCGTGTTCCTGGCCATGGCCTTGTATACCGTGCGCAGCCTGCTGCCAGACAGCCTGCTGCTGGCCCTGAGCGGTGCCTGGCTGATCGCCCTGGCATGGGCCGCGTGGCCGGGCCTGCAGCGGTTACCAGCACTTCGCGCGGTGCCGTTGCTGGGCGCGCTCTGGGGTGCCCTGTTGCTGGTCGGCGCGGCCGCCGGGGGGGATGACCTCTGGCAACCCCTGCGACCGTTCGCAGGGGGTGCCGCGCCTGCGGCCGGGCAGCACGCCGAGGATGCCTTCGTCACCGTCAACCGCCCCGAGGACCTGCAACGCGAGCTTGCGGCTGCCAAAGCCCGTGGCCAGTGGGTGATGGTCGACTACTATGCCGACTGGTGCGTGTCGTGCAAGGTCATGGAAAAAAACGTCTTCACCCGCGCCGACGTGCAAGCCAGCCTGGCCGGCGTGCACCTGCTGCGCCTGGACGTGACCGCCGACACCCCGGCGAGCAAGGCATTGTTGCAACGCTACCAGGTACCCGGCCCGCCCAGCATCATCTGGGTCGGCCCGGAAGGCGACGAACGCCGCGCGCGGCGCATCACCGGTGAAGTGGATGCCGCCGCGTTCCTGCAACACTGGACCCAGACCAGGAGCCAAGGCTGATGCTGACCGTAACCCTCGGGCCACTGACCATGGCCCTCAACCACCTGCTGATGCTCACCGCCCTGGTGATCGCCAGCGTGGTCGGCTGGTGGGTCGCCCGACGCGGTGGCGAAAGCCCGGAGTCGGCCCTGTTCAACCTGTTTCTGATCGGGGTGCTGTGCGCGCGGCTGGGCTTCGTCGTGGCTTACTGGCCCATGTACCAGGATGACCTGGTGCAAGTCATCGACATCCGCGACGGCGGCTTCCTGTTCTGGTCTGGCCTTGCCGGCATCGTGCTGGCCGCGCTATGGCAAGGCTGGCGTCAACCAGGCCTGCGTCGCCCGCTGGGCTGGGCATTGTTCAGCGGCGCGCTGTTCTGGGGCCTGAGCAGCCTGGGCAGCCACCTGTACAGCAAAGGCACCGAGTTGCCTGAGTTGAGCCTGCGCAACGCTGGCGGGCAGCCCGTGGCGTTGCACAGCTACCGCGGCAAGCCACTGGTCATCAACATCTGGGCCACCTGGTGCCCGCCGTGCCGGCGTGAAATGCCCGTGCTGCAACAGGCCCAGGGCGACTATCCCCACGTAACCTTCCTGTTCGTCAACCAGGGCGAGACGCCCGAGAATGTCAGCACCTTCCTCGCCACCACTGGCTTGAGCCTGACCCACGTGCTGTTCGACGGCGCCGGGCAACTGGCCCAGCGCGTCGGCTCGATGGCCCTGCCCACCACGCTGTTCTACGACAGTGATGGGCGGCTGATCGGCAGCCACCTTGGCGAGCTGTCCCGGGCCAGCCTGCGCCATGCCTTGGAACCTTTCGACCGGGCGACCGCGCCCACCCCTGCCGCACAAGGAAACTGACATGCGATTGACTGCACTACTGCCCCTGTCCCTGGCCCTGCTGGCCGCCCCGCCCTTGCACGCCGAAGACGCGCTGCCCAAGGCGATCCAGCAACTGCAAGCCAAGGGCGCCGTGATCAAGGGCAGCTTCGACGCCCCCGACGGCCTGCGCGGCTACGCCGCCGAATACCAGAACAACGGCATCGCCCTGTACCTGACGCCTGATGGCAAGCATGTACTGGTCGGCAGCCTGTTCAACGAACAAGGCCAAGACCTCAGCGCCGCACCGCTGGACAAGCTGGTGTATGGGCCGATGAGCAAGGAAATCTGGGCGAAGATGGAGAAAACCGCCTGGATCGCCGACGGCAAGGCCGACGCGCCGCGCAAGGTGTACCTGTTCAGCGACCCCAACTGCCCGTACTGCAACATGTTCTGGGAGCAGGCGCGGCCGTGGGTCGAGTCGGGGAAGGTGCAGCTGCGCCACATCATGGTTGGCATCATTCGCGAGGACAGCCCCGCCAAGTCGGCAGCATTGCTGGCGGCAAAAGACCCGGCCAAAGCATTGGCAGAGCACGAGAAGGCCGGCAAGGCCAGTACGCTCAAGCCGCTGGAGAAGGTGCCAGAGGCCGTGCAGCAGAAGCTGGCGGCGAACATGGCGTTGATGGAAGAAATGGGGCTGCAGGCGACCCCGGCGATTTTCTATCAGGATGAGCAGGGTAACTTGCAGAGCCAGCAAGGGGCGCCGCGGCCGGATCTGCTGGGGAAGATTTTGGGTAAGCGCTAGTTCACCCCGCAGGTTCTAGG
Organism: Pseudomonas sp. SWRI50; assembly: GCF_014269095.1. Lineage (NCBI taxonomy): Bacteria > Pseudomonadati > Pseudomonadota > Gammaproteobacteria > Pseudomonadales > Pseudomonadaceae > Pseudomonas > Pseudomonas sp. SWRI50. The sequence continues at coordinate 26,584 of NZ_JABWRW010000027.1, read as the reverse complement.
TTGGGGCGTAGATCGAGCGCCGCCCGCGCGGCGCATCGCGAGCAACGCTCGCTCCTACGTTTGTTTCGGGCCAGTTATTCCTGGGGGAAACGTGAGCGGCCCCTTTAGTGCCCGCCTCAATATAGAGTCGAACCAACAAGGCGGTCGCGCGCGCGTGTCACAGGCGTGACTGACCCGAAACAAACGTAGGAGCGAGCGTTGCTCGCGATGCGCCGCGCGGGCGGCGCTCGATGTCCGCCGCCCCGCAAAACTCTCGGCATACCCTAAAGCCCCGAGAAGCCCCTTCGCCCTACAGCCCCTCAAGCTACGCCATCAGGTCACTCAGCCGGTCAACCTTGTCGTCATCCAGCACACGCCTCTGCAACCCCTCCACATACACCGCCAGTTCCGTCGCCGTGCCCGCCATGATCGAAGAGCATTACCCATACCTACTTCATGCACATAAGCCCTTTCGATTTAAGTACTACTTCTCTTTCGTGCGTCAGCTTGCATAGTTGAAAACAGCTAATGAACCACATGGAAATACAATGAAACACTACAACTTACTCATTCGCAACTGAACACAGAGCTAGCAACACCAGTGCCAAAATATAAAAACCAAACCAATCTAGGAAACACCCTTAATTGCAATCAGAACCGTCAGACACAGGAATCAGAAAATTCCGACTATGATTCGAGAAACGAAAACCAAATAACTGCAACGCTAACCCTTTGCAGGAATACCCTTAAAGAACACTCTTACACAAAGCTATTCTGGCAAACAAAGCAGGCAACAGTGCCTGCGCCGCTAAAACCCACAAACCATTGACATTATGCAAATCCAAATCTAATCCTCTACTTGCCCTGGCAATCGGGGCGACAACAAAAACAATCGAGGATATATCAATGGAAATTCAATACGGCATCAACCTCTTGGAACTAGTCCCTGATGCAAACTGCGAAATGGAAGCGACATTTTTCGGTGGTTCAGGGGGTGCCGGCGGGTGTGGCGGTTGTGGAGGTGGCGGTGGATGTAGTGGTGGCAGCGGTGGTTCAGGAGGTAGCGGCGGCAACGCGGCAGACAATAGCGAGAACGCTAGCCACTAACTAAAAGGCGGCGCTCTTGATGATTTATCGAGAGCGCCCGCCCCTGCCGAGGCGACAACTATGAATACGCTGAGAATTTACAACTACGAAATCCTCAACTTTGACACTGAGCCTATGGTCTTCTCTGCCACGGGCTTTACAAAAATCACTGAACCTAACATTACAAATGCGCTGAAGCGTATCGAAAAAATTCGATCAAAATACATTCACTACGACGCATTACAACAACTACTTCGCGATGAAAACCTTCATCCCGACACCGCCATTCAATTCCTGAAATCGCTACTAATTATTAGCGAAAAGGCAGAAACACCCCACATTAAAAACACAATAATATATCACGACCTAAACATATCAGATAACCTGAGGCTCCACCTGGAGAAAACAAACGAAAGAAATATACAACTTAAAGATCTCCCAACCAACGACCTACCTCATTCGGACTCACCCACCTTATACGTGCTCGCCTGCTTAAAACTTTGCCCTCAATCGCTTAGAAACACCTATACCGAACTACTAAAACAGAATCCAGAATGCGCGATTAGCGTTGGCTTTGTCAGTGGAAATCATTTCCACTTGACCGAGCCTCACATACCAGCGATTGGGAATCCTTGCGCCTACTGTACGCTCGATCGTATCGCTCATTACGAGTCAAAAAGGACCAGCCAGCACTACTGGAGCAAGATTTTGACGTTCTGTTGCGCTAACAATCTTGACCTTCCCAGAACAGAGACTGACGAGTTTCAAAACACCTTAATTCTCGGAGCCATCATTTCCTTCGCAAACAAACTGACGCAGGCCCCTAAATCCAAGATCACGCAAGATCAAACATTACTCTCAAGAACCCTTAACTTGGACAACGGCACATACACTGAGGACTGCAGCATTCACTGGCCACTCTGCCAATGCCTAGGAGACAAACCATGAGTATTACCCACGACCACTACCTGAAATACACCTCCCCCAGCGTACTGGATGAAACCTTAGCATTCCACGCCAAAGGCAATTACGTAATTCACAAGACTACCCACCACTTGAGCACCCTCCATCAACTACCACCCAGCGCGCTCGAAAAACTGACCGGCAATGAACTTCAGCTCAATATCCTCGCCTGCGAAAACGGACAAGGAAATATCGAACTTACAGGACTCCCCTCGTCCCATCCTCTGAAGAGAAACAGCTCCTGCGAACGATTTAATGAACGCCCACTCCACTTTGATACTGTCCGAACACTCCTCGCGCCCTTACTTGAAAAGGACAGTACCACGGGCAAGCGAGGCTACCCAAGTGGCGGAGCACTTTACCCTATTGAGGTTTTTTGCATCAATTTAAATAACACCATTCAACAATGGCCATCCGAGCAGAGCGCACTGCACTTACATCCCTCATCAAGATCCTTTGAAGTGCATACACCCGACCTCAATTCAAAGCCACTCGCGCGTGCAATTCTACCGATGACTGCCGACATAGGCTCGCCCTCGCTGGCGCTGATTTACTTCATTTACTTACCCAAGGCGCTGTTCAAGTATCGCTACAGAGGGTATCGCTTAGCGCTCATGGAGGTGGGTTCAATGTACATGCTCACAGATCTGCGTTGTAAGGAGCTAAAGCTTGGCAGTAGGCCTTGGTCAGGCTTCACCGACCATCAAGTATCAAAGTACTTAAACTTAAATCCCACCCTCTTTTTACCTGCATGCATCCAACTAATTGGTTGACCCATGAATACGTATAACGAGATCCACAACCCTACCTTTGCTGATTTTAAATTACTCCGACCCAGCGCGACCCTCCACTTCCCGCACAGCATCGAATGCGGTAGCCGCTGGCAAACATTCGGCTCCAGCAGCGGCTGGACCACTGACATAGCATCAAGCGCCTTAGGTGAGCATTTCGAACGCAAGCATTTCTATTTGGACGTACCGGTGCACGACACTGGTACGCTCGATGACGGATTGACATCTCAAGAATACGACGATTTTATCAAAGCATTCTCCCAGACAAAAAACCACCGAACGAGGGCGGACTTGGCTTCACATGTCTTTGATCGTACAAATGTTTATAGGATCGTTGACTTTACACGCTGCAAAGTACCGACCGCATGCATCTCAATATCAGCGTGCCTAAATCCCATCGACAATCACTTTTACCCCATGAGGGACACCTGCGGCTGCAGCGCACATATTAGTGTAGAGCGCGCACTTCTTGGCGCTCTTAAAGAGGCTATGGAACGCCAGTTTCTGCTCCGATTCTGGTTAACCAACACCTGCACTGAGAAAATCGGACATGACGAATCCTGCGCCATGCTTCTTGGGCGCTCTTGTTTGTCGCTTTTCAAGGAGCTGTGTAAAACGGGGGAAATCTGCGTACTCGATCTAACTGATAAGCGCTTCCCCGGTAGCTGCATTTTTCTGTCTTACGGAAATCAAAATGACAACGCTAAAGTCAAATATTGCGCTGGCATGGCGTATGCGGAATCGCTAGACAAAGCACTCGAAAAGTCGATTGTTGAATTATGGCAGACCTTTCGCTTCATGCTGTCATTCGATCAGGCAAACATCGGCAAGACTGAAACCTTAGACCCTTACATCAAGCACTTTCTAGAGTGCAATCGATATGAGACATTTGGCAAGACCTCTTCCCCCACCAAACTGGCAGCTCTCCAACATCACAAAATACAACCCGACACACTGAGCCTTAGCAGCTTGCTCCCTGCTGTACGCCGCCTTGAAATCAATGGCTATTTTTATTTAGCCTCCCTACCAACAAAAGGACCGACCCTCTACTTTTGCAAGTACCTTTCACCCAAACTATTCCTCCACATGAACAATGCCAGCAACTTCAATCTTGAGAACACCTACTCCGCCCCCTTCCTTGATCAAATTATTAAAAATCGTCTAACAGAAATGGTACCCTTCCCATGACCCACTCAGCCCAGCACATTACCTCCACTGCGGCAAGTATATTTAAGCTTACAAAAACCCTCACCCTCGAAAACCTGAGAGAACCCACTGCACTTCTATGGACAGCTATTGCACCATCGGTGATGTTCATTTTCGCAACTCAAAACAACCGAGCACTCCCCCCTTTAGAAGAAAACTTTCTAGCCTCAGCCGCGTGGTTTTACTCATATATTTCTGCAAGCGTCGCCTTTTTTGGATTCAGTTTTTACTTAATAGGAAGAAGGGAAAGTGGGTTTCTCCGATCCTTTATTTATCAACGGAACGCAATCAAACTCTTCCTCGCCTCACACACCCTAAGCTATTCATTACTCAGCTTCGTCTACTCCTCGCTTTTCTACATCGTCGCCAAACCCTTGTACGGTCCTTATTCGGCCAACGAGTTCTTTTACCTTACAGCATGTTTCTATACCAGCTATCTTATATTTACCTGCATTGGCCTGGTGATCATTGCACTGCCGATTAAATTCAGCACTGCCAGCACCCTATTCTCGCTCATGTCATTTCTCATGCTGCTTTCCGGCTATTTAGGTGCAGCTCAACACAGCACTCCTCACGCAGTGACACTGCTCAGCCCATTGTATTTAAGCACCCAAATCTTCCTGGGCGACGTCTCACTGCCTATCAGTTTTCTCTCAGCGTTTAGCGCCTCAACGCTTGGCATCTACCTCACGGGAAGATTCTTCAGAACCCAGCCTGTCTGGAGCAGATATTAAATGAACCTATTATCTATCGATAACTTAAAATACCAACACAACCGCAAGACACTCATGGAGAACTTATCACTCACGGTAAAAAAAGGCGAACTCGTTGGCGTCCTCGGCATTAATGGTGCCGGAAAAACAACACTATTTGATCTGATCTGTAAAATGAGAAAACCCAGCCACGGGACGATTATCAACCGCGCCGAGCGCCAAGTTTACTTGACGCAGATCCTGACACCACCTCCTTTACTTCGTATGCGTGAGATTTTCAGCATCATCAGTTGCCTAAATTCAAACCATGCGCTCAGCCAGCGCGAAGTTTTTTCCCGCCTAGCCCACTGGTCACCCTCATTGTCCAAACGCTATGCGGATATATCGGAAAAGAAAGCCGCCACGTGCAGCTATGGTGAGATTCGCAGTTTTTTCACGCTGACGCTTCTGCTGATGGGCAGTGACTTGATCATCCTCGACGAGCCCACTGCAGGGGTGGACCCTGAGTTCCGACATTATATTTGGCTCGGCATCAAGCACGCCTGCGAGGAAGGCGCAAGTGTGCTGGTTTCCTCACACTACACTCAAGAAATCTCAGAGAACTGCCACCGTTTTTACATGCTTGCCCATCACCGGCTCGAAGCCTTCGACAATGGCGATCAATTTTTGAATCGCCACAACGCAGCCACGCTCGATGAGGCGTTTATCAATGCCGCGATGTAGTAGCTGAGGTTGCTGGGTGAGGAGACTTGGCATGCCCGCGAAGGGGCGCAAAGCGCCCCTCAACTTTTTACAGCCCCTCAAGCTCCGCCATCAGGTCACTCAGCCGATCAACCTTGTCGTCATCCAGCACACGCCCCTGCAACCCCTCCACATACACCGCCAGTTCCTCCACCGTGCTGCACTCGAACATCGCCCGCAGCGGCACATCCAACTGCAACTGCTTCTGCACCCGCGAAGCGATCTGCGTGGCCAGCAGCGAATGCCCGCCCAACTCAAAGAAGTTGTCGTGTACCCCCACCCGTTCGGTCTTGAGCACATCGGCCCAGATACCGGCCAACACCGCTTCCAGCTCGCTGCGCGGCGCCAGGTAGGCCTGGCTGTGCTGGCTGCCGATGTCGATGGCCGGCAGTGCCTTGCGGTCGAGCTTGCCGTTGGCGTTGTGCGGCAGGCTGTCGAACCAGCCCCAGTGCAGCGGCACCATGTACTCCGGCAATGCCGCGCGCAGGCGCTGCTTGATTTGTTCGAGCAACGCCGCATCAGGGGTTACGCCCTGATGGGCCACCAGGTAGCCGACCAGGTGCTTGCCGTTGACGCCCTCCTGCACGCCCACCGCAGCATCGCGGATTTCGGCCTGTTCATGCAGGCGCGCTTCGATCTCACCCAGTTCGATGCGATACCCGCGAATCTTCACCTGGTGATCGATGCGGCCCACATACTCCAGCACCCCGTCCAGGCGCTGGCGCGCCAGGTCGCCGGTGCGGTACAGGCGTTCACCCGGCGCGCCATGGGGGTGCGGGATGAAGGCCAGGGCGGTACGCACGGGGTCGCCAACATAGCCACGGCCCACGCCGGTACCGGCAACACACAGCTCGCCAACCGCGCCCAACGGCACCAGGGCCTGGTCCTCGCCGAACAGGTACAGGCGGTTGTTGTCGGTCGGGGTGCCAATCGGCAGGTAACTGCCGCGGGTGGACTCGACATCGACACGGAAGAACGCCACGTCGTCCGAGCACTCCGCCGGGCCGTAGGCATTGACCAGGCCAATGCCTGGGTAACGCTGCAGCCATTGCGCGGCCAGCTCTGGCGGCATCGCCTCGCCGGTCGGCAGCATCCAGCGCAGGCCGCTGAGGGCCTGGTGATCGTTGGCCAGCATGCCCTGGATCAGCGACGGCACGCTTTCCAGCACGGTGATGCCGGTAGCCTGCACATGCGCCAGCAGGCCTTGCGGATCATGGGCGATGGCATTGGGCACGATCTCCAGCCTGGCGCCGAACAACGGCGCGGCCAGGAACTGCCAGACCGAGATATCGAAGCTCTGCGAAGCGGTCTGGGCAATCACGTCCTGCTCGTTCAAGGCCAGGTAAGGCACCTTGCTGAGCTGGTTGTTGAGCATGCCGCGCTGCTCGACCATCACCCCTTTGGGCAAACCGGTGGAGCCCGAGGTGTAGATGACATACGCGAGGTTGTCGGGCCCACTATAAATACCCGGGTTGTGGCTGGCGATGTTGCTGGCCTGGATGTCTTCCCACACCAACAATTGCGGCCGCGCCACACCCTCCAGTGCGTCCAGCAACTGCCGCCCCTGCTCGGCACAGGCCGCGCTGCATACCAGCACCGGTGTGCGGCTGAGCGCGACGATGCGCTGCAGGCGCGCGGCGGGCAGGCCGGGGTCCAGCGGCAGGTAGCCGGCACCGGCCTTGAAGCTGCCGACAATCATCCCCAGCAATGGCAAACCGCGCTCGGCCAACAGCGCAACCGGCTGATCGACGGTTACGCCTGCGCCGATCAGGGCATGGCCCAGGCGGTTGGCCGCAAGGTTCAGCCCCGCGTAGTCAAAGGACGCGTCCAGGCAACGCGCCACCGTACGTTCAGGGTGCGCGGCGACCTGCGCCTCGAACTGCTCGACATAGCTCTGTTCCAGCGCATAGGCGTGCTCGGTGCGGTTGCAGTCTTCAATCAGGAAGCGTTGCTCTTCGGCACCCAGCAGCGGCAAATCGCTTACCTCGCCCTCGAAGCCCTGCACCAGCGCCAACAGCAGGCGCTTGAACTCGGCCAGCAGGCGTTCGACGGTCGAAGTGTCGAAGTAACGTTGGTCGAACGACAGGTGCAGGCCCAGGTCATCCCCCGGGTAGCACACCGCCGTCAACGGGAAGTTGGTGTGGGTGCGGCCCGAGTCGGAGCTGGCGTTGAGGTGCTGGGCGTGGTCCAGCACTGCGGTTTCCACCGGCGCGTTCTCGAACACGAACAGGCTGTTGAACAGCGGCTGGCCCTTGGGCAGTTCGCTGCATTCCTGGATCGCCACCAGCGGCAGGTACTCGTACTCGCGCACTTCCATATTGTGCTCGAGCACGCCTTGCAGCCACTGGCGCACGCTGCAGCGCTCGCCGGCGGCGGGCAGTTGCACGCGCAAGGCGATGCTGTTGATGAACAGGCCAACGGTGCGCTGCATCTGCGGCATGCTCACCGGGCGCCCGGCCACGGTGACGCCAAAGGCCACGTCGCGCTCGCCGCTGTAGCGCGCCAGCACCAGGGCCCAGGCCGCCTGGGCGAAGGTGTTGATGGTCAGCTGATGGGCCTGGGCCAGTTCGCGCAAGCGAACACCGTCAGTGACGTCCAGGCGGGTGTAGCAGTCGCCGACGATCATGCCGTCACCGGCGTGGTCGTGGCGCAACGGGCGGTCGCTGGGGATCGCCGTGGCCCGTTCGAACCCGGCCAGGTTGGCTTGCCACCACTGGCGCGCTTCGTTCAGGTCCTGGCGTTGCAGCCAGCCGATGTAGTCACGGTAGCGTGGCGGCACCGGCAACTGGGCCGGGCGGCCTTCGCCAAGGGCCTGGTAGACCTCGAAGAAATCATTCATCAGCAACGAGCGGCACCAGGCATCGATCAGGATGTGGTGGTTGCTCATCATGAACCAGTAGCGTTCATCGGCGACGCGCACCAGGCGCAGGTGGAACGGCGCTTCACGCAGCAGGTCGAAACCGGCCTCGCGCTCCTGTTTGTGCAGGGCTTGCAGGCGGGCTTCCTGGGCACCGTCGTCGAGGCCGCGCCAGTCTTGATAATCCACTGCCGTCTTGCCGGGCTTGTGGATGATCTGCAGCATCGCCTCGCCGGCGCTCCAGCTGAACGACGCCCGCAGGGCCTCATGGCGCGCCACCACCGCCTGCCAAGCTTGGGCGAAGCGCTCGGCGTCGAGCGCGCTGTTGATGCGGTAGCGGTCCTGCATGTAGTAGATGCCGGTGCCTGGCTCCAGCAAGGTGTGCAGCAGCATGCCTTCCTGCATCGGCGTCAGCGGGTAGACATCGTCGATCTCGGCGGCAGCGACCGGCAAGTTGTCGATCTGCTCCTGGGTCAGGTGCGCCAAGGGGAAGTCGGACGGCGTGAAGCTGCCGTTGCCGTCGGCCAGGCAGTGGCCGACCAGTGCCAGCAACTCTTGGCGGTAGCCTTCGGCCAGGGTGGCGATGGTCTGCTCGTCGTAGCGCTCGGTGCTGTAGGTCCAGCGCAATTGCAGGGCACCGGCATAGACTTGGCCGTCGACACTCAGCCAATTGGGCAGCGGGGCCTCCAGGTCATGGGCCAGGCCCGCCGGTGCGTCCAGCGGCTGGAACAGCGCATCAGTGTCAAACTGCTGGTCGAACTGCCCCAGGTAGTTGAAGGTGATGCGGGCCTGCGGCAGTGCGGCCATGCGCTCGCGCCCGGCCGCGTCGGCCAGGTAGCGCAGCACGCCATAGCCCTGCCCTTTGTGCGGCACCTGACGCAGTTGCTCCTTGACCCGTTTGATCGAGCGGGCGCGCGCAGCATCGTCATCACCCAGCACCGGGCAAAGGCTCAGCGGGTAGGCGTTGGTGAACCAGCCGACGCTGCGGGTCAGGTCCATGTCTTCGAACAACCCGTCGCGGCCGTGGCCTTCGAGCTGTACCAGCACTTCGCTGTCACCGCTCCACCGGCACAGGGCGCGTGCCAGGGCTGTCAGCAGCAGGTCGTTGACCTGGGTGTGGTAAGCCGCGGGTGCCTGTTGCAGCAACTGGCGGGTCTGCTCGGCATCAAGGCCGATGGCCAGGGTGCGGGCGTGGCGGTGCAGGTTGCCACCCTGCGGGTGATCACACGGCAGTTCGTGGCGTACAGTGCCGAGCTGGGCGTGCCACCAGTCCAGCTCGTCGCGCAGCGAGTCGCTGCCGGCGTAGCTGGCCAGGCGTGCGGCCCAGTCGCCCAGGGTGTGGGTCTTGGCCGCCAACGGCTGGCCACGGTACAGCGCCTGCAAGTCTTCGAGCAGCACGCGCCAGGACACGCCATCAACCACCAGGTGGTGAATCGCCAGCAGCAGGCGTTGGCTGCCCTGCCCGTCTGTTACCAGCAAGGCGCGCAGCAGCGGGCCTTGCTCCAAGTCGAGGCTGCGCTGCAGGTCGGTGTACAGCGCCTGGCAATCATCGAAGTCGGCAACCGTGGCCGCCCACAGCAGTTGCTGAGGCGCAGGCTGGGCATACTCGGCCTGCCAGCGGCCATTGGCCTGGCAGAAACGCAGGCGCAGGCTGTCGTGGTGCTGCACCAGTGCAGCCAGGGCCTGCTCCAGAGCCGCGCTGGCCAGAGGCTGGCGCGCTGCCAACAGTACGGCCTGGTTCCAGTGCTGTGGCTGGGCCACTTCGCTGTCGAAGAACCAGTGCTGGATTGGCGTCAGCCCGGTTTGCCCCTCGCGCAGGCCCTGCTCGATACCGCTTGGCGCGGCGCTCAGGCTGACCACCGTGGCCAGGGTCTGGATAGTCTGGTGCTGGAACAGGTCACGCGGGGTGAACTGCAGGCCCAACTGACGGGCCCGGCTGACCACCTGGATCGAGAGGATCGAGTCGCCACCGAGTTCGAAGAAGTTGTCCTGCACGCCAACGCGGGCAACGTTGAGCACGTCGCGCCAGATCTGCGCCAGCTGCGCTTCCACTTCGTTGCCTGGGGCCTGGTAATGCTGGTGCGCCTGCTCCAGGTCCGGCAGCGGCAGCGCCTTGCGGTCGAGCTTGCCGTTGCCCATCAGCGGCAGGCTGTCGAGCAGCACCAGGTGCGCGGGCACCATGTAGTCTGGCAGTTGCTGGCGGGCATCGGCCTTGACCGCGTCGCGCAGCGCGGCCTGGGCCTCGCTGTTGGCACCGGCCTGCTTGCACACCAGGTAACCCACCAGTTGTTTGCCGCCCGGCAGGTCGAGGGCCAGGACCACCGCCTCGTCGACATCGGCATGCGCCTGCAGGCGGCTTTCGATTTCGCCCAATTCGATACGGAAGCCGCGAATTTTCACCTGCTGGTCAGCACGGCCAACGTACTCGACCAAACCATCGGCGCCCAGGCGCACCAGGTCGCCGGTGCGGTACAGGCGCCCGCCCTGTGTGCTGAAGGGGTCGGCAACGAAGCGCTCGGCACTCAGCCCCGGGCGGTCGTGATACCCCTGGGCCAGGCCGGCACCGCCGATGTACAGCTCGCCGATGCCGCCTTGTGGCAGCAAGGCCAGGTCCTCATCGAGGATGTACGCAGTGCGGGCGCCAATCACATGGCCGATCGGCACGCTGCCCAGGTCGGCCGGCAGCGTGGGTGGCGCCAGGCAGGCCAGCGGCATGACCACGGTTTCGGTCGGGCCGTAGGCGTTGAAGAACTGTTGCGGCGTGAACGCCTGGCGAATGCGCTGCAGGTGCTCGCCGGTCAACGCCTCACCGCCGGTGATCACCAGGCGCACCGGCAACTGCTCGCCCTGCCCGGCCAGGTACTGGGCCAACTGGCTGCCATAGCTTGGGGTGAAGCCAAGAATGCTCACCTGTTGCTCGCGCACCAGTTGGCAGATCTCTTCAGCGCCCCACTGGCCTTGAGCACGGATCACCACGCGGGCACCACACAGCAGCGGGGTCAGCAGGCGTTCGCTGGCCGCGTCGAAGTTGATCGAGTAGAAGTGCAGTTCGCAGTCGTCGCTGCGCATGCCGAAGGCCTCGATCACGGCCTGGCAATGCATGGCGATTTCACCATGGCTGACCACCACGCCCTTGGGCTTGCCGGTGGAGCCGGAGGTGTAGATCAGGTAAGCCTGGTGCTGCGGCAGGTTCAGGTTATCCAGCGGGGCATCGCTGAAGGCGGACAAACCTGCAGTATCGTCTTCCAGGCTCCAGCGGGCCACGCCGTCTGGCAGTTCGCCAAGGGTTTCCAGCAGCGCGCGCTGGCTGAGCAGCAGGCCGATGCGGCTGTCTTCGATCATGTAGCGCAAGCGGTCGAGGGGGTACTCGGGGTCGAGCGGCACATAGGCACCGCCCGCCTTGAGGATGGCCAGCAGGCCGACGACCATTTCCAGCGAACGCTCCAGGGCCAGGCCGACGCGTACCTGCGGGCCGACACCGCGCTCGCGCAGGGCGCGGGCCAGGCGGTTGGCCTGCTGGTCCAGTTCGGCGTAGCTAAGGTGCTGGCCCGCGAAGGTCAGCGCAGGGGCCTGTGGTGTGCGCGAAGCTTGGGCGGCAAACAGGCCGTGCACGGTCTGGTCGAGGGCAAAATCCTGCTCGCCTTGTAATTGCCCAACCAGCACTTGCTGCTCGCCCGGGCTCAGCATCGGCAGCTCGCACAGGCGCTGTTGTGGGTCGTCCAGCAGGCCGATCAGCAACTGCTGCCAGTGCTCGGCCATGCGCGCAATGCGCGGCGCGTCGAACAGGTCGCGGCTGTAGGTCAGGCAGCAGCCCAGGCGGCCATCGAGGTCAGTGACTTCGAGGTACAGGTCGAACTTGGTGGCGCTGGCGTCGTTGACCAGGTAGTCGACCTGCATGCCCACCAGCTCACGGCTTTGCTGGAACGCCCAGCGCTGGACGTTGCACATCACTTGGAACAGCGGGTTATAGGCGCTGCTGCGCGGTGGCTGCAGGGCTTCGACCAACTGGTCGAATGGCAGGTCCTGGTGCGACTGGCCTTCGATGGCGGCCTGGCGCATCTGCTCCAGCAGCTCGGCGGCGGTCATCTGGCCGTCCAGTTCGCAGCGCAGTACCTGGGTGTTGAGGAAGGCGCCGATCAGCCCCTCGCTTTCCGGGCGGATGCGGTTGGCCACCGGTGCGCCGATGCGCAGGTCACGCTGGCCGCTGTAGCGGTGCAACAAGGCCGCCAGGGTTGCCGTCATGGTCATGAACAGGGTCAGCCCGCGCTGGCTGTTGAACGCATGCACGCGCGCCACCAACGCCGGGTCGAGCTCGAACCGGTGCAACTCGCCACGGTGGCTCTGCACCGCTGGGCGCGGGCGATCGGACGGCAATGCCAAGACCGGGTGCTCATCGCCCAGGCGGGCTTTCCAGTAGGCCAGCTGCCGCGCGCCTTCGCCGCTTTCCAGCCAGTGCCGCTGCCACACGCTGTAGTCCAGGTATTGCACCGGCAGCGGCGTCAGTGGCGACTCGCGATCATCGACAAAGGCTTCGTACAGCTCGCCCAACTCGCGGGCGAAGATGTCCATGGCCCAGCCTTCGGTGACGATGTGGTGCAAGGTCAGGACGAAGTAATGCTCACGTTCCTCGGCCTTGACCAGGCAGGCGCGCAGCAGCGGGCCACGCTCGAGGTCGAACGGCTGGTGCGCCTGGTCGTCGGCGAGCTGTTGCAGGCGTTGCTGGCGGGCCTCGGCGGGCAAGGTGCTGAAGTCTTGCCAGTCGAGGTGCACGCCGCTGTCTTCGGCCACGCACTGGTACGCCACGCCGTCGATGCTGGGGAACGTGGTGCGCAGGGTTTCGTGACGCACGATCAGCGCCTGCAGCGCCCGCTCGAAGGCGTCCACGTGCAGCGCGCCACGCAAGCGGGCCATGCCGCCGACGTTGTAGGCGGGGCTGTCGGGCTCCATCTGCCAGAGGAACCACATGCGCTGTTGCGAATACGACAACGGCACGGCCTGGCGGCGGTCGACGCGGGCGATTTCGCCTTGCAGGTTATGCGCGCCGGCCTCCCGCAGGCGCGTGATCTCGGCACAGAACGCGCCCAGCTCGCTGGCGTCGAACAGCACTTTCAGCGGCAGCTCGACATCGCAGGCCTGACGGGCCCGCGAGACGATCTGGGTGGCAAGTAGCGAGTGGCCACCCAGGGCAAAGAAGTCGTCCTGCAGGCCCACACGCGGCAGGTTGAGCACTTCACGCCAGATCGCCGCGACCTGCTGCTGCACGGCACTTTGCGGCTCAACATGCTCACGCTGTTGCCACACCGGGGCGGGCAACGCCTTGCGATCGACTTTGCCGCTTGGGCCCAATGGCAAGTGTGCCAGCGGGATCAACTGCGCCGGCACCATGTACGCCGGCAGTTGCTCGGCCAAGGCGGCCAGCAGTGCAGCCGGCTCGGCCGCACCGCTGTAGTAGCCGACCAATTGCGCGCCCACAGCGTCCTTGTGGATCAGCACCAGTGCCTGGTCGACACCCGCTTGCGCCAACAGGCAGGCCTGCACTTCTTCGGGTTCGACGCGGAAGCCGCGCACCTTCACCTGCTGGTCGAGGCGCCCCAGGTATTCAAGTGCCTCCAACTGGACTTGCCAGCGGGCACGGTCGCCACTGCGGTACAGGCGCTGGCCGTCGCCGTCGGCCTGGGGCACGAAACGCTCGGCCGTCAGGCCCGGACGGCCCAGGTAACCTCGGGCAAGCCCCGCGCCGCCCAGGTACAGCTCACCCGGCACACCGGGCGCGGTCAGTTCCAGTTCATCGTCGAGCACGCGGCACAGCACGTTGCCCAACGGGCGGCCGATCGGCGAGCGCTCGCCGTCTTCGGCCTGGCAGTGCCAGTGGGTGACGTTGATCGCGGTTTCGGTCGGGCCATAACGGTTGTGCAGTTGCACCTGGGGCAGCAGTTTCAGCACACGGTCACGCAGGTTGGCCGACAACGCTTCGCCGCCGGAAAACAACCGGCGCAGGCTGGTGCAGGCGGCGGCCTGTGGCTCTTGCACGAACACCTGCAACAGCGGCGGTACGAAGTGCAGCGTGGTCACGCCATGCGCTTGCACCAGCGCAGCGATGCGCTGCGGGTCACGATGCTCGCCAGGGCCTGCCAGTACCAACTTGCAGCCGGTGACCAGCGGCCAGAAGCACTCCCACACCGAGACGTCGAAACTGATGGGCGCTTTTTGCATCAGCACGTCGCTGTCGTTCAGCGCATAGGTGGCCTGCATCCACTGCAGGCGTTCGGCCAGGGCCGCATGGGTGTTGCCCACGCCCTTGGGCTGGCCAGTGGAGCCCGAGGTGTAGATCACATAGGCCAGGTTGTCGCCGTGCAGGTGCAGGCCGGGAGCATGGCTAGGCCAGCTGTCCAGGTGCAACTGGTCGAGGGCGATGGCGCTGACGCCTTCGACCTGCGGCAGCTTGCCCAGCAGGCCGCTGTGGCTCAGCAGCAGGCTGGCATTGCAGTCGCCGAGCATGTAGGCCAGGCGCTCGGCCGGGTAGTCCACGTCCAGCGGCACGTAGGCGCCGCCGGCCTTGAGGATGGCCAGCAGGCCAACCAGCAGCTGCGGCGAACGCTCGACGGCGATGGCCACGCAGGTATCGGGGCCAACGCCTTTGTCACGCAGGTAATGGGCCAGGCGGTTGGCCTGCTGGTGCAACTCGGCATAGTCCAGGCTGCCGCCCTGCCAGGCCAGCGCGGTTCGCTGCGGGGTCAGCCGGGCCTGCTCGTTGAGCTGGTCGACCAGCAGGCGCTGGGGCGCCGCCGCCGGTGCCTGGCCCCAGCCGAGCAGCTGTGCGCGGTGCTGTTCATCGAGCAACTGCACCTCGCCCAGCGCCAGCTGCGGCCGGGCGCAAACCTGCTCCAGCAACGCCAACAGGTGCGCGGCCAGGCGTTTTACCGTGCTGGCCTCGAACAGTTCGGCGGCATAGTCGAAGGCCAAGGTCAGGCGGCCTTGATGGTCCTCTTCACTGTGCAGCTGCAGGTCGAACTTGGCTTCTCGGCTGTGCCACGGCAACTCTTCGGCAAGCAAACCTGGCAAGCGGCGCAGCGCCGAAAGGTCACGTTGCTGGTGGTTGAACATGACCTGGAACAGGCCCTGCTCGCGCGCCTCGGGCAGGGCTTCGAGCAACTGTTCGAACGGCAGGTCCTGGTGGGCCTGGGCTTCAAGGGTGGCTTCGCGGGCCTGGGCCAACAGATGCTCGAAGGGCATGCGGCCATGCAACTGAGCACGCAGCACCTGGCTGTTGATGAAGAAGCCGACCAGGCCCTGGGTTTCCAGGCGCGGGCGGTTGGCATTGGGCACGCCGATGCGCAGGTCTGCCTGGCCGCTGTAGCGGTGCAGCAGCGCTTGCCAGCCGGCCAGCAGCACCATGAACAGGCTCGCCTGCTGCTCGCGGGCCAGGGCGTTGAGCGCTTCGGTCAGCTTGGCCGGCACCTTCAGGGTGTAGCGCGCCGCGCGTTTGTCACGCTGGCTGGCACGCGGTTGGTCGGTGCACAGGTCGAGCACCGGCAGTTCATCACCCAGCTTGGCTTTCCAGTACTGCAACTGGCGTTCGGCCTCGCCGTCGGCCAGCCATTGCCGTTGCCAGGTGCCGTAGTCGGCGTAACCCAGGGGCAGCGGCGCCAGCGTGGCCGTTTGGCCCTGGCAGTGCGCGGCGTACAGTTTGGCGAACTCGTCGAGCAAAATGTTCAGCGACCAGCCATCGGCGACGATGTGGTGCAACGTCACCCACAGCTGGTGGTCTTCATCGTCCAGGCGCGCCAGGGTCACGCGCAGCAGTGGGCCTTGGCACAAGTCGAACGGCTGCTGGGCCTCTGCCTCGCGGCGCGCGGCAACTTGCTCGGGGGCCTGGCCTTCGAGGTCCAGACGACGCAGGCCGAACGGCTGCTGAGCCTGAATTCGCTGCAAGGCTTGGCCATCCACTTCGCTGAACACCGTGCGCAGCGATTCATGGCGCGCCACCAGGGCCTGGAACGCAGCCTCCAGTGCGGCGACGTCCAGCTCACCGCGCAGGCGCAGGCCGGCCGGAATGTTGTAGGCCGCCGATTGTGGCTCCAGTTGCCACAGCAGCCACAGGCGGTTCTGTGCCAGCGATTGCGGCAGCGACTGGTCGCGCGCCAGGGTGGTGATGGCCTGGGCTTGGGCGCCACCCTCAGCGAGGACCGCGGCCACCGCAGCGCTGTACTCGCCCAACAGCGGTGCTTCGAACAAGGTACGTAGGCTCAGGTTGATGCCCAGCTCATCCGCCAGGCGCGCGGTGGCCTGGGTGGCTGCAATGGAGTTGCCGCCCAGCAGCAGGAAGTGGTCGTCCGCCGCCACGGCTTCGACCTTGAGCACATCGCGCCACACGGCGGCGATTCGGGCCTGCAGATCATCTGCCACCGCGCCGCTTGCGGGTTGCTCACCGGCCTGCGGGAAGCGCGCGTAACAGTCGAGGCTGCCATCGTCCATGCGCTGGCGGCAGGCCGAGCGTTGCAGCTTGCCGCTGGAAGTCTTGGGCAGCGCGCCCGGGTTGAGCAACAGGACCACGGCCGGCGCCTGGCGGCAGGCGTCGGCGATGACCTGGCGTAGGGTCTTGATCAGTGCCTGGGGCTCGAGGGCTTTTTGCACGTTGCGGCTGATCTCCACCGCCACGCCGATGCCCTCCTCGCCCTGGTGGTCCACGGCAAATACCGCCACGCGGCCTTTGCGCAGCACGTCGACTTCGCGCTCCAGGGTTTTTTCCAGATCTTGCGGGTAAAGGTTTTGGCCGCGGACGATGAGCATGTCTTTCAAGCGCCCGGTGACAAAGACTTCACCCTCGCGCATAAAGCCCAAGTCGCCGGTGCGCAGCCAGGTCTGGCCATCGCGCTCGACGAACGTGCGCGCGCTGGCCTCGGGGTTGCGCCAGTAGCCCAGGGCGATGCTCGGGCCACCGGCCCAGATTTCACCCACCTGGTTGTCGCCCAACGCTTCGAGGCGCTGCGGCTCGACGATGCGCACCGCATGCCCGGGTTGCGGGTAGCCACAGCTCATCAGCACGCTGCCGCTGCCGTTTTCGGCGCGGTTGGCGGCGAAGGCTTCGGCGTCCAGCGCGAGGGCGCCGATGCCCTGACCACGGCGGCTGCCGCTGACGAACAGGGTCGCTTCGGCCAGGCCATAGCTGGCAAAGAAGCTCTGCGGGTCGAAGCCACAGGCCTGGAACTTGTCGGCGAAGGTTGCCAGGCTGTCCTGGCGAATCGGTTCGGAGCCGGAATAGGCCACGCGCCAACGGCTCAGGTCGAGCCCGGCCAAGGACGCTTCGCTGACCCGTTCGCTGCACAAACGGTAGGCGAAGTCGGGGCCACCGCTGATGGTGCCGCCGTATTCGCTGATCGCCTGCAACCAGCGCAGCGGCCGGGCAAGGAAGTAGCCCGGCGACATCAGCACGCACGGCACGCCGCTGAAGATCGGCTGCAGCAAGCCGCCGATCAGCCCCATGTCGTGGTACAGCGGCAACCAGCTGACGATGACATCGTCGGGGTTCACATCGATGCCGAAACCGTGACGGATCAACTGCTCGTTGGCCACCAGGTTGCCGTGGCTGACCTGCACGCCCTTGGGCAGCGCTGTGGAGCCCGAGGTGTACTGCAGGAAGGCGATGTCATCGCTGGCCAGGGTTGGTGCCTGCCAGGCATCGGCCAGGGCCGGGTCTAGGCCATCTACGGCCAGCAGTTCAGGGGCGTTGTCCGCCGCCAGCGCGTCCAGGCCCTGCAAGCTGTCGTGCAGGGCCGCGACGGTCAGCAGCAGGCGCGGTTCGGCGTCGTCGATGATCGACAGCAGGCGCTCCTGGTGATGGTGACGGGTGGATTCTGGTGGGTACGCTGGCACGGCGATGACGCCGGCGTAGAGGCAACCAAAGAACGCCGCGACATAGTCCGGGCCACTGGGGAACAGCAGCACCGCACGGTCACCGAACCCGGCCCGGGCCTGCAGGGCGGCGGCGATGGTGCGCGCGCGGCGGTCCAGGTCCCGGTAGCTGAGCACGGCCTGCTCGCCAGGAGCGTCGGCGAGAAAGCGCAGGGCTATCTTGTCCGGGGTCTGCGCGGCGCGTTGCGCCAGGGCCTGGACCAGCGAGAGCGGGAGTTCGAAGGCGTCCGTCATGGGGTGTTCCTGCCAGTGTCTGGTGAAGTCGGGCCGGCTGCACCGCGCACGTCGGCGGGCAGCACTCGGCGGCCGGATGTACACAGGGGAACGGATGGGCGGGGGAAGAAATTAGCGGGGTTTGCCTTCAGAGGTGTGGCGCGTGGGAGACCCGCAATGTGCCACACGTCTCAATCCTTGCTTAGAACCGAAACGTACAGATACTAATTACGTTTCGTATTTGACAATCATTATCATTCTTAATAGCTTGTCGCACGTCTCGGGAAGCTTCCCAACTTTGGGTGCCTCCTCTCCCCTCTGTGACAAGGTGATTTCCATGGCGGAACAACTATCCACAAGTAAGTGC
This sequence comes from Pseudomonas sp. SWRI50, assembly GCF_014269095.1. Classification (NCBI taxonomy): domain Bacteria; kingdom Pseudomonadati; phylum Pseudomonadota; class Gammaproteobacteria; order Pseudomonadales; family Pseudomonadaceae; genus Pseudomonas; species Pseudomonas sp. SWRI50. The sequence goes on along the minus strand of NZ_JABWRW010000027.1, from coordinate 7,756 downwards.
GATTCACCATTACTCCAGGCCTTCGTCGACAATCGCAGCATTCTGGTCAAGATCGCTGCGCGCATCACCGGCTGCCGCTCACGCGCGGAAGACGTGGTGCAAGATGCATTCTTCCGGCTCAGCGCCGCCCCGCAGATCACCTCGTCCTTCAAGGCGCAGCTCAGCTACCTGTTCCAGATCGTGCGCAACCTGGCCATCGATCACTACCGCAAGCAGGCGATGGAGCTGAAGTATTCCGGCAGCGAAGAGGAAGGCCTGAACGTGGTCATCCAGAACGCTTCGCCCGAAGCCACGCACATCAACCTCGCCGCCCTCGATGACATCGCCGAGGCATTGAGCGAGTTGCCACAGCGCACCCGTTATGCGTTCGAGATGTACCGTTTGCACGGCGTGCCGCAAAAGGACATCGCCAAGGAACTGGGCGTGTCGCCGACCTTGGTCAACTTCATGATTCGCGATGCCTTGGTGCATTGCCGCAAGACGGCCAACCGTCAGGTTTGAATAGCTGAAATGGCTGGGGGCGCTTCGCACCCCTTTCGCGACGCAAGGCCGCTCCTACAACGGCGCGATCTCTTGTAGGAGCGGCCTTGCGTCGCGAAAGGGGCGCGAAGCGCCCCCCAGCAATCTCAGACCAGCGTGCACCGATCGAAAAACCGCTCTCGCCCCAGAATCATCAGCGCCGCGCGCTTGTGCGGGAAGTCGAATTCTTTGTCGCAATGGAAACACTGATCGTGCATGTAGCCGATCATCTTGCCGTTGTCCGCCCGCGGCTCTGCCACCACCCGTTGGGTGCGCGGGTCATCGAGGAACAGGTAGTGCACCAGCGCCGATAACCAGCTGGCCACCTTGTGCGGCCCACGGTGCGCCTCCTCCCCTACCAACATATGAATGCCGCGGTCGTAATCATCAGCCGAGTAGAACGGCGCAATCCGGTCTTCCTTTGCCCAATACGCCTCGAAGTAGGCGAACGGCTCATCGTCGAAGCAGCCGATGAGCGTGAGGGTATGCGGGTCGGCTTCCAGCTTTTCCAGGTATTCACGGTGCTGCTGTAAAGAGCCGCTTTCCTGCCAGAACGCGTCGACCCGAGGGTTGTTCTGCCAGCGGCTGAAGCGCTCCAGGTCCTGATCGATTTCCAGTGCGCGCAGCGACACCCAACTGCCCAGGCGCGCATCGAAGCGCCGGTACACTTCGCCGCGGGGCTTGGGCGCCCGGCGCGGATGGCGCTTGCCGTTGCTGATCTGCATCTGCTGCGGGTAAACACTCGCAGCCGTGTCGCCGAGCCAAGGCTGGGGCAACTGCCAGAACAGCGCACGCTCGCACAAGTACACACCCGGCTGCTCGCCGGGCAGCAACAGGCCGCTGGCAAGCGCCTGTGGCACGCCCTCGGGCAGGTGCCAGGCCAGGCGCTGGCAGGCGACATCACGCGATAGCAGCCAATAGCAGGCGGCCCACAGGGCCTGGTAAGGGCGCTCTGGGCAAAGGCTTTGCAGGTGAACTTCCAGGCACGCACCCGGCACCAGCCGTAACTGGATCAGCGGGCGCCCCTCAAGGGTCAGGCTCAGCCAGCTGTCGCCCTCATCGGCGCTGAGGGTGCGCCAGCGTGGCGGTGACAGTGGCTGCGAAGCGGCATCGAACGGCATGGTCTTGGCTCACGAAGATGAAAAAAGGCTCACCGTGGAAAACGTTACCGCTGCAGCGGAATTTAGTCGCGCGGCGCCTGCACCGTGATCCGGTAGGGCTGGAAGATTCGCGTCAGCTCCCCGTTGTCGCGCAGGGCACGCATCAGGGCCGCGAACGACTGCTCGCCGATGGGCGCGCCCGGGCGTAGCAAGGCGTAGTGGTGATAGACCTGGTCGATACGCTGCGATGCCACCAGTTGCGCCTGGCTGTTTGGGTTACGCTGCAGGAAGTCGCTTAGGTACGAACGCGTGACCAGGGCAATGTCGGCACGGCCAGCCTGCACCATCAGCAGGTTGCTGTCGTGGGAATAGGTCAGGGTCGCGTTGAAGGCTTTACGCAAGTAGTCAGGGTCGGCATTGAAGCGGGCGAAGGCGTAGTGATAGCCGTTGAACAGCGCCAGGCGCTTGCCACGCAGCTCATCGAAGTACCGAGGGTCACGGCCATTGGCCTGGCTGGCGACGAACACCTCGGCATCCTCCAGGCCCATGTCCACGGTCTGGTGAGCAATGCCCTGCCAGCCCCATTGCGGGTTCTCGAAGATCGCCATGTCGGTGCGGCCCTGCTGCAAATCGCCAAAGCGCCGCTGGATGGACGTGGGCACCAGCACAAAATGGTAGCCCTGCTGCGCACGGTTCAGGGCTGCAACCAACTGCGGCAACAGACCGGTGTCGGCCCCCTGCTCGGGGCGCACGGTGTAGGGCGGGAAGTGCGCGGCGCCGATCTTCACTTCGATCGCGTCGGCAGCCCAGCCCGGTATCGCCAGCCAGAGCGCGGCCAGCATCAGCAGAATGGGCAAGGCCTTTAAGCCGGGCGCTGGGGTCAAGACGCACACTCATCACGGTTCGTACCTGGTTGCGCCTAAGCTAGGCGTTTTCCGGGCAGGGCACAACTGCTGGTCGCCGGCCTTAGTGCCAAAGCAGGCGGCAAATTGCCAGGGGGTGCCGTAAGGCCAGACATTGGCTACGCTCTAGCAGGATCTGCAAGGGAGCCTGGTATGGGCCATTGGTTGGTGATCGACCTGGAAGCCACCACCGACGATGGTGGGTGGCCGGTCACAGAGATGGAAATCATTGAAATCGGTGCAAGCCTGGTAACCCGCGAAGGCCGCGAAGTCGACCACTTCCAGCGTTTCGTACGGCCCCGGCGGCGGCCACAGCTGACGCCGTTTTGCCGCGAGCTCACGCACATCAGCCAGGCCAGCGTCGACAGCGCCGCGCCCTTCCCTGAGGTGTGGGCGCGCTTCGAACGCTGGCTGGGTCACCACCGCGGGCAGTTGCAGGCCTGGGTCAGCTGGGGCGACTACGATCGTCAGCAGTTGCTGCAGGAATGGCAACAGCATGGGCTCGACAGCCTGCTGCGCAACGTGCCGCACATCAACCTCAAGCAGCGCTTCGCCAAAGCCCGTCACCTGCAGCGGCCGACCGGCCTCAATGGCGCCTTGCAACTGGCCGGCATGCACTTTTGCGGGCAGCAGCACCGGGCCCTGGAAGATGCGCGCAATACCGCGCGGCTACTGCCCTTGAGCCTGCCGGCCAATGGCACCTGAAAGCAGATGACGACGGGCAAGGCCTTGGGCATACTGGCCAGCCCTTTTTCATCCCCCTGTTCAGGAGTCGCCCATGTTCCAGGTCAACGAGTACTTCAACGGCACCGTCAAGTCGATCGCATTCGCAGGCGAAGAAGGTCAGGCCACCGTGGGTGTAATGGCACCGGGCGAATACGAGTTCGGAACGGCCAAGCGCGAAATCATGCATGTGATTTCCGGTGCTTTGACCGTCAAGCTGCCGGGTAGCGACAACTGGGAAACCTTCAAGGCTGGCGACAAGTTCAATGTGGCCGCGGACAGCAAGTTCCAGCTGCAAGTGAAAGTGGATACCGCCTACCTGTGCGAGTACCGCGACTAAGCGCTGGCCTGCACCGGCCTCTTCGCGGGCAAGCCCGCTCCCACAGGGACATCACAATGCTTGAGTCCTGTGCCACACCTGTGGGAGCGGGCTTGCCCGCGAAGAATCCATCACTATTTCGACAAAAAGCCCGCCACCTTCTCAGCCGCCGCCTGCAAATGCTGCGCATGGCTGAACCCCGAAGCCTTCAACGGCTTCAGGTCATGATCGCCCGCCACCAGCCAGCTCACCTCGATCGCCGGTGACAGTGCATACCCCGCCACAGCCTCACGGTTACCCAGCGCATCCCGTTCGCCCTGCACGATCAACGTCGGTGTCTTGAGCCCCGCCAGGTGCTCGACCCTGGGCTTCTCCGGCTTGCCCACCGCATAGAACGGATACCCCAGGCACACCAGTGCATCCGCTTCGAGCTCGTCAGCCAACAAGCTGGCCATACGCCCGCCCATGGACTTGCCACCGATGGCCAGCTTACCTGTGACCAAAGGTCGCACCTGCCGGTACACCTCGCGCCAGCATTCCAGTAGCACCTTCTGCGGATTGGGCGGCCGCTTGCCGCCGTTCACCCTGCGCTCGGCCATGTACGGGAACTCGAAGCGAATCACCCCGACCCCAAGCGCCGCGAGCCTTTGCGCCATCTCGTCCATGAACCCGCTGTCCATCGGTGCACCAGCACCATGGGCCAGGATCAGACAGCCTTTGTAGCCGTCATCCCCTTGAATTTGCGGAAGATCGCAGCGCAAGCCTGGGACATTTCCGACCTTCGCCCATTGATCCCCGTCAATACCGGCACTTTGCCCATTAATCATGCTTGCCTCGCTCTATAGCCTGCCAATAACCGTGGATGGGAACCCATACATGAACACAACCAGCAGTACCGCCTACAACTACAAGGTGGTCCGCCAATTCGCCATCATGACGGTGGTGTGGGGAATCGTCGGGATGGGGCTCGGCGTCTTCATCGCCGCCCAGCTCGCCTGGCCGTCCCTCAACTTCGACCTCCCCTGGACCAGCTTCGGCCGCCTGCGCCCCCTGCATACCAATGCGGTGATCTTCGCCTTCGGCGGCTGTGCACTGTTCGCCACCTCGTATTATTCGGTGCAACGTACCTGCCAGACCACCCTGTTTTCACCCAAACTGGCCGCGTTCACCTTCTGGGGCTGGCAACTGGTGATCCTGCTCGCGGCCATCAGCCTGCCGCTGGGCTACACCAGTTCCAAGGAATACGCCGAGCTGGAATGGCCGATCGACATCCTGATCACCATTGTCTGGGTCTGCTACGCCATCGTGTTCTTCGGCACGCTGATGAAGCGCAACACCAAGCATATCTACGTGGGTAACTGGTTCTTCGGGGCCTTCATCCTGACCGTGGCGATGCTGCACATCATCAACAACCTGGAGCTGCCGGTCAGCCTGACCAAGTCGTACTCGGTCTACGCGGGCGCCACCGACGCCATGGTCCAGTGGTGGTACGGCCACAACGCGGTGGGCTTCTTCCTCACCGCTGGCTTCCTGGGGATGATGTACTACTACGTGCCCAAGCAGGCCGAGCGGCCGGTGTATTCCTATCGCCTGTCGATCGTGCACTTCTGGGCACTGATCACTCTGTACATTTGGGCCGGCCCGCACCACCTGCACTACACCGCGCTGCCCGACTGGGCGCAGTCGCTGGGCATGGTGATGTCGCTGATCCTCCTGGCACCGAGCTGGGGCGGCATGATCAACGGCATGATGACCCTCTCTGGCGCCTGGCATAAGTTGCGCAGCGACCCGATCCTGCGCTTCCTCGTGGTTTCGCTGGCGTTCTACGGCATGTCCACGTTCGAAGGCCCGATGATGGCCATCAAGACGGTCAACGCCCTGTCGCACTACACCGACTGGACCATCGGCCACGTCCACGCCGGCGCCCTTGGTTGGGTGGCGATGATCTCGATCGGCGCGCTGTACCACACCATCCCCAAAGTGTTCGGCAAAGAGCAGATGCACAGCATCGGCTTGATCAACGCGCACTTCTGGCTGGCGACCATCGGCACCGTGCTGTACATCGCCTCGATGTGGGTCAACGGTATCGCCCAGGGCCTGATGTGGCGCGCGGTCAACAGCGACGGCACGCTCACCTACTCGTTCGTTGAAACCCTGGTGGCCAGCCACCCTGGCTTCATCGTGCGCTTCGTCGGCGGTGCGATCTTCCTCAGTGGCATGTTCCTGATGGCCTGGAACACCTGGCGCACGGTGCGTGCGCCCGCCACTGACGCCGCCCCTGCGAACGCCCAGCTGGCCTGAGGAGACACGCCTGATGAAACATGAAGTCATCGAGAAAAACATCGGCCTGATGGCGCTGCTGATGATGTTTGCCGTCAGCATCGGCGGCCTGACCCAGATCGTCCCGCTGTTCTTCCAGGACGTCACCAACAAGCCGGTCGAAGGCATGAAGCCCTACACCGCGCTGCAACTGGAAGGCCGCGACATCTACATCCGCGAAGGCTGCGTCGGCTGCCACTCGCAGATGATTCGCCCATTCCGCGCCGAGACCGAGCGCTACGGCCATTACTCGGTCGCTGGCGAGAGCGTGTGGGACCACCCGTTCCTGTGGGGCTCCAAGCGTACCGGCCCGGACTTGGCCCGCGTGGGCGGCCGCTACTCGGACGACTGGCACCGCGCGCACCTGTACAACCCGCGCAACGTGGTGCCCGAGTCGAAGATGCCGTCCTACCCGTGGCTGGTCGCCGAGCAGGTCGACAACAGCCACACCGAAACCAAGATGCGCACCCTGCGAACCCTCGGCGTGCCGTACACCGACGCGGACATCGCCGGTGCCCGCGACGCGGTCAAGGGCAAGACCGAGATGGACGCGCTGATCGCTTACCTGCAGGTGCTCGGCACCGCGATCAAGAACAAGAGGTGAGTGCGATGGAAATAGACATCGGCATGATCCGCGGGCTGGGCACCCTGGTGGTGATGATCGCCTTCATCGGCCTCTCGCTCTGGGTATTCAACCGCCGCCGCGACCGTGATTTCGCCGAAGCGCGCCTGCTGCCCTTCGTCGACGACCGCCTGCCCCCTGCCGGGCAGGAACCTGCTGCCAAGAGGAGTTCCGGGCAATGACCACCTTCTGGAGTACGTACATCAGCGTACTGACCATCGGCAGTTTGATCGGCCTTACCTGGCTGCTGCTGTCGACCCGCAAGGGCCAGAGTACCGACACCACCGACCAGACCATGGGCCACAGCTTCGATGGCATCGAGGAATACGACAACCCGCTGCCCAAGTGGTGGTTCTGGTTGTTCGTGGGCACCCTGGTGTTCTCGGTCGGCTACTTGATCCTCTATCCAGGCCTGGGTAACTGGAAAGGCATCCTGCCGGGCTACGACAACGGCTGGACCGGGGTTAACGAATGGCAGAAGGAAATGGACAAGGCCGATGCCAAGTTCGGGCCGATCTTCGCCAAGTACGCGGCCATGCCGGTCGAGGAAGTGGCCAAGGACCCGCAAGCCCTGAAGATGGGCAGCCGCCTGTTCGCCTCCAACTGCTCGGTGTGCCACGGCTCGGACGCCAAAGGCGCCTATGGCTTCCCCAACCTGACCGACAAGGACTGGCGCTGGGGCGGCGAGCCGGAGACCATCAAGGCCTCGATCATGAACGGTCGCCACGGCGTGATGCCAGCTTGGGCCGAGGTCATTGGCGAGCAGGGCGTGGCCGATGTGGCGGCGTTCGTGCTGACCAACCTGGATGGCCGCAGCTTGCCGGAAGGGGTCAAGGCCGACCCGGCCAAGGGCAAGGAAATCTTCGCCGGCAACTGCGTGGCCTGCCACGGGCCTGAAGCCAAAGGCACCCCAGCCATGGGCGCGCCTGACCTGACTCACCCGCAGGCGTTCATCTACGGTTCGAGCTTCGCCCAGTTGCAACAGACCATTCGTTATGGTCGCCAGGGGCAGATGCCGGCACAGGCCGAGATCCAGGGCAATGACAAGGTGCACTTGCTGGCGGCTTATGTGTATAGCCTGTCGCACGGTGACGCGCCTGAAGCAGTGACTGTTAAGTAATACCAGGGGGCCGCTTTGCGGCCCATTCGCAGCGCAAGGCTGCTCCTACAGGCGATCGCATGCTTCTTGTAGGCGCAGCCTTGTGCTGCGAATGGGCTGCAAAACAGCCCCCACGCCCTCCCCCGCCATACC
>NZ_JABWRW010000026.1:0-82429 GCF_014269095.1 Pseudomonas sp. SWRI50 | reverse complement strand
GACCGCTTCGATCTTGAATTCTTCGGGGTAACGCTGACGACTCATGGCACCTCCTATTTGGGCCTCATTATGAGGCTTGGAGGTGTCTACGAAACCAGGGGCGATTCATAGCGCCCGCTTTGGCTGCACCTATGGCAGCAGCAAGTCCGGCGGCACCGCCTCCCACTACGACAACGTCATAGCGCTCGCGCGCCTCCCCTGGCTTGGAAGTGGTGCTGGAAAAATCAATTGTTCTTGTCATTGTCGTCTGCCTCCGGTGCTGGAACGCGACATCAGGATCGCGTGCTGAAGGCGATTTTGGTTTTGACACAGCATCAAGACAAACAATACATTTTGAATCAATGAATCACGATTCGTTATTCTTGAGCATTGGTTTTTCGCCGGGAGACTTCGATGCATACCCCCGTTTTCAAGAACAGAGTGCTGGACCTGGACCTGTTGAGGGTTTTTGTGCAAGTGGCGCAGACAGGCAGCTTTTCGATTGCAGCCAAGTCACTCTCTCGCACGCAGTCTGCCGTCAGCATGCAAATCCGCAGACTTGAGGATCAGGTTGGCTGCGCGTTGGTTTACCGCAAGAAGTCAGGGGCTCAACCAACGCCAGAAGGCTCTGCGCTGTTGGAGGTGGCAAACGAAATGCTCGGTCTGAATGACCGGATCTTCGAGCAATTCACCTCATCTGTGGTTTCCGGGCTGGTGCGTATTGGATCGATCGAACCTTATGCCAGGGCTGTACTGCCAGATATGATCGCGCGGTTTTGTACGCTTTACCCCGAGGTTCTGGTCGAGCTGCATACGGGTATACCGCGTGAAATGTTGGGGCAGATGCGTACTCGTTTCGATCTGATCATAGGGATGAGCGAAGCGGGATCAGCTCAAGGAACATCCCTCGCGACTTCACGCGTAACGTGGGCAGTCGCACCTGGCCATTCGCCCCATAAACAATCAGTCATTCCTCTGGCGTTAGGTGTCGAAGGGACATTGTTTCGTCGATGGGGAACACTTGCGCTTGAGTCTGCTGGTATCAAGTGGAGGATGAGTTACTGCAGCAGCAGCGTCGCAGCACTCGAAGGGGCAGTCTACGCAGGTTTGGCGGTAGGGATATTCAGCGAGTTCACATTGGACAAGCGTCTGGTACCACTCGGTGTCGAAGATGGACTGCCTCCACTGCCATTATCGGAGGTGTGGATAATGCGTGCAGAAAAATCCACATCTAAGGCAGTTGCGTTACTTCACGACTTCATCATCGAAGCTATGCAACAACGTCCATAGAGGCGTGCAATAAGCACATTCGATGCTGAGACATACTGAATTTCTCACGCTTTCAGCGGCCAGTGAAATGCTGCGTTGGTGCCATCTGGCGCGGTGGTTGACTCACCACCTGGCTGGTACCGCATTGTTGCAATGGCTGATCAGTGGTTGTCGAGCGTCCGCTATGGGTCGAAAGCGGTCATTCCCGGTCGACGGTTTGCGACCTATTGCTGGCGATGGTCAGTGTTGAGGCAGTCAGCCGTTCACCTCGACATTTGCGGCGCCTGTGAGCTCGAGCGCCGCCCCTACCAATGCGCTTCAAACAACCGGTAGCCAATGCTTGGCCGATGCCCTACCACACTCAGACGACCCCTGCGATAACGCAGCGGGCAGTGCCCAGTCAGCTCTGTCCTGCTCCAGCAACAGCCGGAAGTTGGCCGAAATGCTTTCGACCAGCTCGGCGTCCCTGACCGGGTCCAGCCCCGGATAAGGCTTGCCCTGATACTCCCCGTCATGGGTGAGCACCGCTTCGACACGTTCGCCGCTGGCCGTGTACAGCGCCTTGATCAACTGGGCCTCGCGATCTTTGCTGGCGTTGCCGTGCAGCGCATAGTGAATGGCCAGCGCCGCCCCAAACGCCAGCGCAGGGGTCTGAATGCCATGCTTGCGGGCCAGGTCGATGCTGCTGAGGATGCGCTCGTTACGCTGCAATTTACGCAGGGGGTCGCGCCCAACCCGCACGCAAGGGTCCTTGAACGAGGTTTTGCACCGTTCGAGAAACGCATTGGCAAAGCTGCTGACAACCTCCGACATCTGCGGGTATTCGGCCATCAACGCTGGCGCCACTTCCTGATGAATCAGGCGCTGCGCCAGCGCACTGACGCGGGCGTCCCCCATGCCCTGGCCGACCCAGGTGTGCCCCAGCAGGCTCGCATACCAGGCGATGATCGCGTGCGGCCCGTTCCACAAGCGGTTCTTGATGATCTGGATCTGGGTAATGTCCGCGACCGTTTTTACCTGGCGCAGCCGCTCCAGCAAATCACTGCCACGCTCTACGTACAGCGGCATGTCGGGTTCGCTGTTGAACAGGATCAGGTGCAACTGGCTCATGGCACTGCTGGATTGTGCAAAGGGCCTGAAGTGCCCGATAAGCCGCTCGTATTCCGGGGCTGGCGTGGCGGGTTTGCGGGTGACCGATGGCTCATCTTCCAGGCTGTTCTTGAAGATCTGCGACTTGATGCGTAACTGCCGAACCAGCGCGTCATTGCTGATCTTGGAAACGATGCGGCTGACCACCGTTTCGGCGAAATGGGTCTTTTCCAGCACCTGCTTGCACACCCGTGGCGTGCACAGCAGCGCCAACTGTGCCTGCACCTGGCGCCGGACGAACGCCGCACCGCCGATCTTGTTCAACACGATCAGTACGGTCAGCTCGCGCCCCCTGCGTTCGAAGCGCCGCAGCAAACCCTTGGCAATGACCTTGGCCTGATGCGGGATGGCCTGCTCGGGCAGGCTCATGCCGACGACTTCGGCGGCGTTGTACATCTCGATTACCGCCTCTTCGTCGTCCATGTCGATCATGCGCACATTGTCGATGGTCTGGTCGAACGCGGTGGCGCCGTAGCGCACGCTGTAGCGGCCGAACGCAGCGACCGATTCGCGGAGCATGCGCGAACGGGTCGCGGCAATGATTTCGCAGGGGCGCGTGTAGCCGTCCCAATGGGACAGCACTTGGGTCAGGTAGCCGCCACCGATGGCGCCGAAGCCGTGGATGCCGACGCGGAACTGGTTCAGTGAGGCAGGGAACGCCTCGTCGAGCGCCGGCATGCCCAAGTCGGGCACGCACTCGCTCAAGTCGGCGAGGAAGGCGTGCATGCCACGGTAGGCCATGAGCGCGCCGGCCTTGACCTCGGGCGCGGGCGGCTTGATGTCCTCGATCAGGATTGCCTGCCCCCCGGCGCGGATCGCTGAGAGCAAGCCGTTTTCCGAGTCCTCGACCATGAAGCACTGGCTGGGTTGGCAATTGAGCGCGCGGGCGGCGTGCAGGAAGATTTCTGGGTGGGGTTTGCCTTGGCTGACTTCATCACCGCAAACGGTGATGTCGAAGTACTTGAGCACGTTGGCGTTGATCAGGTACTCCTCGGCGATGGCGCGGCGGCTGGACGTGGCGACCGCCAGGGTCAGGCCAGACTTGCGCAGGCGCTCCAGCACCTCGAGCAGGCCGGCTTTGATCGGCACGCCATGGTTGCGCACGTACGCCAGTTCGAGCTCATCGGCGCGCTGGCGGATCTGCGCATACGGGAAGTCATCGCCGTTGTGAGCCTTGGCGAGGGCCTCGGCCTTTTTCGCGCTCAGGCCCAGCGAGCCGATCAGCGTTTGCTCGCTCAAGGCGGTGCCGAAGATTTCCAGCGAAGCTTGCTTCAGCGTCCTGAAACGCAGGCGCTCGGTGTCGAACATCGTGCCATCCATGTCGAAGATGGCGCTGTGAATTTTCTTGCCCTGAAACATGATCATTGGGTGTTGCCCCTTTTTTGCGTGAAACATCCCGCCTTCAGCCACTGAATGGCGAGGCCGGTGCGATGACGGCGCGTGGGCGGTCAGGTAGGGGGCATGCGATCGACAGGGGGGCGCTCGGGGTTGACCCAGAGGTAGGGCGGGACGGCGCGGGGTGTGCAGAGGAGGGTGGCAAGCTTCGCGGCCAGGCGGGCGCCTGGTTTGACGTTGACGTCACGCCCACTGGCTGCTGCTTGGCTTGCAGGCAATGGGCGCACGTAGCGATGGATACGTGTGATTCCAAGCATAAGGTGCTTATCTTCCTGTTCTGATGACTGACGTTCCTTTTTTACCCTTGCACGTATGCGCCGCCACATGCAAGGCGCCAGTAACAATCGTGCGGTTACCGCACACAAGCGCCTCAGCGCCACTCAAGCCCGCAGCGGGCACTCCGATACCTGCTCACCCGCCATCGAAATCCCGATGAGAAGGGGTGCCAACAGGACCATGAGGAGTACTGCCCGTATGTTTGCCGACCTGAAGATCCGTACCGGAATGTTCTGGGTGCTGTCGCTGTTCAGCCTGACCTTGCTGTTCTCCACCGTCAGTGCCTGGCGCGCGGCGGTGGGCAGCGATGAGCAGATCAGCGAACTGGACCAGACCGCGCACCAGTCGGACCGGTTGAACAATGCGTTGCTCATGGCGATCCGCGCCAGCGCTAACGTGTCTTCGGGTTTCATCGAGCAACTGGGCGGCCACGACGAGAGTGCGAACAAGCGCATGGCGCTGTCGGTCGAATTGAACGACAAGAGCCAGAAACTGGTCGATGAGTTCGTCGACAACGCTCGCGAGCCGGCGCTGCATGCGGCGGCCAAGGAACTGCAGGCCACCTTCGCCGACTACGCCAAGGCGGTGGCGGGGCAGCGTGAGGCCGTGCGGCAGCGCTCGCTGGAGCAGTACTTCCAGGTCAACACCGATGCCGGCAATGCCATGGGCCGCCTGCAGGCGCTGCGTCAGCAACTGGTTGCCACCTTGAGCGAGCGCAGCCAGCAGATCATGCTCGAGTCCGACCGCCGTCTGGAGCGCGCACAACTGCTGAGCCTGGGGCTGCTGGGCGTGACGTTGCTGCTGGCGGCGCTGTGCTGGGCCTTCATCGCGCAGCGTGTGTTGCACCCATTGCGTGAAGCTGGCCAGCACTTTCAGCGCATCGCCGGCGGCGACCTGAGCGTGCCAGTGGTGGTGCAGCGGCGTAACGAAATCGGCCAGCTGTTCTACGAACTGGAGCGCATGCAGCAGAGCCAGCGCGAAACCCTCGGCAAGCTCAGCAGCTGCACACAACAGCTGGCTGACGCGGCGACGGCGCTGAACACCGTTACCGAGGAAAGCGCCAATAACCTGCGCCAGCAGGGCCAGGAGCTGGAGCAGGCTGCCACTGCCGTCACCGAAATGACCACGGCGGTCGAGGAGGTCGCACGTAATGCTGTCTCCACGTCCGAGACCACGCAGGCATCGAATCAGCTGGCCGAAAAAAGCCGCCGGCAAGTCAACGAGAACATCGATGGTACCGAGGCTATGACCCATGAGATCCAGGCCAGCAGTGGGCACCTGGAGCAGCTGGTGGGGCAGGTGCGGGACATCGGCAAGGTGCTGGAAGTGATCCGTTCGGTGTCCGAGCAGACTAACCTGCTGGCGCTCAACGCCGCCATCGAGGCCGCCCGCGCCGGTGAGGCCGGGCGTGGTTTTGCGGTGGTAGCGGACGAGGTGCGTACGCTCGCCTATCGCACACAAGCATCGACCCAGGAAATCGAACAGATGATCGGGCGCGTGCAGCAAGGCACCGAAGCCGCGGTTGCATCAATGCAGGCCAGCACCAGCCGGGCCCAGTCGACCTTGGATGTCACCCTGGCGTCAGGGCAGGTGCTGGAAGGTATCTACAGCGCCATCGGCGAGATCAACGAGCGCAACCTGGTGATCGCCAGTGCGGCGGAGGAGCAGGCCCAGGTGGCGCGGGAAGTGGACCGGAACCTGCTGAACATTCGTGAGTTGTCGAACCAGTCGGCGACCGGGGCGCAGCAAACCCGTGCGGCGAGCCAGGCGCTGTCGGGCCTGGTGGGGGAAATGACAGCGCTGGTAGGGCGGTTCAGGGTGTAAGCGCGACGTGCCGAAGTTGCCGAAGGGCCACCCAGTCAGCGTCCGGTGAAGGGCGGTTAATTATTGGCTGCCCGACGCCGCAGTAAAGCATCAATAGCTCGGATTGCGAGGGGATACCCGTCAGCGCCCATGCCGCAGATCACTGTATTGACCACGCCAGACATGATCGAGTGGCGGTGCAGTTCGTCCCGTGCATGAATGTTCGACAGGTGCAGTTCGACCAGCGGTGTGTCGAGTAATTTCAGCGCATCCAGTACTGGAATCGAGTGAAACGAAAGGCCAGCCGGGTTGATGATTACTGCAGCGCCTTGCTCGAAGGCTTCCTGAATCCAGTCGACCATGACGCCTTCGTGGTTGGTTTGGCGAAAGTCGCATATCAGGTCAAGTTCCAGCGCCAGGCTTTCACTGCGTTGGCGGATTTGCTCAAGCGTGGTGTGGCCGTAGATGTGCGGTTCACGGCGACCCAGCAGGTTCAAGTTAGGGCCGTTAAGGATGAAAACGGTGCGATTCATGATTGTCCTGCTGCGTTATTTGGAAAGAAGGGTGGTAGCGCGGGCGTCGACGGTGTCGTCTTCGGCGACGGCGTTCAGGTCGATGCCGCGGGTTTCCCGGCCGGTGATGATCATCGCCAGCGAGATCAGGTTGATCACCGCGCACAATGTCACCAGCGGCCATGGCGAGTTGTTCGACTGGCTCATCAGCCACACGGCGATCATCGGCATTGGGCCACCGATTACCAGATTGGCGCCTGTGTAGGCCAGTGCCGAGCCCGAGTAGCGGACCTGGGTAGGAAACGCTTCGGCGAAGGCCACAGGTTGGATGCCGCTTTGGAACTGGGTGAAGCCCAGGAACAGCCCCATGATTGCCATGATGGCGGGCACGTTCAGGGTGTTGAGGATTGGGAAATAGACGAACAAAATCAGCAACGTCATGCACGAGCCCAATGCCAGCGCCTTTTTACGCCCCCAACGATCGGACAGATAACCCCCGGCAAGCGCACCGAAAATCGCGCACAGGTTAGCCACCATCAGTGACATGAAGCCCGTCGATTGGCTAAAGCCGAGGTGCTTGGTCAGGTAGCTGAGGGAGAAAATCACGATCAAGTAGAACAGCGCAGCGGGTGAGCAGAAGAACAGCATCAGTCGCAGGATGGTTTTGTAATGGCTGCTCACGGCTGATGTGAGTGGGCTCTTTTCCTGTTTGAGCGGGGCCTTCTTCAAGGCCACGAAGGCCGGGGTTTCATCGACTTTCAGGCGAATGAATATCGCGACGATAACCAGTACGAAGCTCATCAGGAACGGAATTCGCCAGCCGAAGCTTTCGAATTGCTCGCTTGAAAGCGTTGCTGCCAGGCCCATCAATACGCCGTTGGCCAAAATCTGGCTAAGGGGCGAGCACAGGCCGAGCATGCCGGAATAGCGCCCGCGACGATCGGGGGAGGCGTGCTCCAGCGCCATCAGTTGCGCGCCAGTGGACTCGCCACCCAGTGCGAAGCCTTGAATGATCCGCAGCAGCACCAGCAAGATCGGCGCCCAAATACCCACCTGGCCGTAGGTGGGCAACAACCCCATCAGTACCGAAGCCAGGCCCATCATGGTTACGGTGGCCAGCATCAAGTTGCGGCGGCCGAGTTTGTCACCGAGGTAGCCACAGGTAATGGCGCCCAAGGGCCGCGCGGCCAGGCCGACACCGAACGTTGCCAGCGAAGCGAGCAGGCCTGCGGTGGGTTCCATCGCCGGGAAAAACAACTTGGGCAAAATGGTCGCGGACATCGCGCCATACAACGTGAAGTCGAACCATTCCAGGGCTGTGCCAATGGTCGCGGCGGTCACCGCTTTGCGAGGCATGCGCGAATCATGAGGCGCGTCACTGATTGTGCTCATAAGGGGCTCGTCATTGTTTTTATGGTGTCGGAATACCCATACGATTCCGCTCGGGCTATGCAGTGGAAAGGAATCGTCGAAGTGAATAGACGTTAGCGCATCCTGCTTGCAGAATAATTATCGAAATCACGATAAATAGATAAGCCAGCCTTATGGCTTAATACCAGTCAGTTAAGCGTCATCGGCTGTAATTGGGGCTGCTGTGCAGCCCATCGCAGCGGTTCGGCGCCCCGACAAGCCAGATCCTACAGGTGAGCGAAATTCACAAGAAATACGCTATTCCTGTAGGAGCTGGCTTGCCTGCGAAGGGCCGCGCAGCGGCCCCCTTGGCCCTAACTGACTGGCATTAGCCTTATGGGTAGCGATTATGGAACTGCGTCACCTGAGAGCGTTTGTGGTCGCCGCTGACCTGCAGCATTTCAGCCGGGCGGCAGAGCAACTGGGCATTGCACAACCGGCACTGAGCCAATTGATGCGAACGCTTGAGTCTGAGCTGGGGCTGACACTGTTCCGGCGGGAGAACCGCGGCGTGGCGTTGACCGCTGCCGGCGAGGCGTTCCTGCCTCACGCGCGGCAGTCCATCGAGGCCAGCGAACGGGCAATGGCCGCGGCCCGGCGTGCCAAGCGGGGGGAGGTGGGCGAAATCAACATCGGTTACCACTCGGCATTGTTCGAAGCCAATTTGCCGCAATTGCTCCGGCATTACTTCAGCACGTTCCCCGAGGTCAAGGTGTCGCTGGTCGACGCCGGGATTCGCGCGCAGTTCGACATGTTGCTCGACCACAAACTCGACCTGGCCTTCGCCCGGGTGTTCAAGGACCACCTGCCGGACCGTCTGCGCACCCACCCATTCAGCCAGTCCAGGCTCGTCCTGCTCATCCCGGACAACCATGAATTGGCCGACCGCTTCAGCGGGGACCTGTCGACCCTGCGCCACGAAAAGTTCGTGTTTCTCCAGGACAGCACCGGCATCGGCCTGACCTCCCACACCCTCCAGGCGTGCCGGCAGCACCAGTTGCACCCGCAGAACATCATGTATGTGCCGTCGCTGATGAGTATTCCCGGGCTGGTGGCCGCCGGCATCGGCCTGAGCATCGTGCCGGAAACCATGACCCGGCTGACCATGCCGGGCATCCGCATCGTGCCGCTTGCTCAAGCGGAAATGGTCAGTGAACTTTCGCTGATTTCACGGATTGACGAGCGTTCGCGTGCAGTGCTGCACTTTATCGAAGAGGCTCATGGGTGGGGGCTCGGTGGCCTGGCACCGGGCGGGCATGGCACGGCCTACTTCAGCGGGACGTAGATATCCGTTTGCCATTGCTCCAAGGGCGTTTCCGGGTACGCGCTCAGGTAATGGAAGAACAGCGGATGGTCGCGCAGCTCTTCGTTGCTCGACGGCAACCAGTCACGATAAAGCGGGTAGATGGTTTCGCCAATGTAGTCAGGCGAACCGCTATGCCGAATCACTGCACAGCGCCCCGCCGGGATAACCCGTTCGTGCACGCCGAAATCGTTGGGCTGCACAGCCTCGTCTATCTCGCCGCAAACGGCGAAGCGGAAGGCGTGCGCTGGGGTGGTGTCGGGGTTGTCGTAGGGGATGCCGAAGGTGCGGCAGCTGGCCACTGGCGATTGGCCGCTGTGCATCCGCCATTGGCGAAAACGCGCGACGCTTTCGCCGACCAGGGCGGGCGCACCTCGGTGCTCGAGCGCGGCTACACGGGTTTCGGTGAAATCCACGATACGGATCTGCATGGTGATACTCCTGGAACGATGAGGAACAACGAATACCGCACTCCAGGCCTGCCAGTTCGGGGCCTTGGCGAACACGCTCGGCGCCATGCCGAAGGCACGCTTGAAGGCTCTGGAAAAGGCTTCGGGGCTTTCGAAACCAGCGCCGAATGCCGCTTCCAGCACGGACGTTGCGGGCGAGGCGACCAGTTGGTGCGCCGCGCGTCGAAGCCGCATCAGTTGCACATAGCGTGAAACCGGAACACCCATGAACGCCGTGAACTGCCGATGGAAGTGAAACGCCGAGAAGTTGGCGATGCGACTCAGTGCATTCACCGACAGGTCATCTTCGAGATGGTTGTCGATGTAGGCAAGCACGGCTTCGAACCGTTTTGCGTAGGTAGGGCTGTGCTGTGAGTCAGTCAACGAACGGAGCCTCTGGAAGGTGCGGTGAGCGCTAGCATCCTGTGTCCAGGCATCGAGGTGCCTAGCCGTGATTGCTCTTTCGGGGAGTCGTGTTGACCATAGCGTGGATGGCACCGAGTTTGCCGGTGTTTTCGGTCAGATCGCTCCCCCGTCATGAAGTGAAAAACCGCTGTCGTGCGATGAGAAGTGGCCGCAGCCACGGCTGCCTTAGAGTCGGAGCACCACACAACCGTGCCCGGAATCAAGAGCCGCCATGAGCAGATCCACGCAAACGAACGAGACCGTCACCCCCAGCCAGCCCCTGGCAGGCAACCCCCTGGTCAGCATGCGCCCAGCCGACCTGGCCAGTTCAGCCGGCTACCTGCTCAAGGCCGTGGGCACCTCGCCGCTCAAGGCGGGTGCCCATGTGGGGGGCTACCTGAAGGCGCTGCGCGGCATCGTCGCAGGCAACACCAGCATCGCGCCAGACCCGAAGGACAAGCGCTTCGCCGACCCGGCCTGGCAATCCAACGCCTTCCTGCGCGCACTGTTGCAGAGTTACCTGGCTGGCCAGGCAGAGCTGACCCGCTTCATCGAGGCCACCGACCTGGCCCCACTGGAAAAAAGCCGCGCCCGCTTCGTCGCAGCACAGCTGGCCGATGCCTTGGCACCGAGCAACTCCCCGCTGACCAATCCCGCGGCGCTGCGCAAACTGGTGGACACAGGCGGCATGAGCATGGCCAGGGGCATCCGCCACTTCGGCCAGGACATGCTGAACAACCGCGGCCTCCCGAGGCAGGTCGACAGTACGCCCTTCACGGTCGGTGAAAACCTCGCCACGGCCAAGGGCGAGGTGGTGTTTCGCTGCGAAATGTTCCAGCTGCTGCAGTTCGCGCCCACCACCGAAAAGGTCTTTGCCCGGCCCTTGGTCATGTCGCCGCCGCAGATCAACAAGTACTACGCCATCGACCTGTCGCCGGAAAAGAGCCTGGTCAAGTGGATACAGGACAGCGGCGTAAGCCTGTTCGTCATCAGTTGGCGCAACCCCACCCGCGAGCACTGCGACTGGGGCTTGTCCGCTTACGCGCTGTGCCTCGATCAGGCGGTGGACGTGGCGCGTCGAATTACCCGTAGCCCGGATGTGAACATGTGGGGCTCCTGCTCGGGCGGCATCACCCTGGCAGCCTACCTGGGCTGGCTGGCGGCCCGTGGCGAGGGCCACAAGGTGGCCAATACCAGCTGGGCCGTGTGCGTGCTCGACACGGCGTCGGCGCTTGACGACACCACCTTGGGGCTGTTCACCACGCCGACCACCCTGCGCGCGGCCAAGGCCAGCTCCCGGCGCAAGGGTGTGCTCAGTGGCCAGGACATGGGCCGCATGTTCGCCTGGATGCGCCCGAACGATCTGATCTGGAACTACTGGGTCAACAACTACCTGCTGGGCAACCCACCGCCGGCATTTGACATTCTCGCCTGGAACGACGACACCACGCGGCTCCCCGCTCAGCTGCACGCGGACTACCTAGACCTCATCCAGCAAAACCCCTACAGCAACCCCGGCGCCCTGGAGATTGCTGGCGAGTTGATCGACATGACCCAGGTAACGGTGGGCGCCTATGTGGTGGGCGGCACTACCGACCACATCACCCCCTGGCAAGGCTGCTACGGCACCGCCCGGCTGTTTGGCGAGGACACGACCTACGTGCTGTCCAATGCCGGCCACTTGCAAAGCCTGGTAAACCCACCCGGCAACCCCAAGTCGTTCTACTACGCGGCGCCCGCCGCCGCCGAGGCGCCGGAAACCTGGCTGCAGAACGCCGGGGAGCGCCAGCAAGGCAGTTGGTGGCCGCATTGGCGCGAATGGATTGGGCAGCGTTCCGGCGAAAGCCTGGCGCCGCCGAAGAAGCTGGGCTCGCGCAAGTACCGGCCGCTTTGCCCTGCGCCGGGTACTTATGTCATGGAGCGTTGAGCCTGCCATTTCTTCCTGACGCTGACCCGATGCCAGCCGTCGG
Source organism: Pseudomonas sp. SWRI50 (assembly GCF_014269095.1). Taxonomy (NCBI): domain Bacteria; kingdom Pseudomonadati; phylum Pseudomonadota; class Gammaproteobacteria; order Pseudomonadales; family Pseudomonadaceae; genus Pseudomonas; species Pseudomonas sp. SWRI50. Next base: position 70,509 of record NZ_JABWRW010000026.1, on the reverse strand, counting down.
CTTCAGCGTCTTGCGCAAGTCGGGTGTATAGTGCTGCCCGTTTTCGGCGTGCATTCATGGAGGAACAATTGCGAATCTACATTACGGGTGCTTCATGTGCCGGTGTGACCACCTTGGGTCAAAACCTCGCGACCGTGCTTGGCGCGCGGCATGTCGATGTCGACGATGCTTACTGGATGCCCACCGACCCACCTTTCACGACCAAGCGGCCTGTCCCTGACCGCGTGAAAGTGATCCAGCAAAAGCTCGGTGACCAAGATTGGGTACTGACCGGTTCCTGCATGGTGTGGGGCGATGCCTTGCTTACGCACGTCGACCTGATCGTGTTCGTCGTCACCCCCACGCCCATTCGCCTTGAGCGGCTGGCCGCGCGTGAAAAAGAGCGCTATGGCGATCGGATTGCACCGGGTGGTGACATGCACGGAATCCACACGGCCTTCCGCGAATGGGCCTCGCAGTATGACGACCCTAACTTCTCGGGGCGCAACCGAGCGTGGCACGAGGCGTGGTTGGCAGAGCAAACGTCTGCAGTGTTGCGGGTTGACGGTATTAACAGTACGCAGGAGATGGTTGCCGAGGTGATGCAAAAGTTGTCGCAAACAGCTCACTGACGCCATGCTGTTTGGAAGGTGAACGCTTCTGGCCCAACTCCTAATATCTGACGCAATTCCCTGTGGGAGCGGGCTTGCCCCGCGAACACGGGCGAAGCCCGTGCCATCCAACGCGGCGCCCACTTCGCGGGCATTCATCGACTGGATCGAGGGGCAGCTGGCTGCAGAAGCAAATTGAACCAGGCTCCGAAATCAGCTGCCGTGAAACCTGAGCCTTTCGCTTGCTGGAAGTCGACACCGAGCCTGCAACCCTGCTGCGTGATGCCTTGGCCCACCGCGAATTGCGCAGAGCTGCAGGTGGAACTCCCCAAGCGTGGTGGAGGGCCGCAAGTGGCCTACCTGTTGCAACGCCTGGACGCCGAGCCCGTCTTGCAGGCCGGCTGGCTACAGGAGATCAGCGGGTGGTGCGATCGCCAGTATCGGATTATCGACCCGGCCACCTCGCCAACCGCCCGCGCCGTGCTGGGGGCAAGGCTTCAGGGCCTGGCGACGACTGGGCTTGTTCGCGCGCAGCAGGTTGCCCGGGTTATTGCCTGAGCCTGCGGGCTCAAACGCCCCCGGCCTGGTGCATGCAGGCGTTCAGGTCTTCGAGGAACGCCCGTAGGATCGGCGGTGGTGACACCCCGCGCCGGGTGATCACGTCGAAGGGCGAGGTGAGGTCCAGGGTGTTTGCGCCCAGCCGGCGCATTTCGCCGGTTTTCACCCACTGCTCGGCGAAGTGCACCGGCAGAAACCCGATATAGGCACCGGAAATGATCAGGATCGCGGCCGCCTCGATGTTCTCCACGGTCGCGGCGGCCTTGGTGATGCCCAGTTGCTCCAGGTCGTATTGCTGCATATAGCCGCGCACCACGATATGGCACTGGCGAACCTCTTCAAGCAACCGGCCGTTCGCCGCCTTGCTGGCGTACAACGGATGGCGGCGGCCGCAGTACAGCCCCAGGGCTTCGTCGTACAGCGGCAGGTACGAAAGCCCCGGCACGCGCAGCGGAAAATGGCCGATGGCCAGGTGCAGCCGGCTGTCCAGCACACGCTCTTCCAGCTCGGCCGGGGCGCCGATGTAGATGTGCAGGTGGGCATCGTGCCCACGTGAAACAAAGCGCTGGGTGGTGCGCGGCAGAGGCGAGGCGGTGTCGGTCAGGGTGGAGTCGATGATGCCCAGGTTGAGCTTGCCGCTGATGTGCTGCTTGAGCACGTCGGCATCCATGCAAAAGCTTTCCACCGCGCTGAGCAGGCGCAAGGTGGCTTCGTGGATGGCCACGCCCTGTTCGGTCAGGCGAAAGCCACTGCGCCCGCGCTGGCACAGCTTGACCCCAAGGCGGGTTTCCAGGTGCGTCATCTGTTCGCTGATGGTCGATTGGCCGGCGTTGAGGGCGGCCTGCGCCGCAGAAAAGCCACCGCACCTGACGATGGTGGTGAATACCCTGAGGAGCTTCAGATCGACGTCGTGGAGCTGGATCACTGGGGCCTCCTGGCGGTGCGTCACATCGCGCTGGCTGATATGAGCGTCCGGCCATTGTTTTTTTTCAAGCTAACCACGCCCCTGTGATCACTGCAATGCCCGGCACCTGCAAATGACTGCCGGTGCACACCCGGCATTTCGCCTGGCCGCTGGCAGCGGGCGATTACTTCGGGTTGGCCGATGTATGCATCTGCACTTGCGCATTTTTCCCGCGTTGGCCTGCCGCCATAGTGGCTGCAACGGCGGTCGAGCAGTCGCCCCGTCTCCTGACCAGAACAATAAGTGGAGAAACCCGAACATGGCAAAGCACGGTTATGAATCCGGCCGCCTGAACCTGCCCTTCGTAGGGCATTGCACCTTCGCCAAGTCACCCATCTGCACCGACTGGAATGCCATCGACGCCGATGTGGCAATCCTCGGCGCGCCCAACGACATGGGGACCCAATGGCGCTCGGGCGCACGGTTCGGACCGCGCGGCATCCGCGAGGCATCGACCCTGTTCTCGTTCGGCCACGCCGGTGCCTACGACTTCGAAGATGACGCCACCTACCTGACCGATGACCAGCTGCGCATGGTCGATGTCGGCGACGCCGATATCGTGCACACCGACATGGCCACCAGCAATGCCAACATCGAGTCGGCCGTGCGCCAGATCCTCGCGGCGGGTGCCATGCCGATCGTACTGGGCGGCGACCACTCGATCCATGCGCCAGTCATCAAGGCCTTCGAAGGGCGTGGGCCGATCCACATCGTGCACTTCGATGCCCACCTCGACTTCGTCGACGAGCGCCATGGCGTGCGCTACGGCCATGGCAGCCCCTTGCGCCGCGCCTCGGAGCTGGACCACATCGTCGGCATGACCCAGATGGGCATCCGCAACGTATCGTCCTCCAACCGCGACGACTACGATGCCGCACGCGAAGCCGGCTCGCAGATCCTCTCGGTACGCGACGTGCGTCGCCTGGGCTGCGAAGGTGTGCTGGCAAAGATCCCCGAAGGCCGCGACTACTACATCACCATCGACATCGATGGCTTCGACCCGTCCATCGCGCCAGGCACCGGCACCCCGAGCCATGGCGGATTCTTCTACTACGAAGTACTGGAGATCATCCAGGCGTTGGCCCGACGCAGCCAGGGGCGGATTGTCGGCATGGACCTGGTGGAAGTGGCCCCGGCCTACGACCCGGCAGGCGTGACTTCGATTCTGGCCGCGCAATTGCTGATGAACAGCATCGGCTTCATCTTCCACGCGCGTGCCAACGCCCGCTGATCCGGAGACTGTACCGTGGACAACAAGGTAAAAACCTACCTGCAGGCCTTCGGCGTTTCCGAGGCCACCCAGCGTTTTCTCTGCAAGCCCCAGCGCATGTTCATTGGCGGTGCCTGGCTCGAGGCCAGTGACGGTGCCAGCGCCGAGGTCATCGAACCGTGCACCGAGGGCGTGCTGACGCGCATCCCGATGGGCACGCAGGACGACCTCGACCGCGCGGTGCGTGCCGCCCGTGCGCAATTCGATGGCGGCCCCTGGAGCCAGCTCAAGCCCCTGGAACGTGAGCGCCTGATTCATCGCCTGGCCGACCTCATAGAAGACAATGCCGACGAGCTGGCGCAGATCGAGTCGATCGACATGGGCAAGTCGGTCGCCCAGGCCCGCGCGGTGGACATCCAAGGTACCGTCGATACGCTGCGCTATTTCGCGGGCTGGGCCAGCAAGATTCATGGGCGCACGGTCGAGCCTTCGCTGCCGGGCAACTACCTGGCCTATACCCGCAAGGAAGCGGTCGGCGTGGTGGGGGCCATCGTGCCCTGGAACTTCCCGCTGCAAACCATGGCCTGGAAGCTCGGCGCGGCGCTGGCTACCGGCTGCACCGTGGTGGTCAAGCCGGCGGAGCTGACGTCGCTGTCGGCCCTGCGCTTTGCCGAGCTGGTGCAGGCGGCGGGCATCCCTGACGGTGTGCTGAACATCGTCACCGGTCGCGGCAGCGTGGTGGGCACGGCGATGTCCAGCCACTCAGGCATCGACAAGCTGAGCTTCACCGGCTCTACCCCGGTGGGCTGCTCGGTGGGCAAGGCGGCGATGGACCAGATGAAACGCCTGACCCTGGAACTGGGCGGCAAGTCGCCGGTGATCGTGTTCGCCGATGCCGACCTTGACGCGGCGGCCGAGGCGGTCGCCAATGGTGTGTTCTTCAACTCGGGGCAGGTGTGTGATGCCGGTACCCGTGCCTATGTCGAGCGCAGCGTCTACCCAGCCTTCCTCGAAGCGCTGGCCCGCTATACGGCCACGCTGAAGATTGCCCCGGGCCTGGACCCTGACTGCTTCATCAGCCCCATGGTGTCGCGCCAGCAACAGCAGCGGGTACTGGAATACATCGCCCTGGGCAAGGCCGAAGGGGCGCAGGTGTACTACGGTGGCGAGCCGGTCGAAGGCCCGGGCTTCTACGTGCAGCCGACCATCTTCGCCCACTGCAACAACGACATGCGCATCGTCCGCGAGGAGATCTTCGGCCCGGTGCTGGTGACCTTGCCCTTCGATACCCAGGAGCAGGCCCTGGCGCTGGCCAACGATTCGGAATACGGCTTGGCGGCGGCCATCTATTCCAACGACCTGGGCAAGGTCCACGGGCTGATCCCGCGCCTGCGCGCTGGCACCGTCTACGTCAACGCCCACAGCACGCTGGACCCCTCCATGCCGTTTGGCGGCTACAAACAATCGGGCTATGGCAAGGACATGGGCGCTGAACAACTGGAGTTTTTGCTGGAGACCAAGGCGGTCTGGATCACCTTGCCCTGAGGTACAGGGCTGGCCCGCGTCGCCTGGTTTGGCGAGCGACGCGGGGCCACATTACGCATCGAATTTCAAGAACAAGAACCCGTCGAGGTGATGCCAATGAACAGCCAAGTGGATACCGAGCGTGCACAAGACCTGGAACGGCGCCTGCGCGCCTATGAAGAACTGGAGGGCAGGGCGCACTGGCCCGGCGCGCTGAGCGCGGCGGATGTTGTTGCCCTGGCCGTGCTGACCCTGGTCATGGTGGTGGGCGCGTATTGCCTGGGGGGCCAGCCATGAGCCGCTCCAGAGAGCAGGAATTTCGCCTGGCCGCCGAACGCGGCGATACGCCTTTGCTGCCGGGCGAGCGGGTCTGGGGCTTCTGGGGTTATGCCTACGCCAACTCGGCGTTGGCGGTGGCCACCTGGGTGTTTTTGATCGGCGGTGCCACTGCGCTGTTCGTCGGGCCCTTGCAAGGCATTGCCGCGATCATCATCGGCAACATCATCGGCGTGGTGCTCGCGGCCTCGTCCACCTGCCTGCCGTGCGGCAAGTACGGCGTCGAGCAGTTCACTTTCCTGCGCAGCATGTTTGGCCTCAATGGCAGCCGGCTGGTCTATATCCTTTCGGTGGTGATCCTGACCATGGGGTGGCTGGCGGTGCTGGGGCTGATGTGCGGGCGTGCGCTGGACAACCTGGAAACCCTCGTGCAGCACAGCCAGCCCGACAGCAATGACTGGCTGGTGACTGCCGGGGCCTTGCTGGCCATCGTGCTGGCGGCGCTGGTGGCCATGCGCGGGCCAGACATGATCCGCCGCCTCAGCGCGGTGATCGCACCCAGCTTGATTCTGATCATGCTGGCGCTGATGTACTTCATCTCCCGCCGCTACAGTTTCGGCGAACTGCTGGCCATGCCGCCCTTGCAGCCTCCGTTCGAAAACCCGCACGTCAACTTCATGATCGCGGTAGAAATCAACATCGCTGCGGGGTTCTCCTGGTGGCCCTACATCGGCAACCTGTCGCGCCTGTGCAGCAACCAGCGTACGGCATTTTGGCCCAACCTGGTGGGCATCTTCGGCGCCGCGTCGCTGGGTGAGTCGGTCAGCCTGTTCGCCGCCACTACCCTGGGCAGCAGCGACCCCACCGCCTGGATGCGGCTGGCCGGCGGCATGACCTTCGGCGTGATCGCCCTGAGCTTCCTGGCGCTGGCCAACCTGACGGGCATGGTCAACATCCTCTACACAGCCGTCATCGGCCTGCGTCAGTTGGCCGGGGAGCGGTTGCGCAGCCTGGGCTGGGGGATGCTGATCGGGCTGTTCTGCATCATCCCGGTGGTCATCGTGGTGTGCCTCCCGGGTATCTACGACGGCTTCTTCATCTTCTTGGTGTGGACGTCGGCGCTGAACAGCGCGCTGGCCGGCATCGGCATCGCCGATTACTTCTTCCTGCGCAAGCAACGCCTGAACCTGCGCCATTTGTATGCCGAGCAAAGCGGCTCGCCGTTGCGCTTCTGCAAAGGCTTCAACCCCATCGCGCTGCTGGCGCTGGTGGCAGGGTTTGCCATCTACGTGGTGGTGTTCAACCCGCAGACCTTGGCCCATACCGATTTCTTCACCTTCGCCACCGCCTCGCTGCCGTCCTGCCTGCTGGCCGGGCTGGTGCATTACGGCCTGACCCGCCTGCTGGCCACACGCCTGGGCTGGGGCGGCTACCCCAAGGGCAATGAACGCAACATCGAGGCCGCAGGCCTTCGCGTACAGGACTAGAACAATGAAAAAACGATACGACTACATCATCATCGGCGCAGGCTCTGCCGGCTGCGTCCTGGCCAACCGCCTGACCGAAGATGCCGGCACCTCGGTACTGGTGCTGGAGTTCGGCGGCAGTGACCGCAGCGTGCTCATCCAGATGCCCAGTGCGTTCTCGTTGCCGATGAATACCAAGAAGTACAACTGGCGCTACGAGACCGCCGCCGAAGCCCACCTGGACGGCCGCCGATTGCACTGCCCGAGGGGCAAGGTGCTGGGGGGATCGTCCTCGATCAACGGGCTGGTGTACATCCGTGGCCATGCCTGCGACTTCGATGAATGGGAAAGCCTGGGCGCGAAGCACTGGAGCTACCGCAACTGCCTGCCGTACTTCAAGCGCGCCGAGCATTTCAAGTTTGGTGGCGATGACTACCGCGGCGGCGCAGGGCCGCTGGCCACCAACAACGGCAACAACATGCAGAACCCGCTGTACGGTGCCTGGGTAGAGGCCGGGGCCGAGGCCGGCTACATCAAGACCGCCGACTGCAATGGCTACATGCAGGAAGGCTTCGGCGCCATGCACATGACTGTCAAGGACGGGGTGCGCTGGTCCACCGCCAATGCCTACCTGCGCCCGGCGATGAAACGGCCGAACCTGACCGTGGTGACTCACGCCATGACCCGCCGCATCCTGCTCGACGGCAAGCGCGCAGTGGGCGTGGAGTATGACGAGGGCGGGCAGACCCACACGGTGCATTGCAACCGCGAGGTGTTGGTATCGTCCGGCCCGATCGGCTCGCCGCACCTGTTGCAGCGCTCGGGTATCGGCCCAGAGGCGGTGCTGAAAAAGGCCGGCATCAAGGTGCTGCACGACCTGCCGGGTGTGGGCGAAAACCTGCAGGACCACTCGGAAATCTACATCCAGTACGCGTGCAAGGAGCCCGTGACCCTCAACGGCAAGATGAGCCTGCTGGGCAAGGCGATGATCGGCCTGCGTTGGCTGCTGTTCAAGGATGGCCTGGGCGCCAGCAACCACTTCGAGGCGGGTGGTTTTATCCGCTCGTCCAAGGGGCTGCGGTGGCCGGATATCCAGTTCCACTTCCTGCCGGCGGCCATGCGCTACGACGGTGACAAACCATTCAAGGGCCACGGTTTCATGGTGCTGACCGGGCCGAACAAGCCCAAGAGCCGCGGCCATGTGCGGGCCCTGTCGGCCGACCCTTACCAGCACCCGGAAATCCGCTTCAATTACTTGCAAAGCGAGGAGGACCGCGAGGGCTTCCGCCGCTGCGTGCGCCTGACCCGCGAGATCATCGCCCAGCCGGCCATGGACCGCTTCCGCGGCGAGGAGCTGGCACCTGGGCCGCAGGTGCAGACCGATGAGCAGATCGATGCCTTCGTGCGTGCCAACATGGAAAGCACCATGCACCCGTGCGGTTCTTGCCGCATGGGTGAGGACGACATGGCAGTGGTTGATTCGACGCTGCGTGTGCATGGCCTGCAGGGGCTGCGGGTAATCGACTCGTCGGTGTTCCCGAGCGAGCCCAACGGCAACCTCAACGCGCCGACCATCATGCTGGCCGAGCGTGCCGCCGACCTGGTGCGCGGGCGTGAGCCGCTGGCACCGGTCGATGTGCCGGTCGGTTTGGTGGACGGGTGGGAAGAACAACAGCGCAGCCGCGCGCCGCGGCGCGAGTTGCGTGCGTGATCAAGCGTGGGTGAGCCTACGCGGTCCCTGTGGGAGCAGGCTTGCCCCGCGAATGGGGCGACTCGGTGGATGGCACCGGCTTTGCCGGTGTTCGCGGGACAAGCCCGCTCCCACAGGGTCGCGGCTGAACCCATGAAATAGAGTTCGTTGTGGGCGCACCGCTTTACCTGGACCGATAGCGCTCCATTGTAGTGATATCGATACAGCACAGGGCAGGGCACGGTATACGACGCTTCGGTGTCGTACACCGCGCCATTACCGCCACTGCCTGGAGTGGCTTCATTACAGCAATAAACGTTAATACCTACATGGACCCCCGTATTTAGCGGGCTCTAGCCTTTGGCATAGTCCTTGCTCTTTCCCTTGCGTTCGGCCGGCTGTTGCAACGCATGTCCGGTTAGAAAGTTGAACTTGTGACGTTATAAAAACAATTAAACTAGCAAGGTAAATAACAATGAAGAACCTGCCGCAGGGTCACTGTCCGCCTGAGGGTGACACCCACGAACTCAAACGTAACCTGTCCAACCGCCATATCCAGTTGATCGCCATCGGCGGCGCCATTGGCACGGGCCTGTTCATGGGCTCTGGCAAGACCATCAGCCTGGCTGGGCCTTCGATCATCTTCGTCTACATGATCATCGGCTTCATGCTGTTTTTCGTCATGCGGGCGATGGGCGAACTGTTGTTGTCCAACTTGCAGTACAAGTCATTCATCGACTTTTCGGCGGACCTGTTAGGCCCGTGGGCGGGGTTCTTTACCGGGTGGACCTACTGGTTCTGTTGGATCGTCACCGGTATTGCCGACGTTATTGCCATTGCCGCCTATTCGCAGTTCTGGTTCCCGGATATTCCCTTGTGGTTACCGGCACTGGCCTGCGTCGGTGTGTTGCTGTCGCTCAACCTGATGACGGTGAAGATGTTCGGTGAACTGGAATTCTGGTTCGCCATGATCAAGATCGTGGCCATCTGCGCCTTGGTCTGCACCGGGGTGTACATGGTGGCGGCAGCCTATCAGTCGCCGACCGGTAACGTCGCCTCGCTGGCCAACCTGTGGAACGACGACGGGATGTTCCCCCACGGCGCCATGGGCTTCTTCGCCGGCTTCCAAATTGCGGTGTTCGCCTTCGTCGGCATCGAACTGGTCGGCACCACTGCGGCCGAAACCAAGAACCCGGAACGCAACCTGCCACGGGCCATCAACTCCATCCCGCTGCGCATCATCGTCTTCTACGTGTTGGCGTTGATTGCCATCATGGCCGTGACCCCGTGGCGAGAAGTGGTGGCCAACAAGAGCCCCTTCGTCGAACTGTTCGTGCTGGCCGGGCTGCCTGCTGCAGCGGGGATCATCAACTTCGTGGTACTGACGTCTGCGGCGTCTTCGGCCAACAGTGGCGTGTTCTCGACCAGCCGCATGCTCTATGGCCTGGCGGTGGAGGGTGATGCACCGGGCCGGTTCAGCGCGTTGTCACGCCGTGCAGTGCCCTCCAACGGCCTGATCTTCTCCTGTATTTGCCTGACCGCTGGCGCCCTGGTGATCTACCTGGTACCGAACATGCTCGACGCGTTCACGCTGATTACCACGGTGTCGGCCCTGCTGTTCATGTTCGTCTGGTCGATCATCCTGCTGTCTTACCTGGCGTACCGCAAACAGCGTGACCACCTGCACCGTGCGTCGAAATACAAGATGCCGGGCGGCACGATCATGTGCTGGGTCTGCTTGGCGTTCTTCGCTTTCATCCTCGGCCTGCTGGCCCTGGAGGCGGACACCCGCATGGCGTTGTTCGCTGTGCCTGTGTGGTTTGCCGTGCTGGGCCTGTCCTACCGGTCCATTCGCCAGAAAAAACAGGAGCACGCCGCGTTGTCGCTCGAAGCGGAGTAACCGCCGCCTTCACGTTTTAACCAGGGGGACAGCGCCGGGTGCGCCGTCCCCCTGTTGTCGTTTCGCCAACCAGGGAATCACGATGAGAATCCACGTCACCTTCATCGACCGCGTCGGCATCACCCAGGAAATCCTGGCGCTGCTAGGGGCGCGTAACCTCAACCTGGACGCGGTGGAAATGATCCCGCCCAACGTCTACATCGACGCCCCGGCGCTGTCACAGGCCGTGCTGGACGAGCTCTACGGTGCGCTGTTGCGCGTGGTCGGGGTGCAGGCGGTCGAGTTGGTCGACTTCCTGCCTGGCCACCGCCGGCGCCTGCAACTGGAGGCCCTGCTGGCGTCGATGAGTGACCCGGTGCTGGCGGTCGACCCGGGCGGCCATGTGCTGCTGGCCAACCCCACCCTGGTCAACCTCATTGGCCGCGAGCCGGCCGGCGAGCCGTTGTCGCGCCTGTTTGCTGAGGCCGACTTGGCCCAAACCCTGATCGACAAGGGCTTTCGCCTGCCCATGTGCGAGGTCGGGTTCCAGGGCCAGGCATTGTTGCTGGAAGCCACGCCCATCAGCGGCGGTGCCGATGCCCTGGTGGGCGGCCTGCTTACCCTGTACCCGCCAAGCCGCATCGGCGAGCGCCTGGCGTCGTTGCTGCACGACCACACCGAAGGGCTGGAGGGGCTGCTGGGCGATTCCACGGCGCTGAAGGAGCTCAAGGTGCGCCTGCACAAGGTGGCTGGCCTTGAGGCGCCGCTGCTGATCCAGGGCGAGACGGGCACCGGCAAGGAGTTGGTCGCCCGCGCCTGCCACGCCCTCAGTGCCCGGCGCGATGCGTCGTTCCTGGCCCTCAACTGCGCCGCCTTGCCCGAGAGCCTGGCCGAGAGCGAGCTGTTCGGCTACGCCGCTGGCGCATTCACCGGCGCCCAGCGCGGCGGCAAGCCCGGCCTACTGGAGCTGGGCGATGGCGGCACGGTGTTTCTCGATGAAGTGGGGGAGATGTCGCCTTACCTGCAGGCCAAGCTGTTGCGCTTTCTCAATGACGGCAGCTTCCGCCGCGTCGGCGGTGGCGGTGAAGTGCGGGTGAATGTGCGGGTGGTCTGTGCCACTCACCGCAACCTCGAAAGCATGGTGGTCGAAGGCAGCTTTCGCGAAGACCTGTACTACCGCCTCAATGTGCTCAACCTCAAGGTGCCGCCCTTGCGCGAGCGAGGCAAGGACATCCTGCTGCTGGCCGAGTACTTCCTGCGCCAGGCCTGCGCGCAGATACAGCGCTCGCCCTGCCGGTTGGCGCTGGCGACCCATCCGCTGCTGCTGGGCAACCGCTGGGCGGGTAACGTGCGCCAGTTGCAGAACGTGATTTTCCGCGCCGCGGCCATCAGCGAAGGGGAGGTGATCGACTGCGACGACCTGGAGTTGGCCGGCACCGCCTTGAGCAGCCAGCAGGCCGACGTACACGAAATCATCAGCCTGGAAGCGGCCGTGCAGGGGTTTGAAAAATCGCTGCTGGAAAAGCTCTATGCAACCTATCCCTCGACCCGGCAACTGGCCGCACGCTTGCAGACGTCGCACACGGCCATCGGCCAGCGCTTGCGCAAATACGGCATTGCCACCCGGGCGTAGCGCCGTGGTGCCAATACGTTCCACTGGAGTGATTGCACTCCAGTTCGGCGAGGTCCCCGCGTTCATTGGCACGCCCCGGCACGCAGGCCTGCCGGGGCGATGCACTGGAGCTTATTCGTTCCATCTGGGCCGACTGGATTGGCGCCGGTTTGTATCTCAAGCCATTGAAATAAAAGAATTTAATCAAGTTGGCATCGCCCTTGCTCTTGTAGTTATCAGTCCTGTACCGGGACCTACCTGATAACAAGAGAGGAAGATCCATGAGCATGCTGCGTTTTACCCCCGAACACGAATGGCTGCGTCTGGAAGCGACTGGCGAACTGACCGTCGGCATCACCACCTATGCCCAGGAGGCGCTGGGGGACGTGGTGTTCGTGCAGTTGCCAGAGCCGGGCGAGTACGGCGAGGGCAATGAAGTCGCAGTGCTGGAGTCGGTGAAGGCCGCCAGCAACATCAGCATGCCCCTGAACGGTACGGTGGTGGCGGTCAACCAGGCCCTGGCCGACGACCCGGAACTGGTCAATGCCTCGCCGATGCAGGATGGCTGGTTCTTCCGTATCCAGGTGGCCAACCTCGCCGACCTCGACACCTTGATGGACCAGGACGGCTACGACCGCTTCCTGGCCGACAACGCCTGAGCCAGGGTATCGACATGCACAACGCACCGTTTCCATTGACCACGGATAATGAGTTCATCGCCCGCCACATCGGCCCGCGTGAGCACGATATCGAGGCGATGCTGGCGCTGACCGGCCATGGCTCCCTGCAGGCCCTGGTCGACAGCGTCATCCCAGGTAGCATCAAAGGCACCAGCGTGCTTGAACTGAGCAAAGGGCAGGGCGAGGCCGAGGCCCTGGCTGCGCTCAAGGCCATCGCCGCGAAGAACCAGCTGTTTCGCAACCATATCGGCCAAGGCTACTACCCGTGCCACACGCCGACGCCGATCTTGCGCAACCTGCTGGAAAACCCAGCCTGGTACACCGCCTACACGCCGTATCAACCAGAGATTTCCCAAGGCCGCCTGGAAGCACTGCTCAATTTCCAGACCTTGGTCTGCGACCTCACCGGCATGCAGATCGCCAACGCCTCCTTGCTCGACGAGGCCACCGCTGCGGCCGAAGCCATGACCTTCTGCAAGCGCCTGGCAAAGAGCAAGGCACCGGCCTTTTTCGCCTCCCGCCACTGCCACCCGCAAACCCTCGACGTGCTGCGCACCCGTGCCCAGCCGCTGGGTATCGAGGTGGTCATCGGTGATGAAGCGGCACTGGAAGGCCAGGGCCTTGAGGCCTACTTCGGCCTGTTGCTGCAGTACCCGGCCAGCACTGGCGCTATCGCCGACCACGGCGCCCTGGTGCAACGCGCCCATGCCGTCGGCGCTTTGGTGGCGGTGGCCGCGGACCTGCTGGCGCTGACCCTGCTGACCCCGCCGGGCGAGTTCGATGCCGATGTGGTGCTGGGCAGCGCCCAGCGCTTTGGCGTGCCGCTGGGCTTTGGCGGCCCGCACGCGGCGTACTTCGCCACGCGCGATGCGTTCAAACGCGACATGCCCGGCCGCCTGGTCGGTGTCTCCATCGACCGCTTTGGCAAGCCGGCGCTGCGCCTGGCCATGCAGACCCGCGAGCAACACATCCGCCGCGAGAAAGCGACCAGCAACATCTGCACCGCGCAGGTGCTGCTGGCCAACATCGCCAGCATGTACGCGGTGTACCACGGCCCTCAAGGCCTGGCGCAGATCGCCCAGCGTGTGCACCGGTTAACGGCAGTGCTGGTGCAAGGGCTGCTGCAGCTCGGGCACGCAGTGGAGCAAGCGCACTTCTTCGATACCGTCAGCGTGGTCACTGCCAGGCCTGCGGCCGATGTGCTGGCCGCCGCCCAAGGGGCCGGCCTGAACCTGCGCCCGATCGACGCCCAGCGGGTCGGCCTGTCACTGGATGAAACCTGCGAGCAGGCCAGTGTCGAGGCCTTGTGGCAGGTGTTCGCCGCCCCGGGCCAGGCGCTTCCGGCCTTCGTCGCCCTGGCAGAGGGCTGTGGCGATTGCTTGCCAGTGCAGCTGCTGCGCGAAACCCCGTTCCTGCAGCACCCGGTGTTCAACCGCTACCATTCTGAAACAGCACTGATGCGCTACCTGCGCAGCTTGGCCGACAAGGACCTGGCGCTGGACCGCACCATGATCGCGCTGGGCTCGTGCACCATGAAGCTCAACGCCGCCAGCGAGATGATCCCGATCACCTGGCCCGAGTTCGCCAACCTGCACCCGTTCGCCCCGGCCGAACAGTCGCTCGGCTATCGGCAACTGACGGACGAACTGCAGGCGATGCTCTGCGAGGCCACCGGTTATGACGCGATGTCGTTGCAGCCCAACGCCGGCTCGCAAGGGGAATACGCAGGCCTGCTGGCCATCCGCGCCTACCACGCCAGCCGTGGTGAAGCGGGCCGTGATGTTTGCCTGATCCCTTCGTCCGCCCACGGCACCAACCCGGCCACGGCGCAGATGGCCGGCCTGCGCGTGGTGGTGGTCAATTGCGATGAGCGCGGCAACGTCGATGTGGCCGACCTGCAAGCCAAGGCCGAGCAGCACCGGGCGCAACTGGCCGCGCTGATGATCACCTATCCCTCGACCCACGGGGTGTTCGAAGAGGGCATCACCCGCATCTGCGACATCATCCATGCGCACGGCGGCCAGGTGTACCTGGACGGTGCCAACATGAACGCCATGGTCGGTCTCTGCGCCCCGGGCAAGTTCGGCGGCGACGTGTCGCACCTCAACCTGCACAAAACCTTCTGCATCCCCCACGGAGGTGGTGGCCCCGGTGTCGGCCCGATCGGGGTCAAGGCGCACCTGGCGCCGTTCCTGCCTGGCCACGCGCACCTGGAACATAAACAAGGTGCCGTCTGCGCAGCGCCTTATGGCAGTGCGAGCATCCTGCCGATTACCTGGATGTACATCCGCATGATGGGTGGCGAAGGGCTCAAGCGTGCCTCGCAGCTGGCGATTTTGAGTGCCAACTACATTGCCCGGCGCCTGGAGGAGCACTACCCGGTGCTGTACACCGGCGAGAACGGCCTGGTCGCCCACGAGTGCATCCTCGACCTGCGCCCGCTCAAGGACAGCAGCGGCATCAGCGTCGAGGACGTGGCCAAGCGCCTGATCGATTTCGGCTTCCATGCTCCGACCATGTCGTTCCCGGTGGCTGGCACGCTGATGGTCGAGCCGACCGAGAGCGAGTCCAAGGAAGAGCTGGACCGCTTCTGCGAGGCGATGATCTGCATCCGCGAGGAAATCCGCGCCGTGGAAAATGGCACCTTCGACGCGCTCGACAACCCGCTGAAAAACGCCCCACACACCGCCAGCGAACTGGTGGGCGAATGGCCCCATCGCTACGGCCGGGAGCTGGCGGTGTACCCGTTGCAAACGCTGCGCGAGAACAAGTACTGGCCGCCGGTGGGGCGCGTGGACAACGTCTACGGTGACCGCAACCTGGCCTGTGCCTGCCCGCCCATGTCGGTCTACCAAGACGCCTGACTGCCCATGCCCGGACCCCGTCCGGGCCTTGCCTGCCCCCAACAATAAGGAAGCACCCACATGTTCCATAAAAGCCTCACCCTGTCCGACTTCGACCCTGCGCTGCAGGAGGCCATCAGCCGCGAAGTACAACGCCAGGAAGACCACATCGAGCTGATCGCCTCGGAAAACTACACCAGCCCGCAAGTGATGCAGGCCCAGGGCACTGAGCTGACCAACAAGTACGCCGAAGGCTACCCAGGCAAGCGTTACTACGGGGGGTGTGAGCATGTCGATGTGGTTGAACAGTTGGCCATCGAGCGCGCCAAGCAGCTGTTCGGTGCTGACTACGCCAACGTCCAGCCGCACTCCGGCTCTTCCGCCAACGGCGCGGTGTACCTGGCCCTGCTGCAGGCCGGTGACACCATCCTGGGCATGAGCCTGGCCCACGGCGGCCACCTGACCCACGGCGCCAAAGTGTCGTCCTCGGGCAAGCTGTACAACGCGGTTCAATACGGCATCGACACCAAGACCGGCCTGATCGACTACGACGAAGTCGAGCGCCTGGCGGTCGAGCACACGCCGAAAATGATCGTCGCCGGCTTCTCGGCCTACTCCAAGACCCTCGACTTCCCACGCTTCCGCGCCATCGCCGACAAGGTCGGTGCGCTGCTGTTCGTCGACATGGCCCACGTTGCCGGCCTGGTTGCTGCGGGCCTGTACCCGAACCCGATCCCGTTCGCCGACGTGGTCACCACCACCACCCACAAGACCCTGCGCGGCCCACGTGGCGGTTTGATCCTGGCCAAGTCCAACCCAGAGATCGAGAAGAAGCTCAACGCTGCCGTGTTCCCCGGCGCCCAGGGTGGCCCGCTGATGCACGTCATCGCCGCCAAGGCCGTGTGCTTCAAGGAAGCGCTGGAGCCAGGCTTCAAGGCCTACCAGCAACAAGTGATCGAAAACGCCCAGGCCATGGCCCAGGTGTTCATCGACCGCGGTTACGACGTGGTTTCCGGCGGCACTGACAACCACCTGTTCCTGGTCAGCCTGATCCGCCAGGGCCTCACCGGTAAAGATGCCGACGCCGCCTTGAGCCGCGCGCACATCACCGTCAACAAAAACGCCGTGCCCAACGACCCGCAGTCGCCGTTCGTGACCTCGGGCCTGCGTATCGGCACCCCGGCGGTCACCACCCGTGGCTTCAAGGTGGCCGAATGCGTGGCCCTGGCCGGCTGGGTCTGCGACATCCTCGACCACCTTGGCGATGCCGATGTCGAGGCCCAAGTTGCCGCGTCGGTGGCCAGGCTGTGCGCGGAATATCCGGTCTATCGCGCCTGAATCGACTACGGGGAATCGTTCATGTCCACAGAACAACTCAAACAAACGCCACTGCATGACCTGCACCTGAAACTCGGCGCGCGCATGGTGCCCTTTGCCGGCTACGCCATGCCGGTGCAATACCCGCTGGGGGTGCTCAAGGAGCACCTGCATACCCGTGAGCAGGCCGGCCTGTTCGACGTTTCGCACATGGGGCAGATTCGCCTGCGCGGCGCCGGCGCTGCCAAGGCACTGGAGGCGCTGGTGCCGGTCGACATCCTCGACCTGCCGGTGGGCATGCAGCGTTATGCGCTGTTCACCAACGACGACGGCGGCATCCTCGACGACCTGATGGTGGCCAACCTGGGCGGTGGCGAACTGTTGCTGGTGGTCAACGCTGGCTGCAAGGACCAGGACCTGCTGCACCTCAAGCAGCATCTGGAAGGGCAGTGCGAGGTCGAATCGCTGTTCGAAAGCCACGCCTTGCTGGCCCTGCAGGGGCCTGCGGCGGCCAAGGTGCTGGGCCGCCTGGCGTCCCAGGTCGGCGCCATGACCTTCATGCAGTTCGCCCGTGTGAAGCTGCTGGGTGTTGACTGCTACGTCAGCCGCTCGGGTTATACCGGTGAGGATGGCTTCGAGATCTCGGTGCCGGCCGAGGCGGCGGCAATGCTCGCCCGCACGCTGCTGGCCGAGCCCGAGGTCGAGGCCATCGGCCTGGGTGCCCGCGATTCGCTGCGCCTGGAGGCCGGGCTGTGCCTGTACGGCCATGACATGGATGCGCGCAGCACACCGATCGAGGCCAGCCTGACCTGGGCGATCTCCAAGGCGCGACGTGCCGAGGGCGTGCGGGCCGGCGGTTTTCCGGGGGCCGAACGCCTCTTTGCCCAGCAACGCGAGGGCGTGGCCAGTAAACGGGTGGGCTTGATGCCCAAAGCGCGTGTACCGGTGCGCGAAGGGGCGCTGATCGTCGATGCCAACGACCAGGAAATCGGCCGTGTCACCAGCGGCGGTTTCGGCCCCAGCCTGGGCGGGCCGTTGGCGATGGGGTACGTGCACAGTGCGCACGCAGCGTTGGAAACCGAAGTCTTCGCCTTGGTGCGAGGCAAGCGGGTGCCGATGCAGGTGGTACGCACACCCTTTGTGGCTCAACGTTATTACCGTGGCTGAAGCCTTGATTGCCGGAGCATGAACATGAACCAGACCCTGCCTGCCGCCACGCGCCCGCAGCCCTTGCAAACCGGTGTGAAACTGCGCGGCGCCGACAAGGTGGCGCGCATCCCGGTGAAGATCCTGCCCACCGAGGAGGTGCCGCGCAAACCTGACTGGATTCGCGTGGGCATTGCCACGTCACCCGAGGTCGCACGGGTCAAGGCGCTGCTGCGCAAGCACAAGCTGCACAGTGTTTGCGAAGAAGCCTCATGCCCGAACCTGGGCGAGTGCTTCTCCGGTGGCACGGCGACCTTCATGATCATGGGTGACATCTGCACCCGCCGTTGCCCATTCTGCGACGTCGGCCACGGGCGGCCGAAACCGCTGGATGCCGATGAGCCGAAGAACCTGGCGATTGCCATTGCCGACCTGCGCCTGAAGTACGTGGTGATCACCTCGGTGGACCGCGATGACCTGCGCGACGGCGGCGCCCAGCACTTCGTCGACTGCCTGCGTGAAATCCGCACGCTGTCGCCGGGCGTCAAGCTGGAAACCCTGGTGCCGGACTACCGCGGGCGCATGGACGTGGCCCTGGCCATCACCGCGCAGGAGCCGCCGGACGTGTTCAACCACAACCTGGAAACCGTGCCGCGCCTGTACAAGGCGGCACGGCCGGGCTCGGACTTCGAGTGGTCGCTGGACCTGCTGGAGAATTTCAAACGCCGTGTGCCCAGCGTACCGACCAAATCCGGGCTGATGCTGGGTCTGGGTGAAACCGATGAAGAAGTGATCGAGGTGATGCAGCGCATGCGCGAGCACCAGGTCGACATGCTGACCCTGGGGCAATACCTGCAACCGTCGCGCAGCCACCTGCCGGTGCAGCGCTTCGTGCACCCGGACACCTTCGCCTGGTTTGCCGAACAGGCCTTGGCGATGGGCTTCAAGAACGTGGCGTCCGGGCCGCTGGTGCGGTCCTCCTACCATGCCGACCAGCAAGCGCTGCAGGCTCATGTGCAATAGCGCTGCGCCCCCAATCTGTGTAGGAGCAGCCTTGCGCTGCGAAGAGGCCGGTGAAAACACAACAATGTTCGTTGCTATCACTGGCCTCTTCGCAGCACAAGGCTGCTCCTACCGGGTAATGCGTAAAACCCGGATGGCATGCCCGGCTCAGGCGGCTTGGTAAGCCATTAAAATAAGCGCCCCTTAGGGCCCAATTGCATCGTTTTTCATGGGCGCAGGTGCGCTCTATAGTCCTCGCAGACCAGTCGAAACACCGCCGTGTTTCATCGATGCGAGACAATGACATGAATAACCAAGCAAAGGTCGCTAACGGCGTGCAGCCGGGTATCGGGACGCGGGTGGTGTGGGAGGGGGAACACGTCGAGCACCCCTTCAATGCCACCCAAACCCCGATCATCGCCAGTGCCGCCTACGGCTACCAGGATATCGACGCCTGGTACGACATTGCGCTGGGCAAGCAGCCGGGCTTCATCTACAGCCGCATGAGCAACCCGACGGTTGCGGTCCTCGAGGACAAGCTCTGTGCACTGGAACACGCCGAGTCGGCCGTGGCCTTCAGCACCGGTATGGCGGCCATCAGCGGTGTGCTGCATACCTTCCTGTGCAATGGCAAACGCGTGGTCTCGACCCGCGACAGCTACGGCGGCACCAACAAGATTTTCGAAGAATTCCTCCCCCGTCAGGGCGTCGAGGTGACGCTGTGCGACACCCTCGACACCGACGCCATGGAGCGTCAAATCGCCCAGGGTTGCGATGTGGTCTACCTGGAGACCCCGAGCAATCCGACGCTGAAAATCCTCGACATCCGCCGCTTGGTGGCTGCAGCAAAGCGTGTGGGTGCCTTGGTCGTTGCCGACAACACCTTCGCCACGCCACTGAACCAGAACCCGCTGCTGCTGGGCGTCGATGTGGTGGTGCACAGTGCGACCAAGTTCCTTTCCGGCCATGGCGATGTGTTGGGCGGGGTGGTCTGCGGCAGCGAAGCCTTGATGGCGCAGGTGCGTCACTACCGCGAAATCAACGGCGCTTCGCTGGACCCGTTTTCCGCGTACCTGATCATTCGCGGCATCAAGACCCTGGCGCTGCGTCTGCGCCAGCAGCAGGCCAGCGCCCAGGCTCTGGCTGAGTACCTGTGCAGCGAGCCGTTGGTCGAGTCGGTCAACTACCCCGGGTTGCCTGGGCACCCAGGCCACGCGATCGCCAGTGCGCAGATGCGCGGCTTTGGCGCCATCGTCAGTTTCGTGCTGGTGGGCGGGATGGGCACTGTCGTCAAGTTGCTGCCCAAGCTGCGCTACGCCCACCGCGCCGGCAACCTGGGTGCAGTGGAAACCATCTACGGGCCGGCACGGACAACCAGCCACGTGGAAAACACCCTGGAAGAGCGCCAGGCACTGGGCATCTCAGAAGGCCTGGTGCGGGTGTCGGTCGGCATCGAGGATACCGCCGACCTGCTGGAAGACCTGCGCCAGGCGTTCACCGCTGTGCAGGTCGAACGCGCGCAGGGGCAGGGCAGCGACACCTGTGGCCGGCACGTCGAAGTGTCCACCTGAGGCGTCGGGCACGCCCTTCATGATTCATGAAAGCCATAACAATAACAGCCGCTGACACAGCGACGGTGGCGGCCTCAGGGTCGCCTGCCGGCTGCTGTGCCAGCCACTTCATGAGAACTCAACTATGTCCACCGAACACTCAAACGCGGCGTCGGGCCACCCGGCCGGGTACAAGAAAGAGATGCACACGCGCCATATCGTCATGCTGGCGCTGGGCGGCGTGATCGGCACTGGCCTGTTTCTGACGTCAGGCTACACGGTCAACCAGGCCGGGCCCTTGGGCGCGGTCATCGCCTATATCGTCGGCGCGGTCATGGTCTACCTGGTGATGGTCTGCCTGGGTGAACTGGCGGTGCAGATGCCCGAAACCGGCTCGTTCAGCAGTTATGCAACCCGCTATTTGGGGCCTGGCACCGGGTACACGGTGGCCTGGCTGTACTGGTTGACCTGGACGGTAGCGATCGGCTCGGAGTTCACCGCGGCGGGTATCCTGATGGTGCGCTGGTTCCCCGACACGCCGGTGTGGATCTGGAGCGCGTTGTTCGCGATCACGGTACTGGTCAGCAACGTGGTGTCGGTACGCCTGTTTGCCGAAACCGAATTCTGGCTGTCGCTGGTCAAGGTGCTGACGGTGATCGCCTTCATCGCCATCGGCGGGGCGGCGATTTTTGGCCTGCTCGATGTGCAGCACGTGCAGGGCATCGGGCTGTCCAACTTCACCCGCGAAGGCTTGTTCCCGACCGGCTTGCTGCCGATCGCAATGACGTTGCTGGCGGTGTCGTTCGCCTTCTCCGGCACCGAACTCATCGGCATTGCCGCCGGTGAGGCAAAAGACCCACAGGACAGCGTGCCCAAGGCGATACGTACTACGGTAGTACGATTGGCGTTGTTCTTCGTCGGCACCATCATTGTCCTGGCCACCTTGCTGCCGCGTGAACAGGCAGGCCTGGTCGAAAGCCCGTTCGTCATGGTCTTCGACCTGATCGGTATTCCGTACTCGGCAGACATCATGAACTTCGTGATCCTCACCGCGCTGCTGTCGGCCGCAAACTCCGGGTTGTACGCGGCCTCGCGGATGCTGTGGACGCTCAGTGACCAGGGCCATATGCCCAAGTGCTTCGCCCGCCTGTCGCCACGCGGCACGCCGGTCAACGCCATCATGCTGAGCATGGCCGGCGCCGCGGCGTCGTTGCTCAGCAGCGTGCTGGCGCCAGACACGGTGTACTTGGCGCTGGTGTCGATTTCCGGCCTGGCGGTGGTGGTGGTGTGGATGAGCATCGCCGCCAGCCAGATCGCCTTCCGCCGACACTATGTGGCCAATGGTGGCCGGGTCGAAGACCTGCACTTCAGGGTGCGCGGCTACCCGTGGGTGCCGCTGGGCGCGATTGCCTGTTGCGTGCTGGCGTGTGTCGGCATTGCCTTCGACCCGGAGCAGCGCGTTGCCCTGTATTTCGGCATCCCGTTCATTGCCTGGTGCTACTTCGTCTACTGGGTGACCCGCAACAAACGTGCACAGCGCCTGGCGGCTGCGGCATCGGCAGGCGCGGGTGTTGGCGCGACCTGAACAAACCGGTTCATGATGCACAGATTCAACGGTGAACGAGGTCGTGTCGATGAAGCAAAAATCCCTGCCGCCGCTCAACTGGCTGCGGTCGTTCGAAGTGTCGGCACGCGCCTTGAACTTTACCCACGCGGCGGAGGAACTGCACCTTACCCAAGGCGCGGTAAGCCAGCAGATTCGGCAACTCGAAAGCCACCTGGGCGTGGCCTTGTTCAAGCGCTTGCCCAGGGGCCTGGGCCTGACCGAAGAAGGGCAGTCGTACCTGCCGGTGGTGCAGGATGCGATCAGCCGCCTGGCGGTGGGCACCAACGAGATTTTCGGCCAGCACAAGCGCGGCCCCGTGAAGGTGCGTGGCAGCCTGTCGTTTCTGCAGTACTGGCTTGCCCCGCGGCTGCCGGACTTCAGCCGCCAGCACCCGCACATCGATATCCGCTACATCAGCAATCTCTGGGTCAAGGCGCCCGATGGCGAGGACGACCTGGAAGTGCGCTGGGGCAATGGCGAATGGCCCGGCCTGCATGCCCAACGCTTGACCTGGGACGTGTTGGTGCCGGTGTGCTCGCCGGCACTGATGGCGCGCTCGGCCATTCGCGAACCACGCGACCTCAGGCACCACCCGCTGCTGCATGTGCTGGGCTATGAGGAGGGCTGGGGGTATTGGCTCAAGCGGGTGGGCGCGGACGATGTCGATTATTCGCGCGGGCTGCAGTTCGACACCCTGGTGTCGACCATCCGCATGGCCGAGCTGGGGCAGGGGGTGGCGCTGGCGCGGTCCTCGGTGGTCGAGGACCTGCTCAGGGACGGCCAATTGGTCGCGCCGTTCAGCCAGCGCATCGAAGCGAGCGAGTCGTTTTACCTGGTACGCGAGCAGGGCCGCCCATTGCCGCCCGATGCCGCGCTGTTTTCTTCCTGGCTGGTGGCACACGCGCACCGGCCTTCGTAACCCTGTGGAGTTTTCATGCACTACGTAAGTACCCGCAACGGTGATGTACGGGCGGACTTCCGTGAGGTGGTGCTGTCGGGGCCTGCCGCTGATGGCGGGCTGTATGTGCCAGCACACTTGCCGGTGATCAGCCCTGAGGAGATCGCCAGTTGGTCATGGCTGCCGTTCGATGAGCTGGTCTGGCGGGTGATCGCGCCTTTTGTCGGCGATGCCATCGATAATCAAGCCTTGCGTGCGCTGCTCAGCGACAGCTACAAGGCCTTCAGCCATCGCGCCATCACGCCGCTGCAGCAGATTGGCCATAACGAATGGATCCTGCAGCTGTTTCATGGCCCTACCCACACCTCAAAGGACTTTGCCGCACAGCTTCAGGCGCGGCTGGTCAGCCACTTTCTCGAGCAGTCGGACGAAGCGGCGTTGGTGGTCGGTGCCACCAATGGCGATACCGGCATTGCCGCCATCCAAGCCTTCGCTTCCAGGCCGAAGGTGCGCTTGGCGATTCTCTACCCCCGCAACGAGATCCCGGCAGACCGCCTGGCCGCCTTGCAGGCGGGTGACCCCGCCAGTGTTCAGCTGATACCCGTCGATGGCAGTTTCGATGACTGCCAGACCCTGGTGGCGCGGCTGTTCCGTGCCTGGCCGCTGGAAGGGTTGATACCGGTGTGTTTCAACTCCACCAACTGGGTCGGGGTACTTGCCCAGATCGTGTTCTACTTCCACGCGGGGCTGCAACTGGGGGGCGGCACCCGCCCGGTCGGGTTCAGTGTGCCCGCAGCGAGTTTCGCGGAGATCTACGCCGGCTTCATTGCGCAGAAAATGGGCCTGCCGATCAACCAGGTGATCGTGTCGACCAACAGCAACGATGCCCTCCACCGGTTTCTGCACCGCAATCGCTACGCGCCGCACGCCAGTCAGCGCACATTGTCACCGGCCATGGACTTCTCGCTCTATTCGAACCTGGAGCGCTTCATCTGGGAGCTGTACGGGCGCAGTGGCAGCAGCGTTGCGGCACTGATGGCGCAGTTCGAGGCTTGCGGTGAATTAAGCATCGGCAATGCGCAATGGCTTCAGGCGCGGGTGTTGTTCGACTCTTATGCGGTGGATGAGGCCGAGGTGCGCCGCGAAGTCATCAAGCTGCGCGCGCAAGCCGCAGCGCTGGTCGACCCGCACACGGCTGTCGGCGCGCTGGCCGGCCGCATGCATCGACGCAGCCTGGGCGCACCGATGGTGACCCTGGGCCAGATCGCGCCGGCCAAGTCGGCTGCGCTGTTGGCGCAGTTGGGCGTGTGGGAGGGTGAGCTTGCACCGCAGCCCGAGGTGCAAGACGGGCCGCCAGCCCTGTGCAGAGGGGACCTTGATGGCTTGTGCCAGGCCCTGCTGGCAGCGCAGTCGAGGCCTACATGAAGCGCATCCTCGACCCGCTGGACGAGCGCATTCTTGCCGAATTGACTGCCAATGCGCGGATCGCCCATGCCGAACTCGGGGCCAAGGTGAACCTCTCGCGCAATGCGGTGCGCCAGCGTATCGAACGGCTTGAACGCGATGGCGCGATACAGGGCTACACCGTTCGGCTGGGGGATTCCCGCCGCCCTTCATCGTTGATTAGCGCGGCGATTTTCGTCTATCGCTACGACCGCATGCGCGGGGACGACGTGCTGGCCAAATTGCGCACCTTACCTGAAGTGATCCAGTGCGAAGTGCTCAGTGGCGAGTTCGACTTGATGCTGAGGGTTGCTGCGGCGACCCCGGAACGGGTCCACGCCGTCTGGAAAGAAATCGCCGGCATGCCGGGTGTTGAAAACACCGTTACCTCGTTTGTTCTCTCCGCTGTCTTCTAATCCCCATTCTCCCCTGCGCGTGCCCCTTTCTGTAGGAGCGGCCTTGTGTCGCGAAAGGGCTGCAGAGCAGCCCCCACAATTCAGGCGGCGATGCTGAAACCTGGGGGGCGTTCTGCGACCCTTTCGCGACACAAGGCCGCTCCTACAGGGAACGCGAGCTACCTGTGGCATCCGTAAAGTGGCCATTTCGCGTGTGGGCAGAACGCCCAATAAATACGGCACTTTGGCCTATTCAACTGCCCGTAGCTGGCTCGTACGCTAGGCCCATCAAACAACAGCAAAAAGGAATGCCTTCGTGACTGAATACAACATTGCCCTGGTCGGTTTTGGCGGTGTCAATAGAGGCCTGGCCCAGTTGATCGCAACGCATAATGACAGCTGGCAGGCCACCCTCGGCTTCAGCCTGAAGATCGTCGGCGTCACCGACCTGTTCCTCGGTTCGGTGGTCGACCGCAATGGCCTGGACGCTGCCGCGCTGGCAGCCTTGCCCGCCGAAAAGGGCGCGCTCGCCCTGATTGCAGGGGGCACTGCCGAGGCATTCAACGAGACCGTCATCAAGCAGTCCGGCGCCGATATCATCGCCGAGGCTACCTTCACCAACCCGGTCGATGGCGAGCCGGCAGCCACCTTCTGCCGCTGGGCGCTGGAGAGCGGCATTCATGTGGTGACCACCAACAAGGGGCCGATTGCATTGCACGGCGCCGAACTGAAGGCGCTGGCGCGCCGCCACAATGTCGCGTTCGAATACGAAGGCGCGGTCATGAGCGGCACCCCGGTGATCCGCCTGGCCAAGCAGGCCTTGGCAGGTTCGCAGATTCAAGGCTTCGAAGGCATTCTGAACGGCACCTCCAATTACGTGCTGACCCGCATGAAAGACGGCATGTCGTTCGCGGATGCGGTGGCCCAGGCGCAGCAACTGGGGTACGCAGAGGCCGACCCTACGGCAGATGTCGAAGGCTTTGACGTGCGCCTGAAGGTGGTGATCCTGGCCAACGAGTTGCTGGATGCGCGCTTGAGCGTCAGCGACGTGATGTGCTCGGGCATCAGCGGCATCAGTGCGTCGGATATCGTCAAAGCGCATGCCACGGGGCAGTGCTGGAAACTGATCGGCGCTGCCACCAAGGGCGCTGACGGCATGGTGTCCGCGAGTGTCGAAGCGCGTTTGTTGCCGCTCGATCATCCGCTTGCCGGCATCAATGGCGCGGTCAATGCGGTGTCGTTCAACAGCGCGCTGCTGGGGGCGGTCACGGTGTCCGGGCCGGGCGCAGGGCGTATCGAAACTGCCTATGCCTTGCTCTCCGACATCATCGCCCTGCACACCACCCCGCGTCAGTAACGGAGCCTTTATGAGCGTATCTCGCATGGCCAGTGTTCACGCTGTAGCGCCGAGCCACATCGACGTGTTCAGCCCCTTCGACGGCCGTCTGGTGGGGCGTGTGCCCAATCTGGACGCCACGGCCGTGCCCGCCTTGCTGGCACGCGCACGGGCGGGGTGCCTTGAGAGTGCAGCGATGCCCCGGCACCGTCGCGCGCGCATTCTCGAAGAAGCGGCGCGGTTGGTCGAAGCCGATGCGGCTGCGTTCGCCAACTTGATCGTGGCCGAAGCCGGTAAAACCCTGCGTCAGGCCCAGAAGGAAGTGAAGCGCTGTGTGAACACGCTGAAGCTGTCCGCCGAAGAAGCCCGACGCAATGCCGGGGAGGTGGTGCCGTTCGAAGCCTATGAAGGGTCCGAAGCCCGCCAAGGCTGGTTCAGCCGCGAACCGCTGGGCCTGATTGTCGCGATCACGCCCTACAACGACCCGCTGAACCTGGTGGCGCACAAGCTGGGCCCGGCGATTGCCGGGGGCAATGCGGTGATCCTCAAACCGTCTGAACTTGCGCCGTTGTCGGCGTTGAAACTGGTCGATTGTCTGGTGCAGGCCGGGCTTGGCGAAAACGTGGTGACCACGGCAACCGGTGGAGTCGAACTGGGCAAGGCGCTGGTCGAGCTGCGTGAGGTGCGCATGATTTCGTTCACCGGCGGTTTTGCCACCGGCGAATCGATCGCCCGCAGCGCAGGGCTCAAAAAGCTCGCCATGGACCTGGGCGGCAATGCGCCTGTACTGGTGCTGGAGGACTGCGACCTGGGGCCGACCGTGGAGTCCTGTGTCTCTGGGGCCTTCTGGGCGGCGGGGCAGAACTGCATCGGCACGCAACGGATTCTGGTGCAGCGCGCAGTGTACGAAGCCTTCCGCGAGCAGTTCGTTGCGCAATCCAGGGCTTTGCAGCTGGGTGACCCCGCCAGCCCGGACACGGATGTTGGCCCGATGGTTACCGAGCAGGCGGCTCGCCGTACCGAGCAACTAGTAGAAGAAGCGCTGGGGCAGGGGGCGACGCTGCTTTGCGGTCATCGCCGGCAAGGTGCTCTGTACGCACCTACGGTACTGGAAACGGTCAGCCACGACAGCCGTATCTGGCTGCAGGAAGTGTTCGCCCCCGTAGTAATCCTGGAGCCGTTCGACACCCTCGACCAGGCCGTTGCCCTGGCCAATGCCCCGGAATACAGCCTGCATGCAGGGGTATTCACCCGAGACCTGTCGACGGCGCTGAAGCTGGCGCGGCGGATCGAGGCCGGTGGCGTGATGATCAACGACTCCTCCGATTACCGCTTCGACGCCATGCCGTTTGGGGGCTTCAAGTACGGCAGCCTGGGCCGCGAAGGGGTGCGGTTTGCCTATGAGGACATGACCCAGCCTAAGGTGGTGTGCATCAACCACCTGGATTGAAGGCGCCACGGTTAAGAGCATCCGCCCCAAGAATTGATTCAGGTGAGGCCTATGGGAGCAACTGTCTTGCGCAATTTCTAAAAATTGACGCATCGTGGGAGCGGGCTTGCCCCGCGAACACCGGCGAAGCCGGTGCCATGCACCGCGTAGCCCCATTCGCGGGACAAGCCCGCTCCCACAGAGTCCTCACAAGGTCTGAGCCTGCGCAGTTACCTGTGGGGCAAGCCGGCCCCTGAAAGTCTTGACCCGCTCTGGCTCAGGCCTTCCAGTGAGCACATAGGCATAACGATATACCCTTTAATTCTTTGTCTCCCGAGCCTGCCTGCTTTCAACTAGCGCCTTTTTGAGCGAGCGCTGCCCGTGGAGCACTGTGAAGTCATCGTCATCGGTCTGGGCGCCATGGGCGCCGCCACCGTGTATCAGTTGGCCAAGGCGGGTGTTGATGTGGTCGGTATCGACCGCTATCACCCCCCGCATACCCTTGGCTCAAGCCACGGCGATACACGCATCACCCGGCTTTCTGTAGGCGAGGGCGCGCAGTATGTGCCCATCGTCAAACGGGCCCAGCAGCTCTGGCGAGAACTGGAAGCGCTGTCCGGCGAGTCGTTGTTCGAACAGTCTGGCCTGCTCGCACTGACGTCCAGCCCCGACTTCGACCCCGACGATAAAAGCGACTTCACCCTGCGCACCATCGGGTTGGCCAAGGCCTATGGCATCGAACACGAAGTGCTCGATGCCAAGCAAATCCGCCAGCGCTTCCCACAATTCGCACACGTGCGCGATGACGCGATCGGTTACTTCGAGCCCGGTGGCGGCTTCGTGCGCCCCGAGCGCTGCATCGAGGTGCAGTTGCGTTTGGCAGCGCAGCACGGCGCCACATTGCACACCGGCGAAACGGTGACCGGCATCAGTTCGGATGAGCACGGCGTCACGGTTACCACCAACCTGCGCACGGTCAAGGCCGGCAAGCTGGTGTTCAGCGCCGGTAACTGGGCGGGCGGGTTGTTGGGTGAGCCCTTCGACCGGTTGCTGAGTGTGTACCGGCAAATGCTGTTCTGGTTTGAGCTTGAGCCGGGTGCAGGCCTGGAGGGCGCATCGCCCACGTTCATCCTCACCCATGGGCGCGGCGACAACAACATCAACTACGGCTTCCCTGCGCAGCCCGGCGAGGGCAGCTTGAAAATTGCCACGGCCCAGTACCACACGGCTTCGCAGCCCGACTTGCTGGACCGCAGTGTGTCTGCCGAACAAGCTCGCGCAATGTACGAGCAGCAAGTGCAAGGCCGTATTGCCGGGGTTACCGACAAAGTCCTCAAGTCGGCCGTGTGCGCTTACACCGTCACCCCGGACAGGCACTTCATCATCGACCAACACCCCACGCTCAAGCACACCCTGGTGGTGTCGGCCTGTTCTGGTCATGGTTTCAAACACTCGGCTGCCTTGGGCGAAGCCTTTGCACAGTGGTGCACCCGCGGCTCCACCGACCTTGACCTGTCCTCTTTCACCCTCAAACGATTCGAAGGAACACTCTCGTGAAGCGCATTGCACTTTCCCTTGCCCTGCTGGCGGCCACCCTCGGTACTGCACAGGCCGAAACGCTCAAGATCGCCGTGGTGCCCGTGCCTCACGCCGAAATCCTCGAGTTCCTCAAGCCCGAATTGGCCAAACAGGGGGTGGAGCTTGAGGTCAAGGTGTTCACTGACTACATCCAGCCGGACCGCCAGGTTGACGAGGGCCGACTGGACGCCAACTACTTCCAGAGCAAGCCTTATTACGAGGCGTACCAGAAAGACCGCCCGAGCAGCGATCAGGTACCGGTCGTGGCCGTGCATATCGAACCGTTTGGTGCCTACTCCAGCAAGATCAAATCGGTCGCCGAACTGCAGGACGGCGCTACCGTCGCGATCCCCAACGACCCCACCAACTCCGGGCGCGCACTGCTTTTGATCGCCAAGCAGGGGCTGATCACCCTCAAGGACCCGAGCAACATCATGGCAACCGCCGCCGACATCACCAGCAATCCCAAGCACCTGAAGTTCAAGGAGCTTGAAGCCGCCATGCTGCCGCGCGTACTGGGCCAGGTAGACATGGCGCTGATCAACGCCAACTACGCGCTGGAGGCCAAGCTGGTGCCGCACAAGGATGCGCTGTTTATCGAAAGTGCTGAGTCGCCGTATGCCAATTACCTGTATGTGCGCCGGGACAAGGCCAACGACCCTGCGGTGCAAAAGCTGGGGGCGTTGTTGAACTCGCCGCAGGTGAAGGCGTTCATCCTCGATCGCTATCACGGTGATGTGGTGCCGGCGTTTTAGTTTGGTCGAAGTATCACTGACGCCACAATAACGCCTGGGTAATCGTTCAGGCGTTTCTTGAAGGCAGCCGTTGTAAGGTCAGGTGTGGGAGGGTTGCTTTTAGTGGCTAACGCCCCGGTTCCCTTGATATCTGCTCCGTGGCATACCGCACATCGTTGCACATAGAGATTTTTGCCATTGGCGTTTTCTGCGAAGGCGTGGGGTATTTGCGTGTGCG
Organism: Pseudomonas sp. SWRI50; assembly: GCF_014269095.1. NCBI lineage: Bacteria > Pseudomonadati > Pseudomonadota > Gammaproteobacteria > Pseudomonadales > Pseudomonadaceae > Pseudomonas > Pseudomonas sp. SWRI50. The sequence goes on along the minus strand of NZ_JABWRW010000026.1, from coordinate 40,545 downwards.
ATAAAACCCCTAGTAAAACGAGGAACAGTTTTTTTGATGTCAGCTGGTATTTTTGTTGAGCAAGCATCCCACAGTGGTCCGACATTCTTTCTTCCTTGGGTTTCAGTCAGTTAGGGCCTGGGGGCCGCTGCGATGGGCTGCACAGCAGCCCCCATTCTGCGGCAAGGCCTGTTACCACGATAGAGCGCCCGCGCATCGCTGAAATGGCGGGCCTTTTGGTTAGGGGCTTAGTTGCCGTGGGTACTTCATCAACCCAGGAAGCTGAACATCACGCGCTTGAACCTCAACGCCGCAACAGGCGGCTCAGAACTAACGTGATGGCTGCGCCAATGGCCAGCGCTGCGATGGGCTTCTCTTTCACAAAAGTAGAAACGTTATTCAATGCGTCACCGTAGCTTTTGGTGAGTTGGCCTGCGAGCTGGCGCCCATCACCCTCAGCTGCCAGGGCAGGGTCGTCAATCAGCCGACCCACCGCGCTCTGTGCTTTACCGGTTACCTGCTCTGCAACACCTTCAATCTGTTCACGTTTCATAAATGATCGAACCTTTCTAGTGAGTGGCAATGGTCTTGCTGCTCAGGCTTAGGGCGCAGGGTTAACCAATTAGTTCAAAGAAGGTGTGGTCGGCTAATTGCCAACGTATGGACAGCGCCACTTACGCAGTCGCCGCGTCGCCATATCAACTATTTATGTCCTTTGTGTGAAAGTTACGAAATACATGAACTAAGTATTTGCCCCCAGCGATTCCTCCCGCAGTGCTGCATCACCAGAATAGCCGCCCTCAATTTGAACCGTCAGCCTCACACAATGGCCGCATAGTTGGCCAGGTGGGCTGTCGGCCTTGCATGCGCCCGTTGTTCGGGCTGATGTAACCGATACTGAATGCTAGGTAAGGAAAGTGTCATGGGAATGACCAGGCGTAAGTTTTTGATTGGCGGCGGCGTTGTGGCAGCTGCGGCAGGTGCGGGGATTCTTACCCCTATGCTGACGCGCGAGGGTCGGTTGATTCCCGGCAAACCGCGGTTCGGTTTTGTCGAAGGCACCGAGGGTGTGCTGCCCAAGCAAGCAGACGTGGTCGTCATCGGCGCGGGCATTCTCGGTCTTACCACCGCGATCAACCTGGTCGAGCGTGGCCTGTCGGTCGTCATCGTTGAGAAAGGTGATATTGCCGGCGAGCAGTCCTGCCGGTTCTATGGCCAGGTCATGACCTACAAGATGCCGGATGCGACCTTCCAGTTGCACCACCTTGCCAAGCAACGCTGGCGCGAGATGAATGCCAAGGTGGGTGCTGACACCAGCTACCGCACCCAAGGCCGTGTCGAAGTGCCTTTCGATGAAGAGGACCTGGAAGGCGTCAGAAAGTGGATCGACCTCAAAACCCGTGAGGTTGGCTCCGACATCCCCTTCAAGACCCGCATCATTCAAGGCACTGAACTTGAGCAGCGCCTGCGCGGTGCCTCGTCCAGCTGGAAGATCGCAGGCTTCGAGGAAGACTCGGGCAGCCTGGACGCCGAGCGTGCCTCGTACGTTATGGCCGAGTACGCCAAGAAAATGGGCGTGCGCATCTACACCCACTGCGCTGCGCGTGGGCTGGAAACCCAAGCAGGTGCCATCTCCGACGTGGTCACCGAGAAGGGCGCCATCAAGACCTCTCGCGTCGTCGTGGCCGGCGGTGCCTGGTCCAGGTTGTTCATGCAGAACCTGGGTGTCGATGTACCGACCTTGCCTGCCTACCAGTCCCAGCAGATCATCAGCGCGGCACCTCGTGCACCGGGCGGTAACGTTGCGTTGCCAGGGAACATCTACTTCCGCGAGCAAGCTGACGGCACCTACGCCACCTCGCCGCGCGTCGTGGTTGCGCCGGTGGTCAAAGAGTCCTTCATGTATGGCTACAAGTACCTGCCACTGCTGGCCATCCCGGACTTCCCGGTTCACGTCTCGCTCAACAAGCAGTTGATCGATTCGTTCCTGCAGCCAACCAGCTGGAAGCTGGATGAAGTGTCGCCGTTCGAGAAAAACAGGCTGATGACGGCGGCCCCTGATCTTCCAGAGCTCAATGCCTCGCTGGCAAAACTCAAGGTCGAATTCCCAGCCTTCGCCGAGTCGAAACTGATCGATCAGTGGAGCGGCGCCATGGCGATCGCCCCGGACGAAAACCCGATCATTTCGACCGTCAAGGAATACTCTGGCCTGGTCATCAATACCGCGACCGGTTGGGGCATGACAGAAAGCCCGGTGTCTTCCGAGTTGACGGCCGACCTGCTGCTGGGCAAAGCCCCGGTGCTGGACCCAACACCGTTTAGCCTGTATCGATTCTAAACCCCGCTACGACAATGGAATGACCGTGCACGCCTCGTCGAGGCGTGCACATCACCCGTGGTAATCAATTAGGAGAAACACATGAAGGTCGCTTTCAAGACCGTTGCTGCATTGGCCCTGACAATTGCTGGTGCCGGGAGCGTTCATGCACAGGACGTCGTGCGCCATAGCGCAGGCAGTTTCCCCATTTCGGCAGCTGTCGAAGTCCCCGCAGGCAAGACCGTCGTTTACCTGAGCGGCTCGGTTCCGTCGGCTATCCACCCAGAGGCAGCCAAGGATTCGCTGGAATCCTTCGGTGATACCAAAGCACAAACCATCAATGTGCTCGAGAACATCCAGAAGCAGCTCAAAGACCTCGGTCTGGGCCTGAAGGATGTGGTGAAGATGCAGGTATTCCTGGTAGGCGGCCCGGAGAACGGCGGCAAGATGGACTTCGACGGCTTCATGGCCGGCTACACCCAGTTCTTCGGCCCAGACGCCAAGCAGCCAGTCCTGCCTGCACGTTCCGCGTTCCAGATTGCAGGCTTGGCTCACCCAGCCTGGCGTGTTGAGATCGAAGTGACTGCAGTTCGTCCCTGAGAGGGATAGTTGCTGAAGGCTGGCGCGGCCTAGCCACGCCTGCCTGCGTACCTCGCCTCAGCGTGGGTTGACCACCGCAGCCGAGGTACGCAGCACCAGCAGCGCCCCCAAGGCGATCACCAGCGACAACAGGTACAGCGCCAGGCTGGCACTTTGCGTGTTGTCGCGCATCCAGCCGATCAGGTAAGGCGCCACGAAAGCGGCGACACTGCCCAGCGAGCTGATCAGCGCCAGCCCCGGCGCCAATATCGGGCCGGCCAGATAGGCGGGTGGCAACTGCCAGAACATCGGCAATGCGCTGCTGGCGCCCATGCCGGCAATGGCCAGGCCGGCCATGACCCATAGCGGTGACTGCGGCTGCAGGCCGGTCAGGGTCAAGCCCAACGCGCACATCAGAATCGGCACGCACAAGTGCCAGCGCCGCTCTTTGTGGTGGTCTGAAGAACGCCCCACGGCAATCATGAAGAAGCAGCCCGCCAGATAGGGCAGGGCACTGAGCAGGCCAACCTGGCTGTCGTGTGCAATCCCCGAGCCGTGGATCAGCGCAGGCATCCAGAAGGCCAGGGTGTTGACCGCCAGCATGACCGCGAAATAGATCGCCACCAGCAGCCAGACCTGGCCATTGGCAAAGATGCCGCGCCAGGAACTGATCTGTTTGCGCGCTTCTTCGCCGGCCAGCGTTTGCTGCAACGCCTGCTTCTGCGCGTCGCTGAGCCAGCGTGCGTCTTCGATGCGGTCGTCGAGCCGCGCCAGTATCACCAGGCCCAGCGCCACGACTGGCAGGCCTTCGATCAGGAACATCCACTGCCAGCCGCGCAGCCCGGCGGTGTCTTGCATGTGTTCGAGGATCCAGCCCGATACCGGGCCGCCGACTACGCCGGCCATGGGCACCGCCAGGGTGAACAGGGCCGTGATCGACGCCCTCCGCCCAGCCGGGAACCAGCGGTACAGGTAGACCAGAATGCCAGGGAAGAAACCGGCTTCGGCCACCCCGAGGCCGAAACGCAGGGCGTAGAAACCCTGGGCACTTTCAATTAGCAGCATGGCACTGGAGAGCAGCCCCCAGGTCACCATCATCAGGGCGATCCAGCGCCGCGGGCCGAGCTTGTCGAGCACCAGGTTGGCCGGCACGCCAAACATCGCATAGGCGACGAAGAACAGCCCGGCCCCCAGGCCGTACACGGTGTCGGAGAATTGCAGGTCGTTGCTCATCTGCAGTTTGGCGAAGCCGATGTTGATGCGGTCCAGGTGGGCGAACACGTAGCTGATCAGCAGCAGCGGCATGATCCGCCAACTGACCTGGCGGTGGGTGCTGGCAGTGCTCTGCGTGTGTTGCAGCGTCTCGAAGGTCTGGCTCATGGAAGTACCTCGAAGGGCAGGTGTAGGGGGATTCACCAGAGTTTCAGGGTGTAGCTGAGGATCAGCCGGTTCTCGTCCATGTTGCTGGCGTAGCTGGAGCGATAGGCCGCGTTGCGCCAACGCAGGCCCAGGCCCTGGAAGTAGCCGGCCTGAATCACGTAGGTGAGGTCGGTGTCGCGTTCCCACTCATGGCCGTCGGCAGCGCTGGTGCGGATCTCCTCGCCCCGCACGTAGCGGGTCATGAAGCTCAGCCCCGGTAGCCCAAGGGCGACGAAGTTGTAGTCATAGCGGGCCTGCCAGGAGACCTCGCCGGCACTGGTGAAGGTGCCGATCGTGACCAGGTTGGCGGTGTACGGCGGGGTGTAGCCGTTCAGGGTGGGGAAGGCGTCATTGCCGTACATGCGCTGGTAGCCCACGCCAACCTTGTGCGCGCCAACACTGAAGGTGCTCATCATGTTGAAGTTGCGGTTGTCGACGCTGCCGGCCTTGGCAATGCCGGCGCTGTTGCTGTCGAAGTAGCGCAGGTCGGTGAGCAGCGACATCCCGGGCCCCAGTGGCAGCGTGTGCACCAGGCCGTAGTAGTCTTGCCGGTAGACGTCGTGCAGTTCGCCGCGAAAGACGCTGGCGATCAAGCCGTGGCCCACGTCATAGCTGGCGCCGAGTACATCAAAGGCGCCGCTGTCGAAGTCGGCGCTTCGCCCGGCCAGGTACATGCGGTCGCTGCCTGACGATTCGCGGGTGCGCGAGCGCCAGAGTTGCCCGGCGGTGAGGGTCAGCCGTTCGACGTCCTGCGACTGCAGCAGCGCGCCATCGAACGTCTGGGGCATCAGGCGCATGTCATCACGGAAGACCACGGGCAAGGTCGGCGTGAGGATGCCGACATCGAGTCGGGTCTTGGCCACGCGCAGCTTGCCGGTAACCCCCATGTGGCTGAAGTCGTCCACCGGCCGGCCTGATTGCGAGCCAAAAGGCAGCGTGCCGTCGCCGCTGCGGCCACGCCCTGAGTCGAGCTTGACCCCCAGCAGGCCGAGATAATCCAGCCCGAACCCGACAGGCCCGTCGGTGAAACCCGACTGCATTCGGAGCATGAAGGCTTGCGACCAGTTGCCGACTTGCGAGGCCTTGGCACCGCTCTGGCGAAAGTCGCGATTCTGGTAGAAGTTGCGCAGCTCCAGGCTGCCCTGGCTGTCGGCGACGAAGTCGGCGCGGGCATGCACTGGCAAAGCCAGTGCTGCCAGCAGGGCCAGGCGCAGGCAGGTGATGCCCCGTTCAGGCTTGAACATGTGTTGTCCCTTTTATTGTTGTTATGGACGGCGGCCTGCGCTGCCTTCAGCCGACCTTGCGGCTGGTGTGCAGGCGTTCGGCATCGGCACGTTTCTTCAGGTACATGCGGGTGGCGACGGCCGGCGCGTCACTGGCCACGGAAATCTCGTAGTGGTGGTCGTCACGGTCGTCGAGCGCGGCTTCCAGTGCCCCGAGCCCTTCGACGTCTTCGTTGAAGGCGGCGAACAGCTGCTCGTGCATGTAGTCGCCCAAGGCTTCGTCGTGTTGCGCAAAGTCGCGGCCATGGACGATGAAGTAGTGCAGGCTGTTGGCGGTTTCCGGGGTCAGGATGTGCGCGGTACGAATGTGAAACTGCTGGCGTTGCTCGGCCGGTTGCGCGCTGTCGTAGAAGGTCACGCTGACCCGGTGCAGGGCCGGGGAGAGAAACTCCGAGGTGGCAATGCGGGCTGCACTGGCACAGCCTTCCAGGCCTGTGGTCTTGCCCCAGACCGGTGACAGAGTGGTCGGTACCACTTCGCGGATCAGGGTGTAATGGCCTTCCTTGAGGTCCAGTTTGTACGGGGCACTGGCGTAGTCCGGGGTGCCGATAGTGTTGGCATGCAGGAAGCTCAGGTGGGTCAGGTCCATGAGGTTCTCATGCAGGCTGACGTAGTTGCCCGGGTGATGGAAATACCCGGAGGTGCAGGCCCAGGCTGGGTCGTCGATCCACGCCTGATGGGGGATTAGCGCCGGGTCGGCGAGGGCTTGCTCGCCCAGCCATATCCACAGCAGCGGCCCCTGGCGCACCAGCGGATAGCGGCGTACGCCAATGCCGCGCGGGCAGTTTTTCTGGGAGGGCACTTCGATGAGGTCGCCGGCGGCGTCGTAGCGAAAACCGTGGTAGCCACAGACGATGGTGTCGCCTTGCAGGTGGCTGCGCGAAAGCGGGAACGAGCGGTGCGCGCAGCGGTCTTCCAGGGCCACCGGTTCACCCGCTTCTGTGCGGTACATCACCACGCGGCGGCCGAGCAGGCGCCGGGCCAACAAATGCCGGCCGACTTCATCGTCGAAGGCGGCAACGTACCATTCGTTGTAGATGAACGGGGTTTCACGGTTGGCCATCGGTTCGCTGGCCTTGCGCGCATGCGCGATGAGGTTGCTGCTTGGCAGTGACATGGGGTTGCTCCTTCAAGAAGGGTGGGGCGGTTCAGAGGTCCAGCACCAGGCTGTCGCCGAGGGCACGAGAAACGCAGATCATCAGGCTGCGGCCTTCGGCCTTGTCGGCGTCCGAGAGGATCAGGTCGCGGTGGTCTGGCACACCTGCGCAGACGCGGGTTTCGCAACTGCCGCAGAGGCCGGCGCGGCACGAAAAGGGCAACTCGATGCCATGGTGCTCGAGGGCTTCGAGGATCGTTTGCTGGGGCGCGACCCAGAGGCTGCGGTCGCTACGGCTGAGGTGCACGGTGAAGCCGCTGTCACCCTCGGTGCTGGCCGGCGCGGCGTTGAAGCGTTCGATGTGCAGGCGTTCGGCGCGCGGCCCCGCAGCGGCTTGCAGGGCATCGAGCATTGGCGCCGGCCCGCAGGCGTATAGGTGCTCGTCGTCGCGCAGGGTGTCGAGCAGCCCAGCGGTATCCAGATGGCCGCCCGCTTCGTCGTTGAAGTGCAGGTGCACCCGTGCAGGGTCCAGTTCGCGCAACGTTTCATAGAACGCGGCGCGTTGCCGGTTGCGGGCGCAGTACACCAACCGCCAGTCTTTGTCGTGCGCCTGGCACCAGCGCAGCATCGCCAGTATCGGGGTGATGCCGATGCCGCCTGCTACCAGGCAGTAACGTTGCAGGTGCTCGTCCAGCGGGAAATGGTTGCGGGGAAGGCTGCAGGCGAGGGTGTCGCCCAGGCGCAGTTGCTGATGCAGGAAGCGCGAGCCGCCGCGGCTGTCAGGCGCCAGGCCGACAGCGATCTGGTAGCAGTCGCGTTCATGGGGGGCATTGAGCAGTGAGTAGTGGCGTGGCAGGTCGCCGGCGACGCGGATTTCCAGGTGTGCACCCGCGCTGAAGGGCGGAAGCGCCCGGCCATCGGCGGCGCGCAGTTCGATCAGAACGACGTCCTTGGCTTCGGCTGCGTAGCGCGTGACGCGCAGGTCGAGGGGGTGGAGGTCCATGGGTATTTGCGCTCATTGTCGTTGTCGGGCCAGCTTACGGACGAGCGTCTGGCAGGGCTGTCACCCGTGAGGTGGACAAGGACAATGATTGGCGGCAGACTGATAGTTAATAGGTTAACTATTTATCGGGCCCTGTTCGCTCGATCCAAAAACAATAAATAGCCGAGTGCCGCCATGATTCGTCTCAGCACCCCACAGGCATCGACCTTGCCAGCGGAAATACGCCCATTTAGCGACTTGACCCGTACGCTGGGGACGCCCGGTTTTCCCGGTGCGTTGCTGGACTGCCTGGGCCAATGGGCGGCTTGCCAGCATTTTTCCGTGCTGCGCATGGACGGCGCGCGGCCGCAGCTACTGGCGGCCGGCACCCGCCACCCGGACACCAACCTGGTGCTGCGGTGCGGCCAGGCGTACATCGAGCACTACCATCGCTACGACCCGCTGTTCGAACCCTTGAAGGCGGCCCCTGGGCAAGTCGGCCACCTGGTCGCACAGGACATCCGCCACGGGCCCTACCGCGAGGCGATCTACCAGCGCAACGGCATGATCGAACGGTTGTCCAGTGTGTACCTGGACGAGCAGGCGCGCCCGGTGCAGTTCAACCTCTACCGCCACCACGACCAAGGCTATTTCAACGACCGTGAACTGCAAATGTGCGAAGCGCTCAGCCCAGCGTTGTTGCAGCTCTTGCGTGGGCACCTGGCGCTGAAAGCCCTGAACCCCGTCAAGGACCCTCGGCAGCAGCTGCTCCAGCGCTGCCCCGACCTGACCACGCAAGAGTTGAACATCTGCATCCGCCTGCTTCAGGGCATGACCCACGCCGGCATTGCCGCCGACCTGGGCATCAAGGAGAGCACGGTGAAAACCTACCGCAACCGGGCGTTTGACCGGCTTGGCATTCACTTTCGCAGTCAGTTGTTTGCCTTGTTTTCATGATGTTGGGTCAGGCTAATCGGGCAAGCTGAATCGGCACGTACTTATGACCTTTGTTCATTGATAAGTGGGCTGTTTTGGCCAACCAGAATGTCCTCGAAAAACGCCCCTACCGGCTCGGTAGGGTGGCACAGCTGAATCTCCAGCACCCACACCATCTCACTCGGCACGATGTCCAACTCGGCCAGTTTGTCCTGCCCGAACAGGGCATGCGGGAAGTCGGCAATGCGATGCCCGGCTAGATTGCGCTCCAGCTGCCAGCCTTTGGCGTGGGCGCTGCGTTCGGCGAAGTCGTACAGCTCACGGCCGGTCAGCCCCGCGCACCAGGCTTGGCGCGTTTCTTCGAACACGTCGTGCAGGGCCTTGACGCAGGCGTGATACAGCGGGTGCTCGCCAAACACGAAGGTGTCGCCGTAGTCGCCTTCGTAGCCATCCCACACCGGGCCGAGGTCGACCACGGCGATGTCGCTGGCCCGCAGTTGGCGCTGTGGGTCGATGCCTTGGCGGGGTGTGCGCACAGTGTCGTCGCCAAAGCGGATATAGGTCGGGTGCCAGGTGTGCGACGCGCCCATCGCCTGCAACGTCTCGGCCGCCATCTGCAACGCCTCGGCAGTGGTCATGCCGACTTTCAGTTGGCTGACAATGGCTGCCAGGGCCCGCACCGATTGCTCGCGGGCTGCGAGCATGCCGTCCAACGAGTAACGTGGGCCGACTTTTTCCAGCACCGGGTCCAGCGTGCTCAGCGACGCAGCCGCCGGCGCCGATGCGCCGCTGGCAACGAAAGCCTCGGCGACAAAGCGGTGAGCCTGCACGCCCGCTGCCAGGCACTGTTCGCGGGCCTTGGTGATCATCGCGCTGTTGCCGCAGGCATAGACCTGGGTATCGGCCCACCGGTGGGCATGGGTCAGTGCGACCTGTTGTACGCGGGCTTGGGCCGATAGCACGCGGTGCCAGCGAAAGTGTGGGTGGGCAAGGCTGGCCTGGTCGAGGAACGCGCCGTCATAGAAGTCGGCCAGCGATGAACCGCCCCAATACAGCGTAACCGGGGCATGGCCCGCAAGCGCCGTCAGCAACAACGGCTTGATGCCGGCATAGCCCGTGCCGGTGGCGAACAGCACGACCGGGCGTTGTTCTTCGTGCTGCCAGGTGCAGGCGCCCACCGGCCCTTCCAACTGCAGCGCATCGCCCACCTGCAGCGCGGGCAGCACGCGCTCGGTAAACAGCCCGCCGCTGACCTTGCGCATATGGAACACCAAGCGCCCCTGGTCCTGCGCTGGCAGGTTGGCGATGGAGAAACAGCGGCTGTCGCCATTGTCGAGGCAGAACCTGACGTATTGGCCGGCGCGCACTTCGAGAGGCTGGGTGGGCTGCAGCACCAGTTCGATGATGTCGACGCTCAGCGCGCGCTGGCTCAGCACATGGGCAGTGATGGCCAGCGTTGGCGTGTCCAGCGACCAGCCGGGGATTTCCAGGCGCATGTCGCTGCAGGCATGGCTCTGGCACAGCAGCATCTCGTTGGCAGCCAGGGGGTAGCAGGGCGCGGGCATGTCTGCGCTGCGCTGCTTGTCCCGGTACTGGCCCGACACCACCTTGACCTTGCACGACCCGCAGGCCCCGCGGCGGCACGAGAAAGGCACCGACAGGCCGCTGGCGAGCATCGCGTCGAGCAGCAAGCCTTCTGCGGCTTCGAAGCGTTTGCCCGAGGGCGACAGTTCAATGACATGGCGTTGCTGCATACACACCTCAGGGCTGAATTGGGGGCGAGAGAGGCCTGATTGTTGCGTTAGACTAGGACCATAAGAACCTCCAGTTCTGGATAATTCACATGGTCCAGCTTCGCAAATGGCGGCCGTTGCTCAAGCTCGACGGGGCTCAGCCGCAGGCTTCGTACAGAAAGATCGTCGAGGGCCTGGTGACCGCGATCGTCGAGGGCCGCCTGCGCCCCGGCACACTGCTGCCCGGCACGCGAGAAATGGCGCAACTGCTTGATGTCAACCGCAAGACGGTGATCCTCGCTTATGAAGAGGCGGTTACCAAAGGCTGGCTGGAGAGCGTGCAACGCCGGGGCACCTTCGTCAGCACCCGGCTCGCTGCCGGCACCCTGGCCGCCCACAGCGCGCCGCCGTCATTTGCCCTGGCGCTGCACGAGGCGCCTGCCGTTCCCTACTTCACCAACAGCGAGCAGGTGACGGCGCTGCAACATCGGCCTGGCGCGCTGTTTTTCGATAACGGCGCCTGTGACCACCGCCTGTTGCCCCAGGCTGTACTGCACCGCTATTACCGCAAGGCCTTGCGCAACAGTTTCACCACCAACACCGTGCGCCATGGTTGCGAAAGCAGCAGCCAGTGCCTGCGCAGTGCATTGGCCGACATGCTGCGCCATAACCGCAGCCTTAATGTGGGGGCCGAGCATATTTGCCTGACCCAAGGCGTGCAGATGTCGCTGTACCTCACGGCCAGCGCTTTGCTCAAGCCGGGTGACGTGGTGCTGGTCGAGCGCCTGAGCTACCCGCCGGCGTGGGAGATTTTCCGCCAGCTGGGCGCGCGGTTGGTCACCGTTGACCTGGACGAGGAAGGCTGCCGGGTCGATCAGATCGACGCGCTGTGCCGAGTGCACGACGTGCGCATGATGTACCTCACCCCTCATCACCAGTTCCCTACCACGGTCAGCCTGCATGCGGCACGCCGGCAGCAACTGCTGGAGTTGGCGCGGCTGCATGATTTTTGCGTGATCGAAGAAGACTACGACCATGAGTACCACTTTGCCGGGCGCCCTTATCTGCCGCTGGCCAGCGACCGTTCGCAACGCCACGTGATCTACATCGGCTCGTTGTCCAAGTCGTTGGGCAGTACCTTCCGTTGCAGCTTTATCGTGGCGCCACCGAATGTGATCGAGGTGCTTGAGCGCACAGCGGTGCTGACCCTGGGGCAGGGCGATGCGGTGATGCAACGGATGTTGGCCGACCTGATCAATGACGGCGAACTGAAAAAGCACCTGCGCCGGGTGTCCACGGAGTATCGGCGGCGACGGGAAGCCCTGTTGAGTGGCCTGCGCGATGCCTTTGGCGAGCAGATAGCGGTGCAGGAGCCGGAAGGCGGGTTGGCGCTTTGGGTGAAGTTTGCCGACACCCTCGACGTCGACCAGTTGGCGGCCAACGCGCTGGAGCTGGACCTGGTGGTGCGTGGCGGCGGCCAGTTTTCACCGTTTGGCCACCGCGAGAATGCCTTGCGGCTGGGGTTTGCCTCGTTGGATGTGGATGAAATCCGCCTTGCCACCCAGCGGCTGGCGCAGGCGGCAGCGCTATAGGTAGCTTCACTCGCCCTCTGCTTGCCGTACCGTCCGAAACCCGACATGGGACGTGGCCAGGTACACCGTCTGCGGTTGCCGTGCCGAAGGCCGATAGCGCATGCACGCGTCCGCCGAGCACAGGTGTGACCCGCCTTTGATCACCGCCACTGGTGTGCCGGGTTGGGCAGGGTCGTAGCTGTCGTCCAGCGCCGGGCCTTGTGGGTCGAGTGCGGCATCGCGGGCCTGATCATGCCCAGGGCGATAGCCGCTGCGGGTCAACTCCCAGACATTGCCCCCCGCGTCGAACACGCCAAAGCCATTGGCCACGAAGCAGCCCACCGGGGATGTGCCCGTGAAGCCATCGAGCGCTTGATTGTGATAGGGGAACTGGCCCTGCCAGGTATTAGCCATGGGTTTGCCTGTGGGCTGCTCGGTAGCGCCCCAACTGAAATCCGCATCCTGCAGGCCACCGCGCATGGCGTATTCCAGCTGGGCCTCGGTGGGCAGTGTGCGGCCGGCCCATTGGGCGTAAGCCTGGGCATCGCGCAGGGTCACTTGCACGACCGGGTGGTTTGCCCGCTCACGCCAATGGCTATCGGGCCCCAGGGGGTGGCGCCAGCTCGCCCCGGCAACGAACTGCCAGCCTGGCCGTAATACCTCGGCACCCTGTTTGAACACCATCGCCCCCGGCACCCGCAGCGTGCCAGGTAGGTCAGGGGCCGCTTGCGCGTCGATGCCCTGTTCAGCCTGGGTCACGTAACCGGTGGCCTGCACGAAGCGGGCGAACTGGGCATTGGTGACCGGGTGCACATCGATCCAGAAGGCCGAAACCTTGGCCGGGTGCGGTGGGCCTTCTTCACTGTAAAAGCGGCTTGAGCCGAAGCTGAAGGTGCCACCGGGCAGCTGCACCATGCCGTCGCGCCACGGCCCCTCGCGGGGCGCGGGCACACCGCTGTAACCGCTGCACAGCAGCGCCGGTGCAGGGGCTGCGGGCCATGCCGCATAGGCGGCGGCAAGCACGCCGAGGGCGAGTGCCGCGCCCCCGAGCAGCCGGGTTGTCATGGCTTGCTGACCAGCGCGGGGGAAACAGGCCGGCCCTCGGTCGTGATAACGATGTTGTTGCGCTGGGCGTAGCTTTTCCAGTCGCGCAGCAGTTCGGCCACTTGCTGGGGCTGCTGTGCGCCCAGGTCATGGTGCTCGCCTGGGTCCTTGCTCAAATCGAACAAGCGCCACGCCGGTGCTACGTCGGTGGTGTCGAACAGCAGTTTGAGGTTGCCTTTGCGCAGTGAAGCGTTCCCGTTGATTTCCCAGCCCATGGCCTCGTCGCGGGGGTGGATCTGCGTGTCCCGGCCTTCAAGGTAAGCCAGGGCCGAGGTGCCTTGCGGTGGCACGATGTCACGGTCGCGGTACTTGATGCCAGGCGGTGAAGCACCGGCCAGTTGCAGCAAGGTCGGCATGATGTCGCGCACGCTGGCCAGTTCTTCGCTGCGCCCGGGTTTTATCGTGGCAGGGTAGTGGACGAAGGCCGGTACGCGGATGCCACCCTGGTAGGTGGTCATTTTGTAGCGGCGGCTGGGCAGGGCGCTGACCTGGGCCCATGCCGAGCCGATCATCAGGAACGAATCAGGCCGGCCGTAGTTGTCCAGGCGGTTATCGAAATTGCGTTTGATCCATTCTGGGTCGACGCGGTTGGCGTTTTCCGGGCCATTGTCAGACATGAACAACACCAAGGTGTTGTCCAGCTCGCCGGTTTCACGCAGGTGGTCCACCAGGCGGCCCACCTCGGCGTCCAGTGCCGCCACCATCGCGGCATACACCTCCATGGTGCGTGCTGACTGTTGCCGTTGCTCCGGGGTCAGCGACGCCCAGCTGGGCACACCTTCGAGTTGTGGCTCCATCGGGAAGTCCGCAGGCACCAGCCCGGCCTTGCGCTGGCGCTGCAGCCGCTCGCGCGCGATCTGTTCGTAGCCTTGGTCATAGCGGCCACGGTACTGCGCCAGGTACGCGTCGGGCGCTTGCAGCGGCCAGTGCGGTGCGGTGTAGGCGGCGAACGCGAAGAAGGGCTTTTGGCTTGCCTTGCCCTGGTCGATGACGTCGATCAGGCGGTCAGTGAACCAGCGGGTCGAGTAGAAGTCGTTGGGCAGTTCCACCGGCTCGCCGTTGTGGCGGAAGCTCCAGCTGTAGTTGGGCAGCAGGCCCATGTTGGTTTGCTTGAAATGCGCCGCGCCGCCTTCCAGCAACACGTACGCCTGGTCGAAGCCGCGGTTTTGCGGCTGCTGCGCGGGCGTCATGCCCAGGTGCCACTTGCCGGCAATGTAGGTGCGATAACCGGCATCGCGCAACAACTCGGCGAGCGTGGCCACATTGGCGCCCAGCACCCCTTCATACCCCGGTTGCACCTCGCTGCCCGCCGGCAGGCGCCCACGCGACTCGGCCATCATGCCGACCCCGGACAGGTGCGGGTCGTTGCCGGACATCAGCATGGCGCGGGTGGGCGAGCAGCTGGGTGAGGCATGGAAGTCGAGCATCAGGCGTCCGTCGGCCAGCAGCTTGTCCAGGTGCGGGGTCGCGATCTCGCTGCCCAGCGCAGACAGGTCGGAGAACCCCAGGTCATCCGCGACCACGAGCAAAATGTTGGGTTGTTTAACGGTTGGGGCGGCGAACGCTTGGCTGGCGCCGAGCAGCAGTAGGCTGAAAGCAAGCAAGGGCTTGGAGGGGATCATGGGTTTCTCTTTATTATTGTGGGTTGGGTGCACTACATGATTTTTTTATTTAATTATCTTGTCAAGGAATGAAGACCGGCGGCGACCCTGGCTGAAACGCTTCTGTCCGGGTTCATCCAGGCAATCCGCCTAAATAGCGGGTTTAAAAACTGTTCGATCAGCGAACAGTGATCGCGCCTCGTTGTATGCGATAAGCGCTGACGGCTATTGACGCCATCATCGTTAAACAAAATAATCGTTAACAGAGTTATCCATTTTCACAACAACAAGAAAGGATATTCTGATGACGAAGCCGCTGACGGGGGCATGTCTGTCCCTGGCGCTGTTATCAATCGCCCAGCTTTCACAAGCGGCGAGCCCCCTGGAAGACAGCCGCCCAGGGCGGCCTGGCGCGCCGCGCTGGGTCGAGGATTACCGCTTTCTGGATGACCCAGGTAAAGCCCGCGATCCTTTCGATGGCCTGCGTTACCATCGCCTGTCCGAAAGCGCATGGCTGCAACTGGGCGCGGAAGCGCGCTACCGCGCCGATTCACTGGACAAACCCTTCTTCGGCCTGCGCGGGATCAAAGACGACTCCTACCTGATGCAGCGCCTGCAAGCCCATGCCGACCTGCACCTGTTCGACGATGCGCTGCGTGCCTTTGTGCAAGTCGAGAACACCCGCGCGTTCGGCAAGGACCTGTACTCACCGAACGACGAAAGCCGCAACGAAGTGCGCCAGGCCTTTATCGACCTGAACCATGACATTGACGGCGGGCGCTACACGGCCCGTGTCGGCCGCCAGGAGATGGCGTTCGGCAACCAGGTGTTCGTCACCTACCGCGACTCCCCCAACATCCGCCAGACCTTCGACGGCCTGCGCGCCAGCCTCAACCTCAAGGACGGGCGTAAGCTCGATGCCTTTGCGGTACGGCCGGTGAAGACCGGCGAGGACAGCTGGGATGACGGCAGCAATAATGGGGTCAAGTTTTATGGCCTGTACGGCACCCTGCCGTTGACCCAGGCCTGGAACATCGACTTGTTCGCCTTTGGCCTGGAAACCGACGACCGCGCCCTGGCGGGGGAAACCGGTGATGAACAACGCTACACGTTCGGCACCCGCCTGTTCGGCCGCTTCCAGGCCCTGGACTGGAGTTGGGACTTGGCCGGCCAAAATGGGCATTTGGGCAACGCCTCCATTCGTGCCTGGGCGGTGTCCAGCGACACCGGCTACACCTTCAACCACCCCTGGGCCCCACGCCTGGCCATGCGTCTGGACGCGGCCAGCGGTGACGGCGACCTGGGCGATGGCAAGGTCGGTACCTTCGACCCGTTATACCCGCGCAACGGCGTGTACGGCGAGGCCAGCCTGACCACCTTGAGCAACATCCTCGTCATTGGCCCGACCTTTGGCTTTTCACCCTGGCGCACCCTGCGTTTCGAACCCGGTATCTTCGAGGTGTGGAAGCAGAACACCCATGACGGCGTATACATGCCCGGCATGAGCATCCTCGCCAACACCCGCGACACCGGCCGACACGTGGGCACCATCTACCGCGTCAATACCCGCTGGTTGGCGACGCCTAACCTGACGCTCGACCTGGACCTGAAGTACTACGACATCGGCGCCGCAATCCGCGATGCCGGGGGCGACGACGCCTCGCTGGTGTCGGTACGTGCGACCTTCAGGCTCTGACTCCTATTCGCATAACAACAAGAGGGCTGCACATGAGTGGTTCAATCGCACCATCGCACCGGCCGGTACTGACGATCGGCCTGTGTTTTCTCGTCGCGCTGCTTGAAGGGCTCGACCTGCAAGCCACCGGCATTGCCGCGCCCCACATGGCCAAGGAATTCGCCTTGACCCCCGCCATGCTGGGTTGGGTGTTCAGTGCCGGCTTGCTCGGCTTATTGCCGGGCGCCTTCGTCGGCGGCTGGCTGGCGGACCGCATGGGGCGTAAACGCATCCTGATCCTGGCCGTGTTGCTGTTCGGGGGGTTCTCGTTGGCCACCGCGCATGCCTGGGACTACCCATCGCTGCTGGTGGCGCGGCTGATGACCGGGCTGGGGCTGGGCGCGGCGCTGCCGATCCTTATCGCCATGGCCAGTGAAGCCGCCCACGAGCGCCTGCGCAGCACGGCGGTCAGCCTGACTTACTGCGGCGTGCCGCTGGGTGGCGCCATCGCTTCGGTGATTGGGATGGCGGGCCTGGGCGAGGGCTGGCGCACGGTGTTCTACGTGGGCGGCTTTGCGCCGATTGCGATTGCCTTCGTGCTGATGGTCTGGCTGCCGGAGTCCCAAGCGTTTCGCGCCCAGGCTGCCGCCAGCGGCACGCAGAACGGGCTGGCAGCGCAACTGTTTGGCCCCGGCCGGGCGAGCCGCACGCTGCTGCTGTGGCTGGCATGCTTCTTCACCTTGACCGTGCTGTACATGCTGCTGAACTGGCTGCCCTCGCTGCTGATCGGCCAGGGCTATTCGCGGCCGCAGGCCGGCGCGGTGCAGATCCTGTTCAACCTGGGCGGCGCGGCGGGGTCATTCCTGACCGGGCGCATGATGGACCGTGGGCACGCTGGGCGTGCGGTGTTGATCGCCTACGCTGGCATGCTCGCCTCCCTGGCGGGCCTGGGCCTGTCCACCACCTTCGGTTTGATCCTGCTGGCCGGTTTTACCGCCGGCTATTGCGCCATCGGCGGCCAGTTGGTGCTGTACGCGCTGGCCCCCACGCTGTACCCGACACACGTGCGTGCCACGGGGGTGGGCGCGTCGGTGGCCGTGGGCCGACTGGGGTCGATGGCCGGGCCCTTGGCGGCAGGGCAGATCCTTGCCGCTGGCGCCGGGGTAGGGGGCTTGTTGCTGGCGGCCTCGCCGGGCTTGGTGGTAGCGGCTGTGGCGGCGATGGCGCTGCTGGGGCGGCGTGCAACGCCCACCGAGGCTGCGGCTTCGCAAGGGGTGGCGCCATGAGCCTGCGTAAAGGGCTTATCGCCCTGTGCTTGAGCAGCTGCGCCGCACTGGCCCAGGCCGCGAGCTATGAACCGCCGCCGCTCAAGCTCGAGCCGCTGGCGCGCTTCAGCGTTGACCTGGTGGCACCGATCTGGGAATTGGGCGCCACCAGCGGACAAGGCAAACGGCGAATCATCCCCATCACGGGTGGGCATTTCGAGGGCCCCCGGCTCAAGGGCACCATCCTCAACAATGGCGCGGACTGGCAGGTGGTCACCCCCGAGGGCGTCGCCATCATCGACACCCGTTACCTGCTGCAGACCGACGACGGTGCGTTGATCTACCTGCGTACCGAGGGCTATCGCTTCGGCCCGCCCGAGGTGATGAAAAAAGTCGCCGCCGGCGAGGATGTCGACCCCAGCCTGTACCAGTTCCGCATCACGATGCACTTTGAAACCTCGGCCCCTCAGTACGCCTGGCTCAACCGCACGGTGGGCGTTGGCAGTGCCATGCGCCTGGGCAATGCCGTCGTCTACGACGCCTTCGAAGTCAAATAGATAATTTTATTAATGGTTAATTGACTTAACTAAATGGCCGGGCTAATGTTCGGCCAGCCACAACAAACAATCAGTACAAGAGGTGTGTGATGGGCCAATACGACAACCGCTGGCAGACCGTGAAAGTTACCGTCGAGCAAGGCATCGCCTGGGTCAGCTTCAACCGTCCTGAAAAGCGCAATGCCATGAGCCCGACGCTCAACCGTGAAATGCGCGATGTGCTGGAAACCATCGAGCAGGACGCCGACGCCCGTGTGCTGGTCTTGACCGGCGAAGGCAGCGCCTGGACCGCGGGCATGGACCTCAAGGAGTACTTCCGCGAGGTGGACGCCGGCCCGGAAATTCTTCAAGAGCGCATCCGCCGCGATGCCTCGGAATGGCAGTGGAAGCTGCTGCGCTTCTACAGCAAGCCAACCATCGCCATGGTCAACGGCTGGTGCTTCGGCGGCGGTTTCAGCCCGCTGGTCGCTTGCGACTTGGCCATCTGCGCCGATGAGGCCACCTTCGGCCTGTCTGAAATCAACTGGGGCATCCCACCGGGCAACCTGGTCAGCAAAGCCATGGCCGACACCGTGGGCCACCGTGAATCGCTGTACTACATCATGACCGGCAAGACCTTCGACGGGCAGAAAGCCGCGCAAATGGGCCTGGTCAACAAAAGCGTGCCGCTGGCGCAACTGCGCGATGAAGTGGTACTGCTGGCCCAGGACCTGCTGGACAAAAACCCGGTGGTGCTGCGCGCCGCCAAAAACGGCTTCAAGCGCTGCCGCGAGTTGACCTGGGAGCAGAACGAAGACTACCTGTACGCCAAGCTCGACCAGGCGCAACTGCGTGACCCCGAGCACGGGCGTGCGCAGGGCTTGAAGCAGTTCCTTGACGACAAGAGCATCAAGCCTGGCCTGCAAGCCTACAAGCGCTGAGTGATCTTGGCGTTCATTCCCGAATAATCAGAAAAGAGGAATGCCCGATGTTCGAGGTGCCATTGTTAATTGGCGGTAAGGCCCGTGCGGCCAGCGACGGCGGCACGTTCGAGCGTCGCCATCCGGTCAGCGGCGAGGTGGTGTCGGTGGTGGCTGCGGCCACCCTGGCCGACGCCGATGCGGCGGTCGAAGCGGCCCAGGCGGCGTTCCCCGCGTGGGCTGCGCTGGGGCCAGGCGAGCGCCGCGCGCGCTTGCTGAAGGCGGCCGATGCGCTGGACGCCCGGCGTGACGAATTCCTGGCCATGGCCGGGGAAACGGGGGCCAAGGCCAACTGGTACGGTTTCAATGTGATGCTGGCGGCCAACATCCTGCGTGAAGCGGCGTCGATGACTACCCAGATCCAGGGCAGCGTCATCCCCTCCGACGTGCCCGGCAGCTTTGCCATGGCCCTGCGCCAACCTTGCGGCGTGGTGCTGGGCATCGCGCCGTGGAATGCACCGGTGATTCTGGCCACACGCGCTATCGCCATGCCCCTGGCGTGCGGTAACACCGTGGTACTCAAGGCCTCCGAAGCCAGCCCGGCGGTGCATGGCCTGATCGGCCAGGTGTTGCAGGCGGCCGGTTTGGGCGATGGCGTGGTCAACGTGATCAGCAACGCCCCGCACGATGCGCCGGCGGTGGTCGAGCGGCTGATCGCGCACCCGGCGGTGCGCCGGGTGAACTTCACCGGGTCTACCCATGTAGGGCGCATCGTTGGGCAATTGGCGGCGCGTCACTTGAAGCCCGCGGTGCTCGAACTGGGCGGCAAGGCACCGTTCCTGGTGCTGGCCGATGCCGACCTGGATGCCGCGGTGGATGCCGCAGCGTTTGGCGCCTACTTCAACCAGGGCCAGATCTGCATGTCCACCGAGCGGCTGATCGTCGACCAGGCCGTGGCCGATGCCTTCGTCGCCAAGCTCGGTGAAAAAGTCCGCAGCTTGCGCGCAGCGGACCCTGCGCAAACCGATGCGCCGCTGGGTTCATTGATCGATGCCGGGGCCGGTGAGCGCATACAGGCGCTGGTTGATGACGCCCTCAGCAAGGGCGCGACCCTGGTGGCGGGTGGTGAGCGCATGGGCAGCGTTATGCAGCCGGTGCTGCTCGACCAGGTCAACGCCGACATGAAGCTGTACCGCGAAGAGTCGTTCGGCCCCGTCGCGGTGGTGCTGCGCGCCAGCGGTGACGAAGCGCTGCTGGCCCTGGCCAACGACTCCGAGTTTGGCCTGAGCGCGGCGATTTTCAGCCGTGACACCCAGCGCGCCCTGGCCCTTGCCCAGCGCCTGGAGTCGGGCATCTGCCACATCAATGGCCCGACCGTGCATGACGAGGCGCAGATGCCTTTTGGCGGGGTCAAGGCCAGTGGTTACGGCAGCTTCGGCAGCACGGCGGCGATCGACGCCTTTACCCAGCTGCGCTGGGTCACCGTGCAGCAAGGCGCCCGGCACTACCCGATCTAACCCACGCACTCACAACAACAATAGCGAATGCACTTGGGGGCCTCTCGGCCCTCGGGCGCACTAAGGCAGAGGTAGCCTTCATGGTCTGCGAAACCCTCTCCGTTGCCCAGCGTGCGCCCTTGCGCGCCGTCAAGATCGGGCAGCCTCAGGTACAGGTGCGCCAACAAGGCGACATCCTCTACCTGAACCCTGTGGAACCACTTGCTGCTTACCCGGCACGGCTGATGGAGCGCTTGCTGCATTGGGCCGAACAGCGCGGCGAGCAAACGTTCGTTGCCCGCCGTGGTGCCGATGGCGAGTGGCAGCACATTAGTTACGCCACCATGTTGCAGCGTGTTCGATCCATCGCCACCTGGTTGCTGGATCAAGGCCTGAGCGCCGAACGCCCGCTGGTGATCCTCTCGGGCAACGACCTTGAGCATGTGCAACTGGCCTCGGCCGCACTGTATGCCGGCATCCCGTATTGCCCGGTATCGCCGGCCTATTCACTGCTGTCCCAGGATTTTGGCAAGCTGCGCCATATCGTCCAGACCCTCCAACCGGGCCTGGTCTTCGCGGCCGACGCTGCCTATGGCAGAGCCATCGATGCGGTGTTCGAGCCCTCGGTGTCACTGGTGCTGGGCGAGGGCGAACTGCCAGGCCGGGCGAGCACGCCGTTCGCCGAGGTGTTGGCCACTGCCGCACACCCTTGCGCCGACCAAGCGTTTGCCGCGTTGCGCCCACAAAACCTGGCCAAGTTTCTGTTCACGTCCGGCTCCACCAAGCTGCCCAAGGCTGTGGTCACCACCCAGGGCATGCTCTGCGCCAACCAGCAGATGCTGTTGCAGACCTTTCCGGAATTCGCCGAGGTGCCGCCGGTGCTGGTCGACTGGCTGCCGTGGAACCACACTTTTGGCGGCAGCCATAATGTGGGCATCGTGCTGTACAACGGCGGCACGCTGTATATCGACGATGGCAAGCCGACGCCGCAAGGCTTTGCCCAGACGCTGCGTAACCTCAAAGACATTTCCCCCACGGCGTACCTGACCGTGCCCAAGGGCTGGGAAGAACTGGTCAAGGCGCTGGAGCAGGACAGCAGCCTGTGCGAACGCTTTTTCCAACGCATGAAGCTGTTCTTTTTTGCCGGCGCCGGGTTGTCACAGGCCATCTGGGACCGGCTTGACGCGGTGGCCGTGGCCCATTGCGGTGAACGCATCCGCATGATGGCGGGGCTGGGCATGACCGAGACCTCGCCGTCGTGCACGTTCACCACGGGGCCGCTGTCGGTCGCAGGCTACATTGGCCTGCCGGCCCCGGGCTGCGAGGTCAAGCTGGTGCCGGTGGACGGCAAACTCGAAGCGAGGTTTCGCGGGCCGCATGTGATGCCGGGGTACTGGCGCTCATCCCAGCAAACCGAAGCGGCGTTCGACGAAGAAGGGTTCTACCGCAGCGGTGATGCCGTGCGCCTGTGCGACCCCGACAACCCGCAGCTTGGGCTGATGTTCGACGGGCGTATTGCCGAGGACTTCAAGTTGTCCTCCGGGGTGTTCGTCAGCGTCGGGCCCATGCGCACCCAGGTGATCCTGCAGGGTGCCCCATATGTGCTGGACGTCGTGGTACTGGGCCCTGACCGCGAATGCCTGGGCTTGCTGATCTTCCCGCGGTTGCCGGAGTGCCGGCAGTTGGCCGGGCTTGGCGACCAGGCCAGTGATGCCCAGGTGCTGGCATCGCCTGCCGTGCGGGACTGGCTGTCGAGTCTGCTGGCCAGCCTCAACCGAGGCGCCACGGGTAACGCCAGCTTCATCCAGTTCGCGGGCCTGGCCTACGAAGCGCCGTCCATCGACCGCGGCGAGATCACCGACAAAGGCTCTATCAACCAGCGTGCGGTCCTGCAACTGCGCCAGGGCCTGATCGACAGCCTGTACGCCGGGTCGGGGCCGTTACGTGTAGACGCGCCATGACGGCCCGGGGGCAATTCCGCGCGTTTGCGGCGACCGCGTTGCTCGATGGTATCCGCACGCCGTGGGTCGATCTCAATGGCGCATTCGGGTTGCTCTCGCCGACCGACCTGGGTATCAAGGCCGGCCGCGCAGTGTTGCAGCGCGCCGGGCTGGAGGGGCGTGCTGTCGACAGCGTATTGGCTGGCTCCATGGCCCAGGCTGACTTCGACGCCTACATGCTACCCCGGCATATCGGGCTGTACTGTGGCGTCGACCAGGCAGTACCCGCGCTGATGGTGCAACGCATCTGCGCGACCGGTTTTGAACTGCTGCGCCAGGCGGGTGAGCAAATCCAGGCGGGGGAGGCGGGCACGGTGCTGTGTGTGGCGGCGGAGTCGATGTCACGCAATCCGATCGTGGCCTACACCCACCGTGGCGGTTTTCGCTTGGGCGGCGAAGTCGGCTTCAAGGACTTTCTCTGGGAAGCCCTGTTCGACCCCGCTGTTGGCATCAGCATGATCCAGACCGCTGAGAACATCGCCCGGCACTGTCACATCCCCCGGGCTGCCGTAGACGCCTGGGCGGCCCAGAGCTTCGCGCGGGCCATGGCTGCGCGGGCGCGAGGGTGGTTTGCCGACGAGTGCGTCAGCGTTGGCAATGAAGTGTTCGAAGGGCCCGGCTTGCAGCCACGCGGCATTCGCCTGCCGCGTGGCATTGAAGCCGTCTCCGAAGACAGCCATCCGCGCGCGACCGCGTTCGAGCGTTTGCAGCAACTGCCCCCGATTTACCCGCAGGGGGTGCAAACCGCGGGCAATAGCTGTGCGGTGGTGGATGGCGCAGCGGCGGTGCTGATGTGTTCGGCAGACCAGCTGGCTGGGCGCACGCCTATGGCCTGGTTGCGGGCCAGCAGTGTGGTGGGCGTCGCGCCTGAGGTGATGGGGCTGGGCCCGGTGCCGGCTATCCGTTTGCTGCTGAAGCGTGCAGGCCTGGCGCTGGACGCCATCGCCTGCTTCGAAATCAACGAAGCCCAGGGCGCGCAGATTGTAGCGGTGCAGCAGTCGTTGGGCATCGCGCCGGAACGGCTGAATGCCTGTGGCGGCGCTATCGCCCTTGGCCACCCGCTGGCCGCAACCGGCCTGCGCCTGGTGATCAGCGTTGCGCGGCAATTGCGCGCCAGTGGCCAGCGCTATGGCGTGGTATCGGCCTGCGTCGGCGGTGGCCAGGGCATGGCCCTGCTGTTGGAAAACCCACTGGCCAAGACCTGAAAAGGAGGTTCACGTGTCTACCTATCGCGCTCCGCTGCAAGACATCCGTTTCGTGATCGATCACTGGCTGCAAGCACCTGCGGCCTGGGCTGAATCCGAGCGATTCGCCGGCGTCGACAGCGCGCTGGCTCACCAACTGCTGGAGGAGGGCGCGCGCTTTGCAGAACACCAGTTGCTGCCTTTAAACATGAGTGGCGACCGCGAAGGCTGTAGCTTCCACGCCGGCCAAGTGACCACCCCGAAAGGTTTCCGCCAGGCCTACCAGCGTTACGTGGAAGGCGGCTGGCCCGGTTTGACCTGCGCAGTGGAGCACGGCGGCCAGGGCCTGCCGCTGCTGCTCGGCGCGGCGCTGCACGAAGTGATCTACGCCTGTAACCATGGCTGGGCCATGTACAGCGGCATCGCCCATGGTGCCTACGAGTGCCTGCGCACGTTTGGCTCTGCCGAGCTGCGCCAGGCCTGGCTGGGCAAGATCGTCAGCGGTGAATGCCTGCCCACCATGTGCCTGACCGAACCCCAGGCCGGCAGCGATGTGGGGCTGATACGCACGCAGGCGCGGGTGGATGAAGCAGGGGCTTTTCGGCTGACGGGCAACAAAGTATTCATTTCGGGTGGCGAGCACGACCTCACCGACAATATCGTGCACCTGGTGCTGGCCCGGCTGCCCGATGCGCCTGCAGGCAGCCGTGGTCTGTCGTTGTTCCTGGTTCCCAAGTTAACTGAGCAAAGCCAGTCCAACGGCGTTCATTGCACCGGCATCGAACACAAGATGGGCATTCCCGCCAGCGCTACCTGCAGCCTCAGCTTCGACCAGGCTCAAGGCTGGCTCATCGGCGAGCCCCATTGCGGCCTGGCTGCGTTGTTCGTGATGATGAACAGTGCCCGCACCTACGTGGGGCTGCAGGGCTTGGCCCATGCTGAAAGCGCCGGGCAGCGTGCCTTGGCCTATGCACAGGCGCGTGTGCAAATGCGTGCGGTGGTGCGCCCTGAAGGTGCTCCAGCTGCCGCAGCGGACCCGGTGGCCTTCCACCCGGCCGTGCGGCGGGTGTTATGGCAGTCTCGGGCGCTGACCGAAGGCATGCGCGCCATCGGCTATTGGAGTGCCCACCTGCTCGACCTTGCCGAGCAGTCGCAAGGGGCGGCCCGTCAGACCCTGGAGGCCCGCATCGGCTTGCTCACGCCCGTGGTCAAAGCTTTTTTCACCGAGCAAGGGTTCCAGCTGGCCAGTGACGCGTTGCAGGTGTTTGGCGGTTACGGGTACGTCACCGAATCGGGCATCGAGCAGACCGTGCGCGACAGCCGCGTGGCCATGATTTACGAGGGCACCAACGAGATTCAGGCCAACGACCTGCTCGTGCGCAAGGTGTTGGGCGACCGTGGCGAGGCGCTGGAATCGCTGCTCGACCACGTGCTGGAAGATGCGGGCTTGGCGAGTGACGCCGAAGGCAGGCGTTGGGCGCAGCAGTTGCACGTAGCCAGTGACGGATTGCGCGCTTGGGTGCGTGGGCTTGTGCGGCATGATGACAGGGAATATGCCTACCGGGCAGCGGGTGACTTCCTGCAAGCGTTAGCGATGGTGTTGCTCGGCCATGCCTGGGCCCGGGCGGCACGCTTGGCGTTGATGCAAGTGGAGCAACCGTTCTACCGGCGCAAACGTCAGACGGCGGCGTACTTCTTTGACCACCTGTGGTTGCGTTTTGAGTACCGGTTGCAGTGCCTGCAAATGGCCGAACTACCGCTGCCGTTTGTGGATGACCTGTAAGAGGCTTACGCATTTCAGTGTAGGAGCAGCCTTGTGCTGCGAAGAGGCCCGTGACCAAACCGGGAATCTTCAGGGCTGCCACCGGCCTCTTCGCAGCACAAGGCTGCTCCTACCCAGACCGCGCATGACCGGAGGATGAGGCAGGGGGAGCGGGTTTCTCGGACCTTTATACGGAGTCCAGCTCATAGTCGATTCGCGTCAACCTATCATTTTTACCAGTAGACGATAATCACCATCCGGTGTGTCATTCAAGGGTGTGCGAAGCGCACAGTGGAGTGCATTATCTCTTGAGAAATGGAGGTTAATAGATGCGTGTACATTGTGCAGGGTTGATAATGCTGGCGATGATCGGGCCTGTACAGGCATCGCCTGAGCTGGATAAGTACGGTAAGGAAGTAGAGAAAAAAGTTACATTGCGCTATCAAGCTTATGTGCAGTCCTGTCCGAATAATCGCCCGGCTTACGAATGCTCCGGTCTATTGATAAGAGGTGTGGGCGATCCGCGTGGAAAGCATTTTAACGCGTGGGATCCCCCCCGAAAGGGAGCAACGCACGATACCTCGTTTAGTTACGTGCGCATCGGTATATCCTTTGAACGGTTAGCGTATGCATACACCAATGGTTATATTGTGTCACCGCCAGGTCAAGAACAACCGGATCAATTGCAGTTGCAGCCAACCTGCTTCTATCCCGTTGATGGTGCCTCGGACAAACGCTCAGACAAGGGTTGTGGAGCGTATGAGGACAAGAAGGACAGCAGTGCGCCATGTGTGGTGTCGAGTGACATTGTCACAGGTGCCAAGGCCTGGTTTGAGGCCCATTCACCCATTGATGATAAGGCCTACGACAAGCGGTGCGCGTTCTCCCTTAAGGGGCCAGATGTAACGGAGGCGTTCATGACGGCACTGGCGGTCGTTGAGCGGGCGTCCGAAAAGACCACCGTGCCTAATGACTTCAAGGTGACCTCGTGGACGGCTGAAACAGCCGGCGCGCTTCCCGTTGAAGCTTTTTTCTATAATGACGAAGATAAATTAATTGGGCTTCCCATTGCACAATTTAATCAGTGCCGATTCAAGCACGTGACGGGCCGTGAGGTTCCAATTCTGCGCAGGGTTGTACTTTTGTTAAATCTCGAGCCCTTCGAGCACACGATCGAAAACGTTAACCCACCGCTGGCTGAAGTGTATCCAACGCTAAAAGACATGGCCTTTGAACATGGCACGTTGAGGGCGGCAGTCAAAAGCATTGCGCCTAGGGCTGAAGGTTTAATGGCGTATAATTCCTTTTCTTATTATTCGCAAGATCAAACAGGTGTTCAGCGCTGCAGCGAGGTGCTGAGTGCTGCAGCGGGTTGACGGTGTACTGACGCTGTAAACGTTGTGGAACTGTGCGTAAAAAGTTGAGGTGGTAACTGTTTCTAAGGTGACGAAATCCTTCTTGTGCGAAAGGTGATAGCTGGGTATGTACAATCAATCTGCAGAAAGTAAGCCGCATCTTGTTAATAGTGCAGTAGGTGACGTGCGCTTAGAGTTTGCGAGCCACCATTCACTCACCCTTGGCAGCGATGGGCCACTTAATGGTGGCTCGCCCACTGCGCTGTTTCAAGACGCTGAGCCTAAGGACATGCCTGATTACCTTGCTGCTGGCTACAGTGTCACGCTGGACCTTGCCAAGCGCCAATTCAGTGAAGCCTGCGCCCCCACCTTCATGGGTACGAAGCAAACGGCCACCTCCCTGCACATCTACTCGGCGGCCGGCCAGTTGCTCAGCTTCGACGACATTACGGGGACTACCACAACGTTCACCTACGACACCAACCACCGCGTCGTCAGTTCAGCCAGTTCGGCATGCCAGACAACCAGCACCTACAACGACCAAGGCCAACTCACTCAGGAAAGCATCAAGGATGTCTGCAGCGGCGCCTTGATGACGGTGAGTTACGCCTATGACCCGTCAGGCAATGAAACTACGCGTACCTTCAGTGGCGACGGCTTTCCTACCCTAAGCCTTGAGCGAACGTTGCTCAGCGATGGGCGGCTGAAGCAGTTCGTGCTAAGGGTCGATGACAAGGAGCACCGCAGCGACCATTACACGTACGACAGCGATGAGCGTCTGCATAAATGGTATTGCACGGGCGAGAATGCGCCCGTCAGCAGCAGCAACAAAGCCTATACCGAGCAGGTATTTACGTACGACACCCATGGCAACGTTGTGTCGCGCAGCCACAAGTCGAGCAAGGGGCCAGGTGTTTCTACTTACGGCTATGACCCAGACCGCCCAGGTGCACTGATCTCATCGAACGGTGACCCACAAGTCAACGATCAACGCGGCCGCACCTTGAAACGCAGCAATCGCAAGCTCGGTTATCACGCGAATGGACAGATCAAGTCATACAGCAGCCAGGCAGGGGGAGAGGGCGCGGATTACCAGTTTGCCTATGACACTCAGGGGCGGATCAGGGAAGTGGTGCTAGGTGAGCAGCGGGAGGTGTATCACTACCGGGAAGGGTCTATCTATGCCGTTCAACAATTGGGCGATCACTTTACCGGCAAGGCAGCGAAACGGCGGATGGTGCTGCTTAATAACAGCCCCTCGTGCTTTTTGCAGCAAATTACAGAGGCCACTGGTGACGTGTGGGAGTCAACGACCTGCACGTTCGAACTGCGCGATGCTGCGGGCACCGTGTTCGCCAGCCTCAAGCATGGCCAATCTACCCCCCCGGTCTATTACAGCTACCTGCCCTATGGGTTTCGTGTTCGCGACTTAGCATCCACTACTTGGCTGGGTTTCAAAGGCGAACTGCTTAACCCTTTGAGCTTGTACCACTTGGGCAATGGCGATCGTTTGTACGATGCGCAGCTGCACCGCTATCAGGTGCCTGCGGGCGCAGGTCTGCTTGCTACTCAAAATGGCTCGCCGTACGTGTACTGCAACGGCGACCCGGTGAATAAGCCGAAGCAGGCGCCGACGAGCTAAAGCTGAACATCCACTCCGAGTGATCAAGCGGCAGCGCGGTACAGCAGGCTGCGGCCTCAGCACTAAAGCACAGCTACTGCGTTGCCTGGTCTGGCCTCTTCGCGGGTTAACCCGCTCCCACAAAGTTATTTGGTCTCGAGGCTTACGCATTTCATTGTAGGAGCAGCCTTGTGCTGCGAAGAGGCCCGTGACCAAACCGGGAATCCTCAATGCTGCCACCGGCCTCTTCGCAGCACAAGGCTGCTCCTACCCAGACCGCGCGTGACCGGAAGGTGACGCAGGGGGTGGGCTTGCACTGCGAAGAGGCCGGGTTGTAAAGCTTCGGAGAGAAGAAATCAGATTTAACCCCTTCCTTGTAGGGCATTTCCCAAACATACTCCTGCCGCCTTTTTTCCGTTGCGGCTGTTCAGGCAGCGCTCTAGTCTCGGCGTGTCGCTGAAAACAGCGATCGGCTTTGACAGGCCGCGACGGTATTAAGCATATAGCTCGCTTCAATGGCGGCTGTACGTGCGGGCACGCTTGCGTGCGCCGGAACTTTGCTTAATCCGCCGGTCTGTCAACCCACGTACAGCTGCCACCCTTCTGTTTGACAGCAGGCAGGTGGCTGCGCCATGAAAGGATTAAGTGATGCTAAAAATAGTCCCCGATCCACCCCACAACCACCATTCCCTCGAAGACACCCTCATCCAGGCAGCGGACTACGCCCTGTGCGCGCAATCCGTGGCAAATCAGGCCATTCTCCTACAGCCCAAATCACCCGTGTCGATCTTGATGATGGCGACGATGCATGAGCTGGAGGCACTGCGTGTGCTGCTGGAGTCGGCGTTGATCCAGATGCAGATGCCGGCGCATCAGCCACGGACTCAGCATTGAGCCACAGGTAATGAGTTGCCTGTTCGGGCCTCTTCGCGGGGCAAGCCCGCTCCCACAGGTACACCGCAGGTCTCAAGGCCTGTGTATACCTGTGGGAGCGGGCTTGCCCCGCGAAGAGGCCCGAACAGGCGGTGAAATTTCAGGGAGACCGAACAATGACCACAGGCGCCAACAAAGCCCCAACCACGGTCGGCAAGACCAAGTTCTACCAGGGCGAAAAAAAGACCCAGCCGCTGTTCTGCATCGAGCCCGGCATCCCTTGCCAAGACGCCCGTGAGCAAGCCTCAGAGCTGATGGGCGTTGTGCGAGACCTGACCATCGCAGGGGTAATGGACGACAACCCGCAGCTTATCTGGGCCTCACATTATCTAAGCGCCTTGGCCAAGGCGCTGATGGATGATGCCGAACTGGGGATGACGCGCTAACGGTGGGGTTGCCGAGGCTCGATTCATTGTCCTACCGTTAAGTCGGGGCCGGTAGTGTGGGCAACCCATTACGCCTGTATGGACTTAGGTTTCATTTTAGACAGCGCGATTCTCCTGGTCCTCATTCGGTATTTAAAGGTCTGGACCCTAGACTGAGTACGTTCCCATCATTCAAAAAGTATGCCGCCATGGATTTGTATGGCTTTCCAGCGACGCTAGGTAATGTGTCCGCCAAGAAGGTGCGTTCAGTAGCTCAGCATTGTCATTCGGTCAAATCGTGAGCACTATCATTTTTGCTAGTTGCAATCAATAAGCCGTTTTTGGATTATTGGGGTGGGAGATGTTGCAGGTTGCGGTTAAGGATCGGAGGATCCCTAGCTCAAATACCCAGTGGTACTTCTGAAACACCACACTAGCGAAGGCGCTTGCTTACGATTTTTGTTAACTAGAATGCTATGCCGGTTGGACAGGTAGCATCTGGCGCTTTTGTATGACTCACCAAACAAAGTGGAGTTATTAACATGGCGTGGAAAGACAGTCAAATTGGTGCGGCTCGAAAAGGTTGGAATCTGGTTTTGTCTGTGCACAGGCAAAATGTCGATGATATAACTGATATTATTAAGGAGATGAAGTCGGGGAGTTTTTTGAATTTGTCTTTTATAGCTGCCATTGATGATGGTGGATATGCATCAAGCGCTGAGTTTGGGCTAAGGCCTACTAAAGATCTTAATGCATTGACTACTGAGGAATTCAATCGGTTTTGCGATGCCATCCCTAGCGGGATAAATGTCACACTCTCTCTGCCGTCATAGAGAAAGGGGATGTTGTAAGTCATGTGTCATACCCACAATGAAAGAGGTATGACACATAACCCTAGTTCCGATCACTACCAATATTGCTTCGGGATGAAGGTTCATGTTGGCGTTGATGCGGAGTCCGGTCTGGTTCATTACGTCCATGGCACCGCCGCCAGTGTGGCCGATTTTTTCGACAAATAGCGCTGTGTGACGGGGGAACTACGACTTGCCGCCGCTGCGCGGCAAGTTGATCGAAGGATCCTTAGGTGCTCAATAGACCTTGCGCAGCAGGGCAAGCAACTGCCGCCGCTCGTCATCATCCAAATTGGCCGTAGCGGCACGGTCACTCTCTTCAGCTACCCCATACAGCGTTTTCAGCAGCTTCTCACCCGCTTTGCTCAGGTACAGGCCATAAGAGCGCTTGTCTGCCTTGCTGCGCACGCGCAGGGCCAGGCCCGCTTCTTCAAGCTTGTTGAGCAGCGGCACCACTTGGGGCGGCTCAATGTTCAACGCCTTGGCCAGCTCGGCCTGCGTAGGGCCTGGGTTTTGCGCGATGATGGCCAACGCAGAAAACTGTGCAGGCCGCAGGTCGTAGGGCGTCAGGCACTCGACAAGGTGCTGAAACACCTTCATCTGCACGCGGCGCAAGGCGTAGCCAACCAGATCATTCAGGTCGGTCGGCGCAGTGGCCTCGCTGCTGTCGGCGCCCGGTTGCAGTGCAGGGGATGTGTTCATGCGATCTCGTGTGTCAGCGACGGTAAGGGTAAAAAAATGATTAAGAAGTATAACCGATGCTGACCCGATGCAAACAGCGCAGGGCAGGTGGCAGCCGCAACCGGCTGCCACCCCGCAGGCTCACTCCATGGCCTCCGCTACGCCTTGGTCTTCACCCAAGAAGCCGCCACTCTGGTGCTGCCAAAGCCGTGCATAGGTGCCGTTGCGGGCCAGCAGTTCGGCATGGGTGCCTTGTTCGATGATGCGCCCTTCATCCATGACGATCAGGCGGTCCATGGCAGCGATTGTCGACAGCCGATGGGCGATGGCGATGACGGTCTTGCCGTGCATCATCTCATTGAGGCTTTCTTGGATGGCGACTTCGACCTCGGAGTCCAGCGCGCTGGTCGCCTCGTCGAGCAGCAGGATCGGGGCGTTCTTGAGCATCACCCGGGCGATGGCAATGCGCTGACGTTGGCCACCGGACAGCTTGATGCCGCGCTCACCCACCAGCGTGTCGTAGCCGCTGTGGCCTTGGCGGTCGCTCAGCTGGTTGATGAACCCGTCAGCCTGGGCGTTGGCGGCGGCCTCGCGGATTTGCGCGTCGCTCGCGTCGGGGCGGCCGTAGGCGATGTTGTCGCGAATCGAGCGGTGCAGCAGCGAGGTGTCCTGCGTGACCATGCCGATGGCGCTGCGCAGGCTGTCCTGGGTCACCTGGGCAATGTTTTGCCCATCAATGCGAATGGCGCCGTGGTCAACGTCGTAAAAGCGCAGCAGCAGGTTGATCAGCGTCGACTTGCCCGCACCGGACCGCCCCACCAGGCCGACTTTCTCACCGGCGCGAATGTTCAGGCTCAGGCCATCGAGCACCTGCCGCTCACCGTTGTAGTTGAAGCTGACTTTGTCGAAGCTCACCGCGCCGCCCGACGTCACCAACACCCCGGCATTCGGCGCATCTTGCACCTTGGGGCCGCGGGTCAAGGTGGCCATGCCGTCCTGCACGGTGCCGATGTTCTCGAACAGTGAGGTCATCTGCCACATGATCCAGTGCGACATGCCGTTGATGCGCAAGGCCATGGCGGTAATCGCCGCCACCGCACCGGTGCCGACTTCGCCTTGGTGCCACAACCACAGGGCATAGCCGCCAGCGCCGATGATCAACCCGACCACCAAGGCCTGATTGACGATTTCGAACTGGCTGACCAGGCGCATCTGGCGAAAGCCGGTCTGTTTGAAATCCTCCATCGCCGCCCGCGCAAAGTGCGCTTCGCGTTTGGAATGCGAAAACAGCTTCACGGTGGTGATGTTGGTGTAGGCGTCCGAGATGCGCCCGGTCATCGATGAGCGCGCATGGGCCTGTTCCTGGCCGACTTTGCCCAGGCGCGGCACGAAGTACAGCAAGGCCAGCCCAAACAGCGCGACCCAGGCAATGAACGGCAGCATCAGCTTCAAGGCAAAACCGCCCGCTAGGGCGATAATGGCGATGAAGTACACGCCGATGCCGGGGGCGATTTCGATCAGGGTGAACAGCACTTCGCGCACGGCCAGTGCGGTCTGCATCACCTTGGTGGTGACACGGCCGGAAAACTCGTCAGAAAAGAAAGAAAGGCTTTGCCGCAGCATCAGCCGATGGAAGTCCCAGCGCAGCCGCAGCGGCAAATTGATCGCCAGTACCTGGTGCTGCACCATCGTGCGCAGCGCCACCAGCCCAATGCTGGTCAGCAGTACGATGCCAATGCCCCACAGCACGCGGCTTTCCTGAGCCGCTTCAGCGCCGCCCGTTTGCCAGGTCGAGAGCAAATCGACAACCTGGCCGAGAAAGGAAAACAGCCAGGCTTCGTAGATCGATACACCGGCGCTGAGCAGCGCCAGCGCCAGTACGTAACCACGCGCGCCGCGCGTGCAGGCCCACAGAAAACGCAGCAGGCCGACCGGTGGCGGCGGGGCCTCGTCGGGTGGGAAGGGGTCTAGCCGTCGTTCAAACACACGGAGCATGGTGGCCTCCTAAAAGGTCCAGTTGTACCCCGTGCGGGCGTCAGGCGCCAGACCGACATGCAAACCTTACCCCTAGGGAACCCTAGGCCAGCCTCCACCGTCGAAGCTGGCCGAGGGTGTTCATGCTTCATGCTTGCGCCGCACTCATCCCGCCTGCAGTCAGGGCATTCTTTCTAACGGCCCGGTACAGCAGGCTGGACACCATGAACCCTGCAACGGCCAGGATACTCATCAAGGTGAAGACCCAGTTGTACCCCTGCTGGCCGGGGAAGTGGTCGAGGATCGCACCGTAGATGACGTAGGCAAACATGCCCGGCGCGTAACCGATCAGGCAGCCGATACCGAAGGCGGAACCGGTGATGTGCTGGGGAATACCGACTTCGCCCATCGGCGCCCAGAACACGCCGCGCATGGAGAACACGATCAGCGCAAAGGACAGGGTGGCGGCCATGCCGGCATAGATGAAGGTCGGGCTTTTCGGAATCAACATGATCACCGCCATCAGCGGCAACAGTGCCAGAAAGGCCCACTTCAGGTAGCGGCTGGTGCTCTTGAACTGCTTGTCGGCAATGAACCCACCGGCAGGCCCGCCCAGAATCTTCAGGAAATACTGGTTGATGATGCCGTAGGCACCCACCAGCGCCACCGGCAAGCCGTACATCTCCTTGAGGTAGGGGATGAAGTAGGTCAGGCCGCAATAGACGATGTAGACCATGAACACGTTCAGGCTGACCAGCCAGATACCCGGCACCTTGATCGCCTCCATCAGGTTAGCCAGGCCATTTTTCGGCTTGGCCAGCGACGGCGCGCTGTCGCCCTTGAGCAGGAACCAGGTGAGGGTGCCGGCCAGCAGGTCGATGACCGAGTAGAACAGGATCGCTGACTTCAAGCCGCTTTCGCCCGAGCCCATCGCCACGAACACCCCCAGCGCGGCAAACGCGACCAGCGTATCGACCACGCCACGCCCGCCTTCGAGCAGGCCGAACAGGCGCCCTTGTTCCTGGTCGTTACCCAGGTTGCGGATGGCCTTGAGCAGCGATGGCCAGAACAGGCAGTCAGCACACACGGCCAGCAGGCTGAACACGATCAGCAAGCTGCTGAACGGCGGGAAGGTGGCCAGGTACACACCCAGGCAGCCGGTGCCGATCAGGCCCAGGGGGATGAGCCTGCGCGTCTCGAAGCGGTCGGCGAGCATGCCGCCGACCACGAACAGTGCGGTGGCGATGATCGCGTTGGCGCTAAGTAGCAGGCCGATTTCAGTGTGGCTCAGGCCCATGAATTCCTGCATGGGGACGTAGAAGGCATCCTTGAGGTTCGCCAGCTTGTAGACGGTACCGCCGCCAAGGACCAGGATCAGGAATCGGAGCCATTTGGCTTTGTTCTGGGCTGTCATTGTTGTTCTCCGCAGGGAGTCGGGTCGCCAGGTTCAAGCGTTGGCCAAGGTCAGCTTGGCCAGGGTGCGAAACTCGTTCAGCAGGCCGCGCACGTAGGCCACCTGGTTGTTCGCCCAACGGTGTTCGTCAGCCAGCATGCGCTCCAGGGTGAAGCCGGCCGGCAGGGGGGTGTCGCTCATTTCCCGATACGCGATGAAGGGGTCGGCCGCTTCCTGCTGTTGGCGGAAGGCCGGAGCCACGTAGTGGTTTTCCTGCTCGAGGATGAAGGCGATCACCTGCGGGGCGGTGTCGCCCAGCATCAGCAGCTCGAACAGCATGCGGGCACTGGGCAGGTCGTCATCGGCGCTGCCTTGCAGCACGCCGTAATGGCCGAAGCCGTTGTGTTCGGCCACGATGCGCACACCCTTGAGGTGGCTTTGGCGGATGTGTGGCGCCAGGTTGCGCAGGGCCTGCAGGGGTTGTTCGCAGGCATTGATCATGTTGCCAAAGTCGAACAGGGCATGCAGGCGAGGGTGGTCGAGGCGCTTGAGCAACTGGGCGATCTCGTCGCTCTTGAGCTCTTCGTGTTGCTCGAAGTCAAAGTACAGGTTGTGGGCGTCGGCCTGTTGCGCCAGGTAGTGCAGGTCGCTCTCGATGATGTCCATGACCCGCGACAGTGGGCCCTCGTAACGCGAGTAGACGCGGATGTTGCACACCCCCAGGGCCTTGGCGATGGCGATCACCTGGTCGACGTCTTTTTTCAGCGTGCTGCTGATTTTCACATGCACGTCCAGC
Source organism: Pseudomonas sp. SWRI50 (assembly GCF_014269095.1). NCBI lineage: Bacteria > Pseudomonadati > Pseudomonadota > Gammaproteobacteria > Pseudomonadales > Pseudomonadaceae > Pseudomonas > Pseudomonas sp. SWRI50. The sequence goes on along the minus strand of NZ_JABWRW010000026.1, from coordinate 5,138 downwards.
CCCAGCGCCTTGGCCTTGTCGGCAAATGCCTGAAGCTGGGCGGGTGTCATCTGGCTCAGGCTGTTCTGCTCGCCGTAGAGCACGTGCAGGCTCAGGCCTTGCAACTCATGGCGATAGGCGAAGTCGAGCAGGTCGGCGGGGGTGACCCGGCCGTGGGTGAGGTTGGTCAGCAGCGGGTAGGCATGGGCAAAAAGGCGCAGTTGCCCGAGGCGTTCGAGCAAGCGCTGGGCCAGTGCCTGGGTCAGCACGGGGGCTGGCGCCTGTTCCACCACGTTGTGGCTCAGCAAGGCGTTGAAACGTTCCTGGATCTTATTGTTCATTAGCGTCGTTCCTGGTTCAGACGCCGGGGTCTACCGGCGCAACCTTTATCGCGCCAGTGAGGAACGTTCGATAGATCCATTATCCGCCAATCGATAGGACCACTTGCCTGGCCTCAGGTGTTTGCGGGCAGGTACCCCAGTGTGCGCAAGGCCTGGGCCAGTGCCTGGACGCGTGCCGCGGCCTGGTTTTCCGGCGTGCCGGCAAAGCCGATCAGCAGCGCAGGCGGTTGCGCATGCTGGATGCTGTAGTCGCTCAAGGGGTAGGTGTGGATGCCGTGCTCAGCCAGTTGCCGGGCGACGTCGGCATCGTTGAGCTCAGGAGGCAGCCAGGCGATCAGGTGCATGCCCGCATCGGCCGGGGTGAGGGTGAAGAAGCCGCCCATGTGCTGTTCGAGCTGTGCGATCAAGGCCTGCTGGCGTGCCTTGTACAACGCGCGCATGCGGCGGATGTGGCCAATGAAATGGCCTTGCGCCATGAAATTAGCGGTGGTGGCCTGCAGCAGCGTGGGCGGGCTGCGGTCCATGACCGCACGCAGGGTGCAGAAGGGTTCGACCAGCGCTGGCGGCAGGATCACGTAGCCCAGCCGGAGTGACGGAAACAGCACTTTGCTGAAGGTGCCGACATAGATCACCCGGGCCATCTGGTCCAGGGCATACAGGGCGGGCAGCAGACGGCCACTGTAGCGGAACTCGCTGTCGCAATCGTCTTCGATGATCCAGCTTTGTTGTTGCGCGGCCCAGTCGATCAAGGCCTGGCGCCGCGCGTAACTCAAGGTGACGCCCAGCGGGTGCTGGCGCGAGGGGTGCAGAACACCAACCGGGCCTCAGGGCATTCGCGCAGGCCTTGCTCCACGTCGATCCCGTGTTCATCGACACGCAACGCGGTCACCCGCGCCCCTTGCGCCTGCAAGGCAATGCGCGCGGCGATATGCCCCGGGTCTTCCATCCATACACTGTCCTGGGGGTTGAGCAGCAACATGCCCAGCAAGTTGAACGCTTGCTGGGCGCCAGACACGATCACCACCTGCCCGGCATCGCAGTCGATGCCACGGGCATCGAACACATACTCGGCAATGGCGCTGCGCAAGGCCTGCAAACCTTGCAGCTCGCCGTAGCCCAGCATCGCCTTGGTGGGCTTCAGCAGGTGCTGGTTCATCAGCCGCCGCCATATCGCCTGGGGGAAGGCTTCGTAGGTGCTGTGGCTGGGCAGGAACGAGGTCGGGGTGGCCGGGTCCCAGTCGGTGTAGGAGACGCCGCGAAAATGATCGCTGCGCAGCGACAGCATCGACTGGCTCAGGTCGGACAGGCGCGGCGGCGGCTGGGGCTGCTCGGGCTCGCTGCCGCGGCTTTCCCATTCCGTGCCGACATAGGTGCCGGCGCCGGTGCGCGAGGCCAGGAAGCCTTCGGCAATCAATTGATCGAACGCATTGAGAATGGTGATCCGCGACAACCCCAACTCGTTGCTCAAGGTGCGGGTCGAGGGCAGGCGCACGCCACCCTGGATCCTGCCATTGAGTATCTGCTTGCGAATCTGCAGGTACAGCTGGCGGTACAGGGGGATGGCACTGGCACGGTCCAGCTCGATGGCCGACAGCAGCAAACCTGCGGCGGTTTTCATGACATGCTCGTCTGCGCAAAAAGGATTGGGCCCAAAACCGTCAGGCCACCAGAGGCCAAGGGTATCGGGCGCCTCGCGATAAGTCATCCGTAGGATGCGCGCAAACGCCGCCACAGGGTGCTGCGGCTGACACCCAGGCAACGCGCAGCCTGGTCCATGTTGCCGTCGCAGCTGTCCAGCATGCGCCGGGCGTGCGCCGCCTCGGCGGCCTTGCCCAGGCTGCGCAGGTTCTCGCTAGCGGGTAGCGGCTGTGCGGCGGCCTGCACATGCTCGAAAAATTCAGGGAAGAGCGTGGCCAGGCCGATGCCATCGGCACCCACCAAGGCTTGGGCGCACAGCGCGGCGCGCTCGGCGATGTTGTCGAGCTCGCGGATGTTCCCTGGCCAGCGGTGGCGCAGCAGCAGGGGCAGCAGGGGTTGCAACTGCGGTGTGACGAGCGGTGTTGCACCGTGCCGTGCGAGCAGCGCCTCGAACAGGGGCAGGATGTCTTGGAGCCGATCGCGCAGGGGCGGCACGGCAAGGCGCAGGATGTTCAGGCGGTAGAACAGGTCGGCGCGAAACTGCCCGTTGGCGATGCGCGCTGGCAAGTCGCAATGGGTGGCGGCAATTACGCGGATGTCCACCGGTGTTGGCGCGCAGCCACCCAGGCGCAGCACCTCGCGCTCCTGCAACACACGCAGTAAACGGGTTTGCAGCGGCGCGGGCATGTCGCCGACTTCGTCGAGGAACAATGTGCCACCGTGCGCCAGCTCGATCAGGCCGGGTTTGCCCCCTTTGCGCGAGCCGGTGAACGCGCCGTCTTCAAAGCCAAACAGCTCGCTCTCGAGCAGCGGCTCCGGCAGGGCCGCGCAGTTGATCGCCACGAACGGCCCCTGCTGGCGGGCGCTGGCGTGGTGCAGGCTTTGTGCGAGCAACTCCTTGCCCGTGCCGCTTTCGCCGGTGATCAGTACCGTCGCGTCGGTCGCGGCGTAGCGCTGCGCCAGCTGCACGGTCGCGCGGAACGCCGGGGCATCACCCAGCAACTGATCGAAACGATAGCGCGTCGTGAACGGCTGCGCGGCAGGCGGCTTGCGGCTGCGCCGGGGCTGAATGCGCAGGTTGTCGAACGCATGGCACAGGCTGTCGCTGTCCAGGGCCAGCACGCCCTGAGCACCGGCCGCGTCGGCCAGCTGGCACACCGTCGGCGACCCGATGATGACCTGGACGCCGTCCGCGACCAGCTGCGCGACCTGCGCCCGGGCCTGTTCCAGGCGGGTATAGGTGTGCTCGTGGACCTTGAGGTTGAGCAACGCTTGCATCGCCGCCAGCCCGGGGTGGGGCTGGCCAAAGCTGAGCACGCCGACGCGCCGGGTGCGCGTGTGGGCCAGGGCGAGGGCGCGGATCAGGTCGTGCTCGCCCAGGTGCAGGGCCTGCACCGAGGTCGACAGGTGCTGGCGCAAGTAGTCGGCGGCGGCCCCGGAACACAGGATGACGTCGGCCTGCTGGCGCCTCTCCAGCTCGCGCGCCAGCGGCAGCAGCTTGCCGAGGGTGGTTTCAATCACCTCGACATGGGCCTGCTGCCGGTAGTCGGCGCTGACCTGCTCGATCAGCCGGGCCATGGGGCTGGGTGCTCCAGGGCAGCGCAAGTGGGTGACCAGCGCGACCACGCGGGGCCGGTAAGCGGCGGTGGGCATGCAGGCTCCTTGTTACAACGGGTTGACCAAGTGCCCGCCATCCACGGCGAGGACGCTGCCGGTCATGAACGCCCCGGCGTCACTGGCCAGCAATAGCAGTGGGCCGTCGAGCTCGCTCAATTGGCCCAGGCGGCGCATCGGCACGTGGTCCTTGATGTATCCCTGGCCGGCCTCGCTGTCGAAGTAGGCCTCGTTCATCTCGGTCTTGAAGTAACCGGGGGCGATGGCATTGACGCGGATCCGGTAGCGGGCCAGCTCCAGCGCCATGGCCTTGGTCAACTGCACCACACCGGCCTTGGCCGTGCAGTAGTGGCTCAGCCCGGCCCCTACGCGCAGGCCCAGGATCGAGGCGATGTTGACGATGCTCCCGGCGCGGCCGGCCTTGACCAGGCGCTGGCCAGCGCATTGGGCGACATGAAACACGCCATCGAGGTTGGTCGAGAGCATGCGCTGCCAGTCCTGCCCGCTCAGTTCGAGAAAGCGCCCAGGGTCGCCGATGCCGGCGTTGTTGATGACCACATCGACCACACCGAAGCGGGCCTCGGCCTTGTCGAAGGCCTGTTCGACACTGTCGCGTTGAGTGACGTCGAGCGCCACGGCCAACGCTTCGCCGCCGTGGGTTTCAAGTTGCTCGACCAGCGCCTGCAAGCGCTCGACCCGCCGCGCCGCCAGCACCACACGGGCGCCAGCGGCCTGGGCCAAGCGTGCGAAGTGGGCACCCAGGCCGCTGGAAGCGCCGGTTACCAAAACGGTCTTGCCGGCCAGGGAAAAAGGGGTTGCTAGCATGGAGCGTTCCTCATCTTTCAGTGAGTGGGCAGGGGTGAGAGCCCTTGCGGTCCGGTTGTGTTCACAGCACTTCAAACAGGCCCGCCGCCCCCATGCCACCGCCCACGCACATGGTCACCACCACATAGCGCACCCGGCGCCGTTTACCTTCGAGCAGCGCATGCCCAACCATTCGCGCGCCGCTCATGCCATAGGGGTGGCCAATGGCGATGGCGCCGCCGTTGACGTTCAGGCGCTCAGGGTCGATGCCCAGGGTGTCGCGGCAATACAACACCTGGCAGGCGAACGCTTCGTTCAGCTCCCACAGGCCGATATCGTCGACGTTCAGCCCATGCTGCCTGAGCAGGCGCGGCACCGCGTACACCGGGCCGATGCCCATCTCTTCCGGCGCCAGGCCGGCCACGGCGATGCCCCGGTACAGGCCCAGCGGCCTGAGGTTGCGCTGCTCGGCCAGGCGCGCGTTCATCAACACGCAAGCACTGGCGCCGTCGGACAGCCCGGGCGATCTACCGGATCGGCGAGCAGTACGCATCCGTCGAGGAAACCTTGCTGGCCAACGGCATGGCGCCGAACCGCCGGCCGGGCCAGAAGGGCGTGCCACAGCGCGCCTAAGGCACTGGCCTCACTCCCTGTAATCGATGGACTCGCCCCCGCCGAGGCATCACAGTGCCACGGTGGCGTTCAAAGAAGCCAACGGCAGCGAGGGCGAGACCATGAAGAAGCATAGTTCGAAGCACGATC